>CASEMS010000049.1 GCA_949288955.1 uncultured Lentisphaeraceae bacterium
CTCCCTGCTGTCCGCGCAGGAGAATCTCGTCACCCACCGCGCCACCCTCTTCACCAACGCCATCACCCTTTACCGCGCCCTTGGCGGAGGCTGGGCCGACGAGCCCCGCACCGACGCCGACGCCGACGCTGGGGCCGAGGCGGCGCAGACCGTCGCCGAGGCGACCTCGGCGCCCACCGCCGACCAAGTCGCCGCCGCCGCCCCGCAGACGCAGGAGTGAGCCCCGCCCCTCCGCCCCATCCGCGCCAAGCAGCCGCTTGGCGCTTTTTTGTCCCTGGGCGGATTGGTTGCCTTGGCGCGGCTTGGCGTGCTATGCTGTTGGCGTGAACGAAAGGAGTGTGGCTATGAAGCGATTGTTTTTTGCGGCGCTGGTGGCGCTGGGCGGGGTGGCCTCGGCATGGGGAGGCCCGCCCGGGCCGCCGCCGGGAAGGCCGGGCTTCCGTCCGCCGCGCCCGCCGCCCGCGCGGTGGCACCACCGGCCGCCCCGGCCGCCCACGTGGGGCTGGGGGCTGGGGATCAGCCCATGGGGCAGCGTCTTCTCCGTCGGGACGCGGGTGGGGCGGCATGGCGCCTTCGGGCTGTCGTTACCGCTTGTGCCGCCGCCCGTCGTGCGGGAGGAGCGAACCATCGTGGTCACCCCGCCGGCCCAGCAGACCATCGTGGTGCAGCCGGGGCAAACCTCCGAAAGCGGTGCGCAGGCCGCCCAACCCTCCCCGCCGAAGCGCACGCCCGGCATCCTCCCGGCTTACGCCCCCGGCGCGGCCAAGCAGGCCAAGGTTTGGGTGGAGGGCTATTGGCGCGTCACCCGCGACCCGGAGGGCAACGAGACGGAACGGACATGGGTTCCCGGCCATTGGGAGGAGGAAGGCACCGCCGCCCCCTGAGCGGGGTGGGCGGCATCCTCGCGATTGCCCGCCAAAGGGCGCGCCGTCTCCCGGCGCGCCCTTTTTGTCTGCGCCGCCCAAGGCCGGGGGATACGGCGTGATCCGATGTGCGACACGGCGTAGTCCGGGGCGAGGTACGGCGCGTTCCGAGGAACGAGGCCCGTAATCTCGTTGGCCACACCCGACCGACGGCGCGCATAGCGAACCTTTCGCCGCCCTTTTCCCTTGAGTCATTCCACTGTATGACTTCGCGGGACGATTCGGATTTTCCGCGTTGACGCGACCCCGTCTTAGTGGTATCATGAAAGCAATAGTTCGAGTTTGGCGGAGTCCCGTTTGGGTTATCCCGCCACGCCTCGAACGCTGAAGATGCGTTCACGCATACTTTCGTTCAACGGGAACTACCACGGGGCGGGGAGGGGTTGGGGTTGCAATGGGTTATGCGGGGGTGTGATGGGATTTGTGCAAGCGGGAGGGGGATTAGCGGGTGGCGCGGAGGGCGGGGTCGCGGAGGTCGCGGAAGGGGATGCTGAGGGCTTTGCGGAGGGTTTCGCGTGGGGCGGATTGGGGGAGGGTGTGGTCTTTGGCGGCGTCGATGAGGGCTTCGATGAAGTAGCGGCGTTCCTCGGGGGGGAGGGTGTGGATGGCTGGGGGGAGGGCGCCGGATTGGAGGTAGTCTGGGGCGGCGGCGCGGGCTTGGAGGCGGAGGGCGGCTTTGCGGGCTTCGGCGAGGCGGGCGTATTGGGCGACGGTCTGGGCGCGGCCTTTGGAGTCGATGGAGGCGAAGCGGGCGATGACGGGGCCGACGATGGGGGTT
The DNA here is from genome assembly GCA_949288955.1 of uncultured Lentisphaeraceae bacterium. Taxonomy (GTDB): domain Bacteria; phylum Verrucomicrobiota; class Kiritimatiellia; order RFP12; family DVOR01; genus Spyradenecus. Next base: position 1,702 of record CASEMS010000049.1, read on the forward strand.
TCGAGGAGGGTTTGGAGGGCGAGGAGGTCGTCGGGGATGTCGCCTTCGCGGTCGTTTCGGCGGAGGCGGGTGAGGGAGACGAGGGGGGAGCCGTTCCAGGTGTCGATGAGCTGTTCCTTGATGAGGGGCATGGGGATGAGGTAGCGGGCCTTGAAGGCGTCGTCGGAGAATTGGTTGGCTTGGCGGTAGGTCTGCCAGGGGTTGGTCTGGTCGAGCCAGGGGGCGCACCAGGTGTCGAGGAGGGAGACGGCGAGGCCGCGGTCGCCGGCGGAGGGGGCGAGGCTGCCGTGGATCTCGGCGAGGAGGTCGGGGAGGCCGGTGGCGGGCATGCCGGTGTCGAGCCCGGAGCGGTTGAGGAGGGCAGCGAGGGCGAGGTGGAAGGGTTTGGCCTCTTCGGGGATGGGATATTTGAGGGAGAGGGTGGTGGCGCGGTCGGCGCTCATCCAGAGGGGGACGGTGAAGTAGTTGAGGCGGGTGTAGGGGGAGATGTTCTTGAGGGCGGCCTCTTCCCAGGCGAGGGTGTTGTGGAGGTTGCCGGCGAGGGTTTGGCGTTGGGTTTCGTCGGGTTCTTGGCCGCCGAAGAAGAGGGTTTCGACGGCGCGTTTGAGGATGCCGTCGGCGAGGAGGTAGGCGAGGAGGGAGGGGCCGAGGAAGGCGAGGACCTTCAAGGTGAATTCGCCGGGGGCTTCCTTGGCGCGGGCGAGGGTGCGGGAGAGGCCTTTCATGCGGGCGTTGAGGTAGGGGGCGTAGAAGGTCTCGGCCTGGCCGGTGAGGATGCCTTTGTTGGCGAAGTTGGGGTCGCCGGCGCGGTCGGCGGCGTAGAGGGCGATTTGGCGGCGGCGCTGCGCGTCGTAGGCGGGGGTGGACGGGCTGCGCCCGTCCGGTGAATCGTGAGTCGTGAATTGTGAATCGGGCGCGCCGTGCGGGGCGGCGGGGGTGGGTTGACGGCCCGGGGTGGGATTTGCTAGGGTGGTGGCGTCAAAGGAAGGAGGATTGGTTATGCCGTTCTTTATTTGCGAGTCCGCGGGGGTGGCGTTCGAGCTGACGGAGGGAGGTTGCGCCAAGTGGATGCCGGAGGACAGGGACTTCACGGCGTTGATGTCGCCTTCGGAGAGGGAGGCGTTCACGCGCGGGCCCAACAGGGTTTGCACGGAGGATGAGGCGCGGGCCTTTATGTTGTCGAAATCGGGCGCGGGCGTCGGCGCGTAGACGGCGTCTGCGAGCGTTTCGAGTGCGACAATCGCGTCGTCGACCGCCTGGTCGCCGGCGCGTTCGTATTTCTTGAGGATGCGGGTGATTTCGTAGAGTTTGTGTCCGCCACGGTTTTGCTTGGCGTCGAGCATTTGTTGGGTGACGAGGATGGTTTCGGCGAGGCCGCCGTTGGGGAGGCGGAGGGTGACTTTGATGTCTTGGTAGCCGGTGGCGCCGGGGCGCATGTTGAACTTTTTGACGCGTGCGATGGCGGCGCCTTGGGGGAGGTTTGCGCGGAGGGCGTCGAGGGCGGGGGCGAATTGGGTTTCGTCGGGGAGGATGAGGATGCCGCCGGCGAGGTCGGCGATGCGGGCCCAGTCGCCGGCGTAGTCTTGGGCGACTTTCTCGGTGGCGCGGGCTTGGCCTTTGAGGCCGGGGCGCATGGCGACTTGTGCGCCGACGGATTGGGCGGCGGCGTTGAGCGCTTGCTCAATGAGGGGGCTGTTTTGGGTGGCTTGTTCGTAGGCGCGGGTTTGCGCCTGGGCGGGGGGCAGGTCGTCGAGGCCGTGTGCGCGGAGGCCTTCGGGGGGCGGGGGAAGGTCCGGGGGGAGCGCGGGCGTGGGGTTGGCGAGTGGGGAGGCGGCGTTGCCGCCGGAGGGTTGGATGCTTGGAGGGTTGGAGGCTTGTCCGCCCGGGGCGGGGGTGGCGGCGGCCTCGCCGGGGAGCGGGGGGAGCGTGCCTGCGGCGACGCGGTCGTGGAGGTAGGCCCAGCCGGCGAGTTTGACCATCATGGATTGGTATTCGGAGAGGAAGCCGGTGGCGTTCCAGAGGGCGATGCCGAGGTCGGTGACGGGGTGGCGTGCGAGCGCGGCGAGGGCGGCGATGCGTCTGGCGGGGTTTTGGATGGCGTTGGCTTTGGCGAGACGCTCGCGCCAGAGGGTGCGTTGGTGGGCGATGAGGCGCGCGAGGGGGCGGGGGATGTGGGTGGCGGCGAGGTCGTCGTCGTATCTGAGGTGGTATTTGTCGAAGAGGCGTTGGAGGCCGCCTTTGAGGTAGTCGTCGGCGAGCTGCTGGTTGTAGGTGAGGAGGACGCCGTCCTCGAGGGCGTGGCGGGCCATCTGGACGCAGTATTCGAGCTCGTCGGCCTTGGCGTCGTTGCCTTGCTCGCGGGCTTGGGCGGCGCGGGAGAGGGCGCCCTCGAAGTCCATGGTCTGGATGATGCGTGCGATCTGGGCGCCGACGCTGGCCCAGTAGCCGACGGTCTTTTCGTTGTAGAGGAGGCGGCCGATGGGGTGCTTGGCGATGTTTTTCATCACGTGGGGCGGGATGAACTGGGCGCTCCAGCTGACCCAGTTGCCGACGTTGGCGGCGGCGCGGAGGGTGCGCAGGGGGCCGACGGCGGGGATGAGCTCGGCGTAGGCGCCGAGCCATTGGGCGAGGCCGCGCTTCATGCCGGGCATCTGGACGTAGAGGCTGTCGAGGTCCTTGAGGGCGGCGACGGGGATGAAGGCGGGCATGTTGGTGGTGAAGGCGGCGCCGAGGAAGCGGGAGGCGGCGGTGAGATAGGGGATCTCGCGGAGGGAGCCGGAGAGGGCGTCGACGAGGGGGCGGGGCGCGGCGAGGGTGACGCGTTTGCCGTTTTCCATGTATTCGATGGTGCCGACGCGAGCGTTGGAGATGACGCGGTCGGTGGGGGCGAGGGTGGCGATTTGGTCGTAGCCGACGGCTTTGAGGGCGCGGACGAGGGTGACGGTGAGGGCGTTGCGCTGGGCGGCCTCGAGGATGGCCAGGCCGGTCTCGGCGGTGGCGGTGAGGGGGGCCTCGGTCTGGCGGAGGGAGCCTTCGAGGCGTTTGAGGGCGGAGGCGACGCCGGAGGAGGCGGTGACGGCGCCGTAGGCTTTGTGGCCGAGGATCTCGAGGAGGATGGGGTGGAGGGGGTCGCCGCCGATGACCTCGCGCTTGGAGCGCTCCCAGGCGAAGCGGGCCTGCGCGACCTCCTCGGGGGTGGGGACGTGGCGCATGGTGACGTAGTGGCGGTTGCGCCGGAGCTCGGCGATCTTCTCTTGGCCGAGCATGAGGGCGACGTCGGGGTTGCCAAGGATGTCGCGCCGCCAGGCCTCGTGGAAGGTGGCGGCGACGCGGGCGATGGCGCGGTAGCCGCGGGGGCCGACGCGCCCGAGGAGCCTGGCCAGGAGGGTGCGGGCGGTGGGCGGGTCGATGCCGAGGGCGGTGGCGCGGCCGCCGAGCTCGATGACGCGCTTGAGGTGGAGGTAGAAGTTGAGGTCGTCGAGGGTGACGCCCTGCTCGCGGGCGCGTTGGCCGACGAGGCCGTAGATGTCGGCGAGGAGGAGCTTGGAGGTGCCGTGGCGGTGGGTGAAGAGGAGGGTGTGGTGGCGGACATCGAGGGCCTCCTCTTCGAGCTCGGCGAGGCGGGCGTCGTGCTGGGCCCGGGTGATGTTGCCGGCCTTGAGGTCTTCGGCGAGGCGTTTGCGGACGGGGCCCTGGGCTTGGTCGAGCACCATCGCGACGGGGGCGTAGCGGTTCCAGAGGAGCTGGACGAGGGCCATGCGGCGTTCGTCGGGGGTGGCGGTGGAGGTTTCGGCCTCCAGACGGCGGAGGCGGGCCTCGTGGTCGGCCTGCCAGGTGGCCTCGAGGCGGTTTTGGAGGGCGTCGAGGTCGGCGCCGGAGGCGTGTTGGTCGCGGATGGCGGCGAGGGCGTCGAAGGCCTTGGGGTAGTTCTTGAGGCCGTCGAGCATGGCCTTGTGGTAGGTGGGGGCGCGCTCGGCCACGGCGTCGGGGTCGAGGAAGAAGGCGGCGCCCATCTCGGCGTAGGCCTCGTGGGGCTGGTCGAAGTAGGGCTCGTGGGCGCCGAGGCCGCGCCACCAGTCGATGAAGACGGAAGCTTCCTTGCGGAGGGTGGCGTCGGTGGCGAAGGTGGCCTCGGGGAGGGCCTCGGCCATGCACTTCTTGAGGTTGTAGATCTGGCCGAGGAGGTTGCCGTGGTCGCGCGGGGGGACGCCGCCGGAGGCGGAGATGGCGTGCCAGAGCTCGTGGGCCATGACCTTGGCGGCGGCGCCTTGGTGGACGCCGGCGCGGGTGCGCAGCGTGACGAGGCGCCGGAGCTCGCGGGCGAGGCGCTGCTCGGAGATTTGCTTTTCGCGGGCGATGGCGGCGCGGGGCATGGTGAGGCACCAGGCGGGGTCTTCGTTGCGGAAGAGGCCGCGGGCGCGGAGGCGGGCTTTGAGGGCGGCCTCGTCGGAGGCGTCGAGGAGGCCGAAGAGCTGGGCGCGGACGAAGACGTCGTCGGTCTTGGGCTTATACCAGCCGAGGGCGTTGCGGGGGCCGCGGTTGCGCTGGGCGACGACGCCGGGGAGTTTGCCGGCGAGCAGGCGGAAGAGCTCGACGGCGTGGGGGAGGGAGAGGGGGAGGGTGCCCGCCTTGGCGGCACGGCTGCCGGCCACCGGCACGCGCCCGCCGTTGGGGTAGACGGTGGATTGGCTGATTTGCGGGTTGGCGGCTTGGCTGATTGGCTGTGCCCCTTGCGGGGCGGGCGCGCCGGGCTCGGGGTTGGCGAGGGTGTCGGGGGCGGGGTTGCGGCCGCTGTCGTAGCCGAGCTCGGCGGGGCTGTCGCCGTTCCAGAAGAGGTCGTCGATGGCGACGCGCTGGGCGAGGATGCGGTAGTTGCCGTTGAGGGCGTGTTGGCCGTGGGTCGTGGCGTAGGCTTTGCTGGGGGTCACCCAGTCGCCGTCGTTCAGGCGTTTGTCGGGGAGGCCTGCGGGGATGGCGCGGTAGACGGTGATGGTCTTGGCCTTGCCGGCCAGCGCCCGGGCGATCAGGCGCGCCGATTCCAGCGCGCTTGCGTTGGCGCCGAAGTAGCGTTCGGGATGGGCGAAGGTGTCGGCCGGGACGATCTTGGCCCAGTCGCGGAGGGGCACGGTGGTGTCGTCCACGCCGGTGATGTCGGCGCGGCGGGGGGCGCGGTGGCTGCCGCGGTAGGCTAGGCCCGGGCGCCGCACGACGGGTTCCTGGCTTTGCGTCGGGGGCGTGCCCGCGGTCGGGCGTGGGGCGGGCTGGGGGGCGGGTGGATTGGCGTAGGCGTCGAGGAAGCGGCTGCGGGTGCCTTGGAGGGTGAGGCGCGTGGTGGCGGAGAGTCGCGCGCGGACGGCGCTGACGAGGGCGACGGCTTGCTGGAAGGTGTGGCCGGGGGGGAGGGTGAGGGTGGCGGCGCCTTGGGCGACGTCGAGGGTGGCGCCGGGGAGGGCGGCGAAGGTGAAGCGGCCGGGGTTGGCGGGGTCGGCCGTGGGGACGTGGGTGGCCACGAGGCGGGCGCGGTCTTCGAAGCGGTTTACCGCGGCGCGCACGTCGGCGAGGAGTTCCTCGGGTGCGTAGGGGGTGCCGTCGAGGTGGGTGGGGTCGGTGAGTTTGACGTTGCCGAGGGTGTATGCTATCTTCTCTTCGGTCAGTGCGGATTGCACGTCCGGCTGACTTTCGGAAGACGCGTCGGCTTGGCGGGAGCGAACCGGTTCACGGTCGGGCCCTGAAGTGTACACCGGCGCGTCTTTCGCTTTGATGACGCGCAGCGCCTCGATGGCGTGGACGCCGGGGGCCTGTTGGTCGGCGTCACGCTGGGAGATGAGGGCGACGTAGGTCTCGCCGTCGTAGACGAAGGGCGCGAAGAGGCGGATGTAGTGGGGAGCGTTGGCCTTGCGTTGCTCGACCAGTTTCTTGTCGGCATGGCGGACGGCGACCTCGGCCTGTGCGTAAAGCACCGGGAGGTTCTTGGCGGCGTAGCGGTGGGCGTTGGGGTCCTCGCCGCCGTCGCGGTTGGGCACGGCGAGTCGGTCGGCGTTCTTCTTGGTGCCGACGGACGAACTCAGCCCGAGTTGTCCGTTCTGCAGAGCCTTCTGGTGATTTTTGCGGAGGTTTTGGGCGATTTTGTCGAAGTCCTCGCCTTTGGCCAGGGGCTGGAAGTCGGGGCCGTTGAGCTGTTCGTCGGTGAGGCCGTAGGCGGCGAGGGTGGGTTCCGCGGGCGGCTCGGGTGAGAGGAGGGTGTCGCCGGGGCCTTCGCGGAAGGACGCCTGGGAGGGATCCTCGCCGTAGAGGTCGGCCTCTTGGCGGGTGAAGGGCGTGGCGGAGCCGTCGGGGTTGCGGCGGCGCCACCAGTCTTCGCGGGGGGAGTCGGCGCCGGCGGCGTCGGTGACCCAGCGTTGCAGGGTGTCGGGTGCTTGCCCGCGGGTGTGGACGATGGAGCCGTCTGGGAGGAGCGTGTCGGAGTCCAGGGTGCCGCGTTCGGCGATTTGCCAGAGGTGGAGCGTGCCGTCCTGCGCGGGCGCGAGGAGGTGTTGGCCGACGGCGGGGGTGCCGTAGCGCGCGGCGGGTTTGCGGACTTTGTCGGCGATGGCCCGGACGGCGTCGAGGCGCGTTTGGATGGCTTTCTCGACGCGTTCGATTTCCTTGAAACGTTTGGCTTTGACGGCGTCGCTGTCGTTGGCCTTGGCCTGGGCGTGGAGGTTTGCGAGCTCCTGGCTGAGGGTGGCGACCTCGTCTTCGTGTTTGAGCGCTTCGTTTCGTCCGGCTACGCCGATGAGGGTGTTGGGGTCGAGGCCGGTGGGCTTGCCGTAGGCATGGACGGGAAAGGCGATGCGGACGTTGGGGGTGAGGTCGACGTTTCCCCAGACGATGGTGTCGGCGGGGAGAGCCTCGGGCGCGGGGCCGAGGTCCTCGATGCGGTAGGTGGGGTTGTCGCCCATCGTTGCGGGCACGCGTTCGCGCCCGGAGTCGGGGAGCGGGCGGTTGGGCCCTTCCCAGGAGGCGGGCGCATTCGCGCCGCCGGAAGTTTGGATGATTTGAGGCTTGGAGGCTTGGCCTCCCGCCGCCTCGGCGGCGGGAGGCGGAGTGGCCGAGGATTCCTCGGGCACTTGCGCGAGGGTGGCGGGGGGCGTGCGGATCTCGGCTTGGTCGAGGGTGCGGGGGACGAGGGCGACGGTGCGGCCTTGGGCGGCGAGGGCCTCGAGGATGGCGGGGAGTTTGGATTTGGGTGCGCCGATGAGGGTGCGGCCGTAGCGCGTGGAGGGCTCGGCGCCGGTGATGGCCTGGAGGGCGGGGACGTCGCCCTCGTAGGTCTCGACGAAGTCGCCGTATTGGATGAGGACGACGGCGTCCTGCGGGAGGTCGGGGAGGGCGTGGGCGCGCTGCCAGGCGATGAGGTTGCGGGAGGTGCCCTGCGGGGGGCGTTTGGGGGGCGGATCGAGGGCGGCGCGTTGCGCCGCCGGCTGATTGGCTGATTGGCTGATTGGCTGATTGGTGGGTGCCGCCTCGGCGGCGGGCGCGGGCGCGGGAGCGCCCTGCGATTCACGATTCACGATTCGCGATTCACGGGAGGGGGCGCCCTGCGCCACCTCCGCGGCGGCCTCGGCGGCGGCCTCTTCCTCGAGGGCTTCGAGGCGGAGGGCGCGTTTGGCGTGGGCGTGGGCGAGGGCGGAGAGCTCGGGGTCGGTGTGGTAGTTCTGCCAGCGGCGTTTTTGTTCTTCGAGGGAGGCGATGGCGCGTGCCATGCCTTCTTTGTCCTCGGGGCCTTTGAGGCGGTATTTCTTGATGAGGGAGTCTCGGGCGGCGAGGTTGCCGGATTGCTTGCCGGCGGCGGTCTTGAGGCCGCGGAGGTCGAAGTCGATCTGGCGGATCTGCTGGGCGGCGAACTTGGCCTCGACGGTCATGGCGAGGATGAAGGTGTCGTCGTTGCCGAAGAGGTCGAGCTGGTCGAGGCCGTTCTCGCGGATGCGCCGGGCGTAGGCTTGGCGGAGGGAGCGGGCCATAATGGCGGCGTCGTCGGCGCGGAGGCCGTCCTCGAGGACGGCGCGGGAGACGGCGGCCTGGATGTTCTGGTTCCAGCCTTGGGCGCGCTCGAGGGCGGCGTGGGGGACGGGGGCCTCGCGGGCGATGGCGGCGGCGGTCTGGGCGTCCATGCGCGAGCCGCCCATGGCCAGCGCGTAGAGGTCCTCGGAGGCGTACTCGGCGACGTCGAAGGCGTCGCGGCCCTTGCGGCGGGCGAGGAGGCCCTTGGCCTGGGCGGTGGGGCGGTCGATCCGGGCGCGGCGGAAGAAGTCGATGAAGTCTTGGTCGGAGCCCTTCTCGTCGAGGATGTTGTCGTAGGCGTCGAGGGCGCGGGCCATGTCGAGCGTCCAGCCGTCCTTCATACGGATGATGTTGGCGGGGATGGCGGGGAGGTTGTTGCGGCGGGCGAGGTCGAGGCGGTGGCGCCCGGTGACGACCTCGAGGCTGCCGTCAAGTTTCTCGAGGAGCAGGATGGGTTTGGCGGGGACGGCCTGGAACTCGCCCTGGAGCGCCTCGCCCTGGACGACGCCGGTGCGGGGGTCGGCCTCGGCCTTGAACTGCTTGATGTCGCGGTTGACCTGGATTTGGCCGAGGGGGACGTTGTGGACGCGGACGTCGGCGTTGCGCAGCAGGTCGTAGAGGGCGAGGGTGGCGGCGGGGCCGCCGCCCTCGCCCCCGAAAGTTTGGAGGCTTGGAAGTTTGGAGGCTTGGGGCGCCCCCGCCGGGGCGTCGGGCGGGAGGCCAAAGAGGTCGCCCTGGGCGGGGGGATTGACACCGCCGGCGGATTGTGGGATAGTGCTTCCGGAAGGGGATGGTGCACCATCCCTGATGGGCCCTGCAGACCACTGCAGGTTGGCCGAGTCCTCCGCAAAGAGGACTCGGCCTTTTTGCAACTTGCCACCCTTGATTTCGGCGGGGTGGAAAGAGACGATCCGGAGCTCATCGCCGAACTTGCGCAGGACGGCGAGAAGCGTACGCCCATCGCGAAGCGAGTAGCGTTTGACGAAGAGTTGCGCGCCGTCTTGCCCGACGACGTATTGCGGGTGTTGGAGCAGGTCGGGGATGAGGGGGATGAGGGCGGCGCGACCGGGTTGGTAGCCGTGGATTTGGTCGGCGGCGACCTTGCCCTCGCGGAGGGCTTGGTGGGCGGCCTGCGCGGAGGGATAACCGGCGATGAAGCCCTTGCGCTTGGCGGGGTCGTCCTTCCCCGCGGGGTCGCCGGCGCAGGTGACGCGGCCGAAGTGGCCCTCGTTGAAGGCGACAACGTCGCCGAGCGGCGTCCGGAAACGCTTTCCGGCGAGGGTTTGCTCGAAGGCTTGGAAGGCCTGTTGGGGGGTGGCGTCTTGCGGGAGGGGCGCGGCGCTTTGCGGGATGGGCTGGGCGACGAGTGCGTCGCGCAGGGCGGCTTGCGCCTCGGGCGTGTCGATGGCGTCGCCGACCTTTGGCGCGGCGGCGAGGGTCTCGGGGCTCGGCTGCCGGGGCGCCGGGGCGGCGGTGAGGAGCTTGCCCTCGGGGTCGACGACAGCGCCGTTGGGCATGAGGAAGGTTTGGGAGTCGGCGCGCCAGAGGGAGCCGTCGCGGAAGCGGACGTCGCCGGAGGGGTAGGTTCGGGCGATGTGGGCCCAGGCGGGGCCGGCGGGCGCGGATGCGCCCGCGGAAGTTTGGAGGTTTGGAAGTTTGGAGGCTTGGGGTGCCCTTGACGGGGCGTTGGGCGGGGGCGTGCCTGGGGCGGGCCCCGCGCCCGCCGCGGGCGAGGGGCCGAGGCCGGCGCGGAAGAGGGCGAGGCGTTTGTCGGCGAGGATGGCGTCTCGGATGGGGCGGACGGAGGCGAGGGCGCCTGGGACGGCGCCGAAGAGGGTGGAGGTGAGGGTGGCGGCGAGGAGATCCTCGGCGGGGATGTCCTCGCCGGCGGATTGGAGGATGCCCAGGTGCGCGGCGGTGGAGCCGCCGGCGGAGGCGGCGCCGCCGAAGACGCGCAGGGCGGTGCCGGCGAGGGCGCCGTAGAGGTTGGGGTGGCTGCCGCCGCGGCCGAGGGCGCGGACGAACTGGGTGGCGAGGGTGGCCTGGGCACCGTCCATGAAGGCGCCCGCGCCGTCGCCGAGGCCGAGGATGAGGTAGTTGAGGGCGGCGTCGCCGAGGGCGTAGAGGGTGGCCTTGTCGTCGCTGTCGCCGTTGCGGAGGACGGCTTGGTAGGCCTCGATGCCGCCGCGGGAGGCGATGGAGGTCTTCCAGTAGGTGGGGCGGGCGGCGGCGCGGGCGAAGTGCTTGGCGCCTTCCTTGAGGTTCTCGCGCACGAGTGCGCGGCCGTAGGCCTTGGAGAGGTCGGCGGCATAGGCGCGGGCGGCGGCCTCGCCGGCGCCCTGGGCGGGGCGTGCGGCCTCGGTGGCCTTGAGGGCGGCGTCCAGCGCGCG
>CASEMS010000050.1 GCA_949288955.1 uncultured Lentisphaeraceae bacterium
CCGCCCCGAGGGAAGGGTGGCTCGGTGCACTTTTCAATGACACATCCAACCAACCACCTATCCCTCCTTCGGTGCACTTTTCAATTGACACATTACGCCACGCCAACCCCCTGTCTCCTCCCGTGCGCACCCTGTCGGAGGATCGGCGGCTGAGTCAAAGTGGATCAGCGGCTGAGCCGAGGTGAATCGGCGGCTGAGGTTGGGGGATGGGTCAGAGGAGGGTGCGGCGTTCGCCTTGGGTGAGGGAGAGGGTGAGGGTGCGGTCGGGGAGGCGGAGGTGGAAGTCGCCGTCGCGGAGGGCGGTGACGGTGAGTGCGGTGAGGCGGCCTTGCTCCCAGGCGGCGTCGACGAGGAGGCCGGGTTCGGCGCGGAAGCCGCGGAAGGCGCCTTTGGGGGCGAGGCGCTTGGGGAGGGCGGGGAGGATGAGGATGGCGCCGTCCTCGGTGCGCAGGAGGCAGTCGCAGAGGGCGGCGGGGGCGCCGTTCATGTCGCTGACCTGGGGATGGCCGGTGGTGAGGGTGAAGAGATTGGGGCAGAAGTGGGTGGAGGCGGCGTCGATGGCGGCGAGGGCGGCGTCGCCGTGGCGCAGGCGGGCGTGGATGCCGGCGACGAGGCCGAGGGACCAGCCGGTTACGTGGTAGTCGTGGGCGAGGCGGCCTTCGAGGGTTTTGCCGAGGGCGGCGGCGAGGGCGGGGGTGGCGGCGAGGGTGATGCGGCGGCCGGGGATGAGGCCGTAGGCGTGGGAGATGTGGCGGTGGCCGGGCTCGGTCTCGGGGAGGGGGGCGGACCATTCGAGGAGGCGCCCGTCGGGGCCGATTTGGGGGAGGGCGAGGCGGCCGAGGGCGGCTTGGGCGCGGGGGATGAGGGGGTCGTCGGGGGTGAGGGCGCGGGCGGCGGCGAGGAAGTCGGCGAGGGTGGCGTGGATGAGCTCTTGGTCGCAGGCGGGGCCCATGTCGATGGCGGCGCGGCCTTTGGGGGTGCGGTACCAGTTCTCGGGGGAGGCGGCGGGGCCGGAGACGAGGCGCCCGGTGCGGGGGTCTTCGGTGAGCCAGGAGAGGAAGAAGCGGGTCTGCTGGCGCAGGAGGGGGAGGAGGCGGCGGAGGAGGGCGTCGTCGCGCGTCCAACGCCAGGGGGCGAGGGCGTCTTGGAGGAGCCAGGCGCCGCCGGTGACCCAGAGGCCGTAGCTGGTGATGCCGTAGGGCGGGCAGTAGCCCCAGGCGTCGGTGCAGTTGGTGAGGAACCAGCCTTCGGCGCCGAGCATTGTGCGGGCGACGGGCTCGGATTGGGGCAGGGCCATCTCGGCGAGGGTGGTGAGGGGCTCGGCGAGCTCGGGGAGGTTCCAGACGCCGGCGGGCCAATAGTGCATGGAGAGGTTGATGTTCAGGTGCCAGTCGCTGTCCCAGGGTGGGGCCATGAGGGGGTTCCAGATGCCTTGGAGGTTGGCGGGGAGGCCGCCGGGGCGGCTGGAGGAGAGGAGGAGATAGCGGCAGAAGTCGTGCAGCAGCAGGAGGGTCTCGGTGTCGAGGCGGCGTTCGGCGCGGACGCGGGCGACGCGGGCTTCGAGGCTTTCGCCGGTGGGGGCGTAGGGCAGGTCGAGGGCGACGCGGCCGTAGCGGGCGGCGAAGGCTTTGGCGTGGTCGGCGCGGAGGGCGGGGGCGTCCTTGGCGGCGAGGCGGTCGAGGGTGGCGGCGCAGCGGGCGCGGAGGTCGTCGGGGAGGGGGCGGGCGGGGTCCTTGCGGTTGTAGTCGGTGGCGGCGGCGAGGCGCGCCTCCACGCGCGTCGCGCCGGCGACGCGGAGGGCGCCGCCCTCGGTCGTAACGGTGCCGCCTTCGGCGCGGATCTCCAGGAGCGCCTCGAAGCGGACGCCGCCCTTGCCGGTGGAGCCGACGAGGCGGAGGCGGCCCGCGCCGGCGGGCTCGGCGCGGAGGGTGCCTTCGGGGCGCGTGGGGGTGAGGGTGAGGGAGAGGGCGCCGGGTTTGTCGGCGGCGAGGGTGAGGGCGAGGATGTCGTCGTCATAGGCGGCGAAGGCCTCGCGGGTGAAGGTGACGCCGCCGCGTTTGTAGGTGGCCCAGGCGACGCCCTCGTCCAGCCGCACGCCGCGGGCGTAGTCGGAGAGGGGCGCCTCCGTGGGGGCGAAGGCCAGGCGCAGGAAGCAGAGCGGCTGGTAGGGGGCGACGGCGCGGGGGGCGCGCAGGAGGAAACGCCCCTGCGCAAGCGCCTCGGCCTCGTCGCGTTTGTCGGCGAAGAGTAGGGCGCGGATGGCCTTGAGCAGGGCGGGGCCCTCGGGGTTGACGGGCCATTCGCGGCGCGGGGCCCAGACGCTCGTCTCGTTGACGACGACCGTCTCGGCCTCGGGGTCGCCGAAGAGGAGCGCGCCGAGGCGGCCGTTGCCGATGGGGAGCGCGGCGGACCACGCCTTGGCGGGGGTGTCGAAACGATAGGCGCCGCGGGCGCGTTCCTCGGGCAGTCCGGCCCACAGCAGACCCGCGGCGAGCGCGGCCAACAGTGCGAGATGCGTCTTCATGACACACAGTATACGCCCGCGCGCCCCGCGGCGCGCGCCCGCCGTGCGAACGCGTGGCCCCCGCGCACGGCAGGACGCGGTTTTTCGCTTGCGGAACGGGCGGGGATTGGGTAGACTACCCTTCAATCAAGGAGAGAGTGCCATGGTGAACGTAACTATCTGCATGGGCAGCTCGTGCTTCTCGCGCGGGAACAGCAAGAACCTCGATGCGGTGCGCGCGTGGCTGGCGGAGCACGGCCATGAGGCGGACGTGACGCTGAAGGGGTGCCGCTGCGGGGGGAAGTGCGGGGAGGGGCCGAACATCTGGATCGACGCGGTCTGCCACAGCGGCGTGTCGCCGGAGGGCGTGCCGGCGTTGCTGGCGAAGGCCTTTGGGGAGGAGGCGTGAGATGGATGCGTTGGCGCCGATCTATTCCGTCGAGGCCCAGTGCCGGGATTGCTACAAGTGCGTGCGGCGGTGCCCGGTGAAGGCCATCCGCGTGGAGAACGACCACGCGGTGGTGCTGCCGGAGGCGTGCATCTATTGCGGGACGTGCGTGGGGACCTGCCCGAACCACGCGAAGATGGTGCGCGACGACCTGATGGGCGTGCGCAACCTGGTGGCCGCGCGCAAGGACGTCATCCTCTCGGTGGCGCCAAGCTTCGCCTCGGAGTTCCCGGGGGTGGACCCGGCGCGTTTCGCGGCGGCGATGAAGCGGCTGGGCTTCGCGCAGGTGCGGGAGACGGCGGTGGGGGCGAACATCGTCTCGCGCAAGGTGGCGGAGCTGATGGCGCGAAGCCCGGGGCACCGGCTGCAAATCTCCTCGGCCTGCCCAGTGGTGGTGGAGCTGATCCAGCGTTACCACCCGAAGTTCACGGCCTACCTGACGCCCGTGGACTCGCCCATCATCGCGCACTGCAAGGCGTTGCGGCGGGAGTTCCCCGAGGCGCCGATCGTCTTCGTGGGGCCGTGCGTGGGGAAGAAGCATGAGAGCGATTCGCAGCCGGATCTGCTGAGCGCGGCGCTGACCTTCGAGGAGCTGCGGCGGTGGATGCTGATGGCGGGGGTGGAGGACCCGAACGCGTTGGCGCCGGACCCGGAGTACCGTCTGCCGGGGGATGGGGCGTATTACCCCATCGAGGGGGGGATGCTGCGGAGCGTGGAGCGCAACTTCCGCGCCCTCGCGCCGCAGGGGGAGCTCCAGCCGATGACGCTGACGGGCGTGGGGACCATCCGCACGATGTTGGAGACGCTCGACCCCAAGACCTTGGAGCAGCCGGTCTTCATCGAGGCGCTGGCCTGCCCGGGCGGGTGCGTCTGCGGCCCCAAGACGCGCACGCGCTGCGCCGCCGGGGGGATGCTCGACGTGCTCCGCCACGCCAAGCGCACCTTGCCCGACGACCCGGAGGAGCTGCCGGACGTGGGCCACCACTACCGCCCCGCCCCCGCCGCGGAGGAGCGTTTCTCCGAGGAGGAGATCCAGGCGACGCTCCACGCGTTGGGCAAGTTCCGCAAGGAGGACGAGCTGAACTGCGCAGGCTGCGGCTATGACTCCTGCCGCGCGCTGGCCTGCGCCATCCTGGCGGGCAACGCCGAGCCGCAGATGTGCGTCAGCCGGATGCGGCAGATCGCCCTGAAGCAGAGCTCGGCCATCGACCGCGCGTTGCCCTACGGCCTGGTGGTGGTGGACCGTCAGCTGCGCATCATCGAGTGCAACGAGCGCTTCGCCGCCCAGCTGGGCGAGCCGGCCAAGCTGGCCTACGAGGCCAAGCCCGGCCTGCGCGACGCGGATCTGGCGCGCCTCATCCCGCAGACGCAGCTCTTCCTCAAGGTGTTGGAGACGGGCGAGGAGCTCATCCGCCGCACGGTGGAGATCGAGGGCCGCCTCTTCTCGCTCTCCATCTTCAACGTGGACGCCCACGAGGTCATCGGCGCGCTGATGCTCGACGTGACGGAGAGCGAGCGCAACCGCAAGGCGCTCATCGAGAAGGCCCGCACCGTCGTAACCAACACCGCCAAGACCGTCCAGGAGATCGCCTTCATGCTCGGGCGCAACGCGGCCGAGAGCGAGCTGATCCTGGATTCCGCGGTGGAGATGTTCGCGCCCATCGACGCGGAGGGCGAGCCATGAGCGACGCGCCGCCCCCGCCCTTCATCGAGGTGGATTGGTTCAACCGCCACAAGTTCCGCAAGGTCTGCAGCGGCGACATCTTCCTCAGCGAGCGCCAGCCCGACGGCTCGGTGGTGGCGGTGCTGACCGACGGGCTGGGGAGCGGCCAGCAGGCCAACGTCTGCGCCAGCCTCACCGCCACCATGGCGATGGAGTACATGCGCGCGGCCATCGGCCTGCGCCGCGCCGCCACGCTCATCATGGACGCCCTGCCCATCTGCCCCGACCGCCACATCTCCTACTCCACCTTCACCATGATCCACGCCAAGCCCGACGGCGAGGTGCGGATGATCGAGTACGAGAACCCCCCCGCCACCCTCCTGCGCGGCGAGGCGCCCCTGCCCATCGTCCGCACGCCGCTGACGCTCCCGCGCTGGGAGGGCCGCACGCTCCGCTACGCCACCTTCCACATGCAGCTGGGCGACCGCCTCTTCTTCTGCTCCGACGGCATCACCCAGGCCGGCCTCGGCGAGCCGGACACCCCCTTCGGCCAAGGCCTCGAACGCGTCGTCCCCTGGTTGCAGGAGACCATCCGCATCGCCCCCGACGTCTCCAGCCACGTGCTCTGCAAGGGCGCCGCCGACCGCGCCACGCGCCTGGACGGCGGCCGCGCGGGCGACGACACCACCGCCGCGATGCTGCACTACCGCCACCCGCGCGTCACCCAGATGCTCACCGGCTGCCCCTTCGACCGCACGCAGGACGCCGCCTACGCCGCCCTCGCCACCCAGCCCGGCGTCGCCACCATCATCTCCGGCGGCTCCACGGCCGACCTCATCGCCCGCGAGCTGGGCCGCCCCATCGACACCCCCCTCACCGCGCTCGACCCCGAGGTGCCCGCCGGCTCCGAGATCCCCGGCATCGACCTCGTGACCGAAGGCTGCGTCACCCTCTCCAAGGTCATCGACCTGCTTCGCCACCCCGGCCCCGACGCCCGCGTGAACCCCGCCACCAAGATGCGCGACCTCCTCCTGGCCTCCGACCAGATCCGCATCGACGTCGGCACCGCCATCAACCCCGCCCATCAGGACCCCAACCTCCCGATGGCGCTGGACATCCGCCGCAACATCGTCCGCGAGCTGGCCGACGTGCTCCGCGCCCAGTACGTCAAGGACGTCACCGTGAGGTTCCACTGACCATGCGCCCCCTTCTCCCTGTTCTTCTCCTGGCCCCGGCCCTCGCCGTCGCGGCCATCCCCACCTTCGACCAGAGTGTCGCCTGCCCGCCCCTGCGCCTGCGTCTGCCAAAGGTCGAGGCCCAGCCCATGCCCGCGATGGAGGCCTACCGCTTCGTCGGCAAGGCCCCCGACGGCTCCGCCAAGGAGTTCGACGCCTACCCGCCCGAGATGATCTGGCGCCGCGACCAACGCCTCGGCGTCTGGGCCGACAAGGACGGCAACCGCTACGAGCTCGCCGCCCCCAAGAGCCTCCTCGGCGGCCCCTATCCCCGCGCCATGGTCACCCAGGAGGAATACGACAAGGTGCAGGCCAAGGCCGGCGCCTTCAAGCCCTCCACCCTCGGCCAATGGCTCAACGACTGGGTCGGCGGCACCGCCTCCAAGCCCCAGCGCCTCAGCCCCCTGGGCGGCGTGCGCATGGCCCTCTTCGCCACGGTCGGCAACGACACCGCCGCCCTCGTCTTCACCCTCAAGAGCAACCCCAACCAACCCTACGCCCTCCTCATCACCTCCGCCGGCGACCCGCCCGCCAAGTGGCGCGCCGCCCTCACCCGCGCCTTGGCCGGCTTCGGCGCGCAGAGCCAGGGGCTCTCCGGCCAGGCCGACGACGTCGAGGGATGGATCACCATCGAGCGCCCGCCTTACCGCGTCCACACCGACCTCCCCAAGCGCGACCGCAAGTGGCTCGGCACCCTCCTCACCGACATGGGCGTCATCCGCCGCGCCTACGCCAAGGTCTTCCCCGAGCCCTACGGCACCAAGACCCCCATCAGCGTCATCCGCGTCTTCGCCGACCCCGACGAGTACCGCGCCTACGCCGGGGAGGGCATGGAGAACACCGCCGGCCACTTCTCCAGCCTCAACCGCGAGCTCGTGGTCATGGGCGACGCCGAGGAGGATTCCAGCAAGCGCCGCCGCGACGACATCCTCTCCACCTCCTTCCACGAAGGCTTCCACCAATACCTCTTCCTCATCACCCCGCCCCTGGCCACCGTCCCCATCTGGTTCAACGAGGGCCACGCCACCTACTTCGAGACCTTCCGCGTCCGCGGCAACAACGCCAAGCCCTCCGACTCCGCCCGCCTCGAAGTCGCCCGGAAGGCCACCGGCCTGCGCTCCGCCGAGGGCCTCGCCCGCCTCCTCGCCTACTCCCAGCCCGAGTTCTACGCCCAGGCCAACGACTGCTACGCCGTCGCCTGGCTCTTCGTCCACTGGCTCCGCACCGAGGCGCCCCCCGCCCTCGCCAAGACCCTCGACGCCTACTACAAGCTCATCTGCGAGGGCAAGTCCCAGGTCGACGCCAACGCGGCCGTCTACACCCCGCAGGTCCTCCAGCAGATCGCCGAGGGCCTCGAAGGCTACCTCGCCAAGCACAAGTGGGAGCCGCCCCGCGAGCAGCGCCCCCGCGTCCGCGACATCAAGGATCTCGACAAGGACGAGCGCGAGCGTCTCCTTGGCCGCTGACGCACGGCACGGAAAAGCCGCCGCCCGAACCCCGGGCGGCGGCTTTTTTCGTGCGCCCTCACTCCTTGAAGAAGGCGTGGTAGAGCGCGCGGACGGCGGCCTCGCGGTGGGAGGACTGGATGCCGAACATCATCGAGATCTCCGAGGAGCCCTGGTTGATCATGTCCAGGGAGATGCCCTCGCGGAAGAGCGCCAAGGTGGCGTGGGCGGCCATGCCGGGGGTGTAGTAGAGCCCCTCGCCCACGATCATGATGAGGGCGGTGCCGCGCTCGATCTGCAGGTTGTCCGGCCTGAGCTCACGCATGATGTGGTCGCGCACGCGCCCCTCCACCTCGGGCGTGAAGCCCTCCTCGCGGAAGATCACCGAGACGTTGTCGATGCCCGAGGGCATATGCTCGTAGGAGATGCCCTCCTCCTCCAGGATCTGGAGCAGGCGCCGGCCGAAGCCGATCTCGCGGTTCATCATGTACTTGTCGATGTAGAGCGTGCAGAAGCCCGCGCTGGAGGCGATGCCCACCACGGAGCCCTGGCGCGCGCGGCGGTGGTGCACGATCATCGTGCCCGGGGCGTCGGGGTGGTTGGTGTTGCGGATGTTGATGGGGATGGCCGCCTTCACCGCGGGGATGATGGCCTCGTCCTGGAAGACGCCGAACCCGGCGTAGGAGAGCTCGCGCATCTCGCGGTAGGTCATCTCCGGGATGCCCTGCGAGACCTCGGGCACGAGGCGGGGGTCGACGGGGTAGACGGCGTCCACGTCGGTGAAGTTCTCGTAGACCTTGGCCTTGACGGCGGCCGCGAGGATGGAGCCGGTGATGTCCGAGCCGCCACGCGGGAAGGTGGCGATGTCCCCGCCCTTGGTGACGCCGAAGAAGCCGGGGAAGACCAGGATCTCGCGCTCGGCGCGCTCGGCCAGCAGCGCCAGGCGCTCATAGGATTCCGGCAGGATCTGCGCGTTGCCGAAGTCGTCGGACATCAACAGGCCGGCCTCGGCGGGGCTGACGTACTCGGCGCGGAGCCCGGCGGCGCGGAAGGCCTCCGCCACGATCTTCGCGGCGTTGTCCTCGCCCGCGGCCTTCATGGCGTCCATGAAGCGCGCGGCCTCCATCTCCGCGCCCGCGGCGACGCGGCGCCCCAGGTCGGCGCGGATCTCCTCCACGATGGCCGGGGTCAGCCCCAGCCCCCGCTGGATGATGGCGTAGCGCTCGACGATCGCCTCCAGCGCCTCCGAGGGGTCGCGCTGGGTGAGCACCCGCCCCGCGCACTCGATGAGCAGGTCGGTGACCTTGGTGTCGGCCTTGCCCCGCTTGCCGGGCGCGGAGACCACGACGATGCGGCGGTCAGGGTCGGAGGCCACGATGTCGCGGATCTTGGCGACTTGGGCGTCGTCGGCGACGGAAGACCCGCCAAACTTGCAGACTTTCATGGGTTGCTTTCTCTCCAGGGATGGCAAAACTCAAAGGATACGCAGGTGGAAGGGCATCGCGCGCACGATCCCCTGCTCGGTGATTTCGGTGAGCGCGTCGACGATGTCCCCCGCGCGCGCCGGCTGCGTCAGGATGACCACCGGCACGTAGCCCTCCGTGCGCTGGGCCTCCGTGGCCTCATGCTGGCTGGCGGCGAAGATGCTCACGCCGTGGTCGCCCAGGATCGTCGCGAAGCGCCCCACCATGCCGCACGCCTCGCGCACCATCAGACGGATGTAGAAGCGCCCCACGCTCTCCTCCGCCGGCAGCAGCGAATAGGCCGAGCCCGCCAAGGGCGGCAACGGCTCCGCCGCCCGGGGCGCCCCCAGCGCCACGTGCCGCGCCACCGAGACGATGTCGGAGATCACCGCGCTGGCCGTCGCCTCCCGCCCCGCGCCCTTGCCGTAATAGAGCGTGTCGCCGGTCATCGAGCCCTCCACCATCACCGCGTTGAAGACGTCGTTCACCGCCGCCAACGTGTGCGTCTTGGGCACCAAGGTCGGGTTCACCCGCACCTCCAGGCGCCCCTCCCGCTCCTTGCACACCGCCAGCAGCTTGATCACGTAGCCCAGCTCCCCCGCGTAACGCACGTCCGCCGGGTCCAGCCCGCGGATCCCCTGCACGCGCACGTCCGCCAGCGGCACGCTCACCCCATACGCCAACGAGGCCAGGATGCAGATCTTGTGCGCCGTGTCCAGCCCATCCACGTCCAGCGACGGGTTCGCCTCCGCGTACCCCAGCCGCTGCGCGTCCGCCAGCACGTCGTCGAACGCGCCCCCCTCCTGCGCCATCCGCGTGAGGATATAGTTGCACGTCCCGTTCAGGATGCCGTGGATCGAGCGGATCTCGTTCGCCACCAAGCCATCGCGCAGCGCCCGCACAATCGGGATGCCGCCCCCCACGCTCGCGCCGAAGTAGAGATCCGCCCCCTTCTCCCGCGCCAAGGCGAAAAGCTCCGCCCCCTTCTCCGCCAGCAGCTTCTTGTTCGCCGTGACCACCGACTTCCCCGCCTTCAGCGCCGCGCGGATCACCTCGTCCGCCACCCCCGTCCCACCGATCAGCTCCACCACGATGTCCACGTCCCCCCGCGTCGCCAAGCCCAACGCGTCCGTCGTCAGCAACGCGCGCGGCACCTCCACCCCGCGGTCGCGCGTGATGTCCAGATCCGCCACCCCGCGCAACGCCACGGACAGCCCGCACCGGCGCGCGATCAGCGCCGCGTTGCGCAACAAACCATCCGCCACACCGGCGCCCACGGTGCCGAACCCAACAATGCCAACGCCAACTTCTCTCATGCGCTTCTCCGCCTAACGGTCAATGAATGACCAATACCCTATCATAACCGCGCCCACTAAGTAAAACCGCCCAAAAAACAAGGGCGGCGGGCGCAACCGCCCGCCGCCCCACTGCGCCAAGGCACGCGGTCATGCCCGCCGACGCAGCGCCACCCCCGCCACGCCAAGGGCCAGCAACGCCAAGACCGATGGCTCGGGGATCGTCTGGAGCCACGCCTCCACGTCCTCGCGCGTCGCGCCGAAGGCGAAGGAGACCTCGACGTCCGTGAGCGTCGCGCCCGTCAGCGCATCCGCCCCCGCCAGGTTCGTCCCCACCGAGACAGTGTCATAGCCGAACCCCGTCGACCGCTTCCCGTGCAGCTCCAACACCTTCTCCCCGTTGAGGAAGACTCCGATGGTCGGATACTCACCTTCGACATCCCCGCGGTGCACGGCGACGATCACCTCGTTGCGCCCATCCTTGAGCGCGGCGGCCGACGTGTCCGCGCCATCCCAAGCCTGGAAGTCATAGATTTGATACCCACCCCCACTCGCCTTCTGCCCGCCGTTCATCTGCGCGCGGAGCGTGCCATCCTGGACAAAGAGCGTGACACCCGGATTGTCCGCGTACTGCGGGTTGTTGGACGTGTTCGCCCCCGCCCCGCCGAAGGTGAGCACCGTGCCCGAGAGCGTCTCCCCCGCCACCGCGTCAAAGTCGAAGGAGACCATCACAGACCCCGCCTGAGTCTTCCCGACGCTGGGCCCATGCCAGAACCCATCCTCCCCCACCGTCGCGGGGCCCTGCCAATCCACGGTCACGGCCTGCGCGCACGCAACCAAACCAACGGCCATCAAGGCCGACAACAAACGCTTCATCGCTGACTGTCCTTTCTTTGCGCGCACACCGGCGGCGCATGACCTAAACCCTAACACACCGCCCCCGCCAAGGCAAGCCCCCGCCAACCGCGCGTGATGTGTCATAGTAAATTGCACCGAAGCGAAAGTCGCTATGCTTCCTATGCGTCAAATGCGATTGCACCGAAGGAGGCGACATGGGCCACGCTTT
>CASEMS010000051.1 GCA_949288955.1 uncultured Lentisphaeraceae bacterium
TCTAAGCGCCAAGCCTCCCCAAAGACAAGATCTCCCCTGCCGCAAGGCAGAGAAGGCGGGTGGAAGACTACCACCTTGATAGGTCGGCGGTGCACGCGCGGCGACGCGCTCAGCCAACCGATACTAATCGCCCACAGGCTTGCCGTTACCAACTTCGCGACAACGTCGGCGAGGCCCCCCGCCTCGGGTTCGTCGCATCCCCCCCAGAGACGTTCGATTGCTTTCCCGGTGGCCATGGAGAGGACGAAACACCCGTCCCCATCCCGAACACGGAAGTGAAGGGCCTCATCGGCGAGGGTACTGCGGGGTTCGCCCGTGGGAGAGTAGCACGCCGCCAACGCTCGCGGCCCCTCCTTTTTTTTGTATCTGTTCTTTATTTGCGTAGAAGCGCACTGGTCGGCTTTTCCCCATTGGGTGAATTTGCTAGTATATAGCATATGTTGTCTTTGCTACGTCTTGGGATTTTTCTCGTTGCGTTTCTCTTCGCGATGGCGCTTGGCGCGGCCATCCCGGAACGTTGGTTTGCCGACAAGGGGGCGTTGGCGCCGGGTGTTACGAAGGCAGAAATCTATCGTTCGCTTCCCACGCGCCATCGTCCCATCGGTGAGTTGCCTGCCGCGCTGGCCACCGCCTTCAAGACCGCGCCCACCGATCTCACCATTTTTGTCGGCGAAGCCTATTTCGTCGACCATTGCCTTAACCATCATCCCGACGTGCCGGATACGATTTACCGTCGCCTTGACGACATTCTGGCGACATATGAGGAAGTTATCCTTGACCGTCGCGAAGGTCGCGATGCCATCATCCTTACCAAGAAACTCGATGGGCGGCTCTATCTTCTCGTTCTTCGCCACTATCCGCCGCAAGTGGTCTACAAGACGCTCTTCCCTGCCGACAAGGCGCGGCCTTATCCCGCGCTCCCGCGGTGGAAGCCGTCTACGCAACCGAAGGCCTCGTCCGGGGAGATGCGCGACCAAAAGGAGTGCGTTCATGGCCGAGACGCATGAGGAACGTTGGCTGACGTGGGCCAAGGAGTTGCAGTTCTTGGCCCAGGCGGGGCTGACTTACACCAAAGATCCCTTCGATGCCGAACGCTTCCAACGCATCCGCGACATCGCCGCCGAGATGGTGGCCGTAGGGAGCGGACACCCCTTGGAGGCGGTGAAGGGGCTTTTCTGCAACGAGGTGGGCTTCCAGACCCCGAAAGTCGATACCCGTGCGACCCTCTTCGACGAGGCCGGACGCATCCTCCTCGTCCATGAGAACGACGGTCGCTGGTCGCTTCCCGGCGGTTGGTGCGACGCGCTGCAAAGCGTCGCGCGGAACGCGGTCAAGGAAGTCCGCGAGGAGGCGGGGCTGGACTGCGAGGTGGAGCGACTGGTGGCGCTCCACGATTGGAACCGCCGCAACGCCCGCGCCTCCGCCTGGAACGTCCTCAAGGTCGATTGGCTGGTTCACGGCGGATGCACTCCCGCCCTTGGCCGTCGAAAAGAACACGCCCGAACAGATCGCGCTGTGCTTCGCGGCGCACGCCGACCCGAACTGGCGCCCGCCCATCGACTGACCTCCGCCCATGTCCGAGCAAGAAGACCTGCTTGTCCGCGCCGAGCGCGCCGCCGAGGCCGCGCACGCCCTCCTTCGCGCCACGCGTCTGTGCGAACGCTGGGAAGCCCGCGGCGCCGAAGTCCACCTCGTCGGCTCCCTCGCCACAGGGCTTCTCCTGTGCCACCTCGACATCGATCTTCACGTTTACACCCCCACGCTCGACCCCGCCGACGGCTTCTCCATCGCCGCCGCCCTTGCGCCGCGCCGCCTGGAGTTCCGCGACCTCTCCGACACGCCCGAACGTTGCTTGGAGTGGCACTTCTGGCTCCGCGACTCCGCCGCCCGCGAATGGCAGGTCGACGTCATCCAAATGCCCCCCGACTCCCCCTACAAAGGCTACTTCGAGCACCGTGCCGAACGCATCCGTGCCGTTCTCACGCCCGAGACTCGCCGCGCCATCCTTGCCCTCAAAGACGCCATCCCGCCGGAAGAGCACGTCCCCGGCATCCTTATCTATATGGCTGTCCTGCGTGATAACATCCGCGACCTGCCCGCCTTCCGCGCGTGGCTCCGCGACCATCCCCTCGACGGCCTCCTCGACTGGTGCCCGTGACTTTCTGAAATCGCAAAAGGCCGCTTGACCTGGAGCGTGCTCAAGGCCGTATACTGGGACTTTTTCAGTGAAAGGAGTCTCTTATGCTGTCGATGACCGAGAAGTGGGACAAGACGTTCCCGAAGAGCGACAAGGTGGAACACCGTAAGGTGTCGTTCCCCAATCGCTTTGGGATTGAGTTGGCCGCGGATCTCTATTCGCCCAAGGGCGCGACGGGGCCTCTGCCTGCGGTGGCGGTGTGCGGGCCTTTCGGGGCGGTGAAGGAGCAGGCCTCCGGCCTCTACGCGCAGATTTTGGCCGAGCGCGGCTTCCTGACGGTCGCCTTCGACCCCTCCTTCACCGGCGAGAGCGGCGGCCCGGCGCGCAACGTGGCCTCGCCCGACGTGAACACCGAGGATTTCCTGGCCGCGGTGGATTTCCTCGTGACCAATCCCGACGTCGCCCCCGAGCGCGTCGCCATTCTGGGCATTTGCGGTTGGGGTGGGCTGGCCTTGAACGCGGCCGCGCTGGACACCCGCGTCAAGGCCACCGTCGCCTGCACGATGTACGACATGAGCCGCGTCACCGCCAAGGGTTACTTTGACCAGGCCGACAGCGCGGACGCCCGCCACGCCCTGCGCCAAGCCCTCTGCGCCCAACGCACCAAGGATTTCGCCAGCGGCATCTTCGCCCGTGCCGGCGGCGTCGTCGACCCGCTCCCCGAGGACGCGCCGTGGTTCGTGAAGGATTACCACGCCTATTACAAGACCCCGCGCGGCTACCATCCCCGCTCCCTCAACTCCAACGAAGGCTGGAACGCCACCTCCACGCTCTCCGTCCTCAACCAGCCCATCCTCGCCTTCGCCGAGGAAATCCGCAGCGCGGTGCTGATTGTCCACGGCGACAAGGCGCACTCCTGTTACTTCGGCAAGGACACCTTCAAGCGCCTCAAGGGCGACAACAAAGAACTCCTCCTCGTCCCCGGCGCCGTCCACACCGACCTCTACGACAACCTCGCCCTCATCCCCTTCGACGCCATCGAGGCCTTCCTCCGCAAGCACCTCGCCTGCCCCCGCGCCTGAGGCCCGCCATCCGCCCCCTCGGCTGACGCAAAAAGGCCCCGCCACACGGCGGGGCCTTTTTTTTGTGCCTTTCCACTTATCGCGTCAGGCGCATCCGGAAGGTCGGAGGCGCGGGCGTGTACCCCAAAAGGCGGCGATGTCTTTTTGGAAATGGTCGCATGGGCATTATTTGAGGTTTGCTTTTGTGGAGGGAATGGAGTAGACTGTTTGGCATAAGTCAGGAGGTGAGCATGAGATGGTGTTGGATGAGAAAGGCATTTGGGGCGTTGGCGGCGGTGTTGCCGCTGGTGGTGGGGTGTGGTGAGGGTGGGCCGCAGGGTGGGGCGGTGACGGCGGCTTCGCTCAGGCGCGATGGGGCGAAGGTGGCGGTGGTGACGGGAACGGCTGCCATGACAGCGGCGGAGGACTATTTCGGGAAGGCGCAGTGCCTTTACTTTGATACGCCGCCGGACGCTTACCTGGCGGTGGAGCAGGGCAAGGCGGGGGCGATGGTTTTCGACCGGCATAACCTGGAATATGCGGCGTTGTCGCGACCGGGGTTGGTGACGTTGCCGGGGGATATCGCGGAGGAGCATATCGTCATCGGTGTGCGTAGGGGCCAGGAGGCGTTGCTGGAGGAGGTGAATGGCTTTATCCGCGCCTATCGGGCGGATGGGACGTATGCCGAGATGCGCAGGCGGTGGTTCGCTTCGTCTCGGCCGCCGATGCCGCCGATCGCGGGGCCGGAGGCGCCGACGCGTACGTTGCGGGTGGGCATGGAGCCGATGTGCGAGCCGATGAGTTTCATGGGTGAGGAGGGGCCGATCGGGTTTGACGTGGAGGTGGCGTTGCGGTTGGGTGCGGCGCTGAACGCGCGGATCGAGTTGGTGGTTCTGCCCTTCGGCGGGATGATCGCGGCGCTGGAGAGCGGAAAGATCGACCTGATCATATCGAGCCTGAACGCGACGCCGGAACGGGCGGAGAAGATCCTCTTTTCGGAGGATTACCTGGATACGGGGATTTGCGTGCTGACGCGGCGCTCGGCGTTGGCGGAGGGGCAGATCGCGAGCAAGGATCAGCTGGCGGGCAAGCGGGTGGGCATTCTGTCGGGGACGACGATGGATGGCATCGCGCGGCGGGATTTGCCGGGGTGCGTGCCGGTCTACTACAACAACTTCGCGGATCTCCCGATTGCGCTGAAGAGCGGGAAGATCGAGGCCTTTCTGATGGAGCAGCCGCAGGCGCGGGTGTTGGTGAAGCAACAACGCGGCATCACGTTCCTGCCGGAGATGCTTTCCTCGGATGCCTATGCGGTGCTTTTCGCGAAGGATCGGGCGGCGTTGTGCGAGGCCTTCTCTGCGGAGATCCGCAAGATGAAGGCGGATGGGACGCTCGCGACGTTGGACGAGAAGTGGTTCTCGAACGATCCCGCACGGCAGACTTTGCCCCCGGGCTTGGAAAACCCGCCCAAGGGGACGCTGCGTTTTGCGACGGTGGCGGAGTTGGAACCTTTCTCCTTCCTGCGGGGGGACGAGGTGGTGGGCTATGACATCGAGGTGGTGCAGCGCGCGGCGGCCGCGCTGGGATACGCCGTCGAGCCCGTGCCGATGGATTTCTCGGGGTATATCCCCGCGGTGGCGTCGGGCAAGGTGGATTTCGGCGTGGGCTGCACCACGATCACCGAGGAGCGCAGGCAGACGCTTCTCTTCTCGGAGCCGAACTATCAGGGCGGCGTGGTGATCGTGGTGGCGGCGCCCGAGGCGGAGCGCCGGGGCTTCGTGGCGGGGCTCAGGGAGTTCGGCATGGGGCTGAAGGAGAGTTTCGAGCGGACCTTTGTGCGCGAGGGGCGGTGGCGGCTGATTGCGCAGGGGCTGTGGGTGACGGTGGAGATCACGATCTGCGCGGCGTTGGTGGGGACGTTGCTGGCCTTCGGGGTCTGCGCGATGCGGCGGAGCCGGGTGGCCTGGGCGCAACGGTTGGCGAAGGGCTACGTGGCGATCATGCAGGGCACGCCGACGCTAGTGCTGCTGATGATTCTCTACTATATCGTCTTTGGGAGCGTGGATCTGAGCGCGGTGGCGGTGGCGGTCTTGGGCTTCGCGCTCAACTTCGCGGCCTATGCCGGCGAGATGTTCCGCAGTGGCATCGAGGGCATCCCGCGGGGGCAGACCGAGGCTGCGTTGGCGCTGGGTTTCACGCGGGGCGGGGCATTCCTGCGGGTGATTTTGCCGCAACTGCTGAGGCGCGTCCTGCCGGTTTACAAGGGCGAGTTCATCTCCATGCTCAAGATGACCTCGATCGTCGGCTATATCGCCATCCAGGATCTCACGAAGATGAGCGACCTGATCCGCAGCCGCACGTACGAGGCGTTCTTCCCGCTCATCGCCACGGCGGTGATTTACTTTCTCATCGCGCACGTGCTGGCCTCGGGGCTTTCCCTGCTGGAGTTTAGGCTCGACCCGCGCAAACGCCGCGCCGCGAAAGGAGGCCGTCCATGATCAGCGTCCGCCACCTGAGCAAACACTTCGATGGCCGCGCCGTCTTGCGCGACGTCAATGCCGAGATCCGCGAGGGCGAGGTGATCTCCGTGATCGGCCCCTCGGGCACCGGCAAATCGACCTTTCTGCGGTGCCTGAACCTGTTGGAACGGCCCGATGGCGGTGAGATCGTGATCGACGGCGTGAACATCTTGGCGCCGGGGGCCGACATCCCGGCGCTCCGCGCCCGCATGGGCATGGTCTTCCAGCAATTCAATCTTTTCCCGCACCTCACGGTCTTGGAGAACATCACGTTGGCGCCCACCGCCATCCTGCGCCTTCCGCCCGGGCAGGCCCGTGAGCGTGCGCTGGGGCTGCTGGGCCGTGTGGGCTTGGCGGACAAGGCCAACGCCTTGCCCGAGGAACTTTCGGGTGGACAGCAGCAGCGCGTGGCCATCGCGCGCACACTGGCCATGGAGCCCAAGATCGTCCTCTTCGACGAGCCCACCTCCGCCCTCGATCCCACGATGGTCAACGAGGTGCTTGCCGTCATTCGCGACCTGGCCAAGAGCGGCATGACGATGATGATCGTCACGCACGAGATGCGTTTCGCCCGCGACGTCTCCACCCGCGTCTTCTATATGGACCAGGGCGAGGTCTACGAGGAAGGCCCGCCCGCGCAAATCTTCGGCGATCCGCGCCGCACCCGCACGCGCGCCTTCATCCGCCGCGTGGACCTCCGCGCCTTTCCCGTCGTGCGCGGCGACTTCGACCTTTACCACTTCCGCGCCGAGGTCGACGATTTCGCCATGCGCCAGATGATGCCCCCCAAGCGCCGCAAGACCCTCGCGCTCGTCCTCGAGGAACTCATCGAGAACCTCCTCTTCCCCCGCGCCAAGGCCATCACCCTGGAAATCGGCATCTCCTCGGAGAACGGCGAGGCCGAGCTCTATGCCACGTGGCAGGGCGCGCCTGAGAATCCCCTCGAAGCCGCCGACGAGGCCGGCGCCATGGCCCGCGTCATCCTTGCCAAACGCTGCGCCAAGCCCACCTTCGCCGCCCAAGACGGCACGAACATCCTCTCGCTCATCCTTCCAGGAGAACCTGCATGAAGCTTACGCACACCCCGGGCCCCACCGCCCACACCATCGCCATCGAGGGCAGCGTCGACACCGTCACCGCGCCCGAGCTCGATGCCGCCATCGCCGCGCTCCCCGCCACCATCGAGCGGCTCATCCTCGACTTCGCCGCCGTGGACTACGTTTCCTCCGCCGGCCTGCGCGTCCTCCTCGCCGCCGACCAGCGCCTTTCGGCCTCCGGCGCGCTCGTCCTGCGCAACGTCAATCCCGATGTCCGCGAAGTCTTCGAGATGACCGGCTTCGATGAATTGCTCACCCTGGAATGATGGATGCCCAGGAGACCGCGACCCTGACGGTGCCGGCGAGGCGTGAGGCCTTCGCCGCGCTGAGCGCGTGGCTTGAGGCGCGCCTGGCCCCCCTGAATCCCTCGCCCAAGGCCCGCCGACAGCTCCTCGTCGCCGCCGACGAGATCCTGACCAACGTCGCCAGCTACGCCTATCCCCCCGACGCGCCCGGCGAGCTGCAGGTGATGCTGCGCCACGCGGCCGGCACGCTCAGCCTCACCTTCGCCGATCGCGGCATCCCTTATGACCCCCTCACCGCCCCGCCGCCCGACCTCACCATTCCCCTCGCCGAGCGCGCACCCGGCGGGCTCGGCCTCCTCATCGTCCGCAAAACGATGGATGCCGTGGACTATCGCCGAGACGGCGACCGCAACGTGCTCACCCTCACCAAGCGCCTGACACCATGAAAAAGCTCTTCCAGAAATGGCTCCTCCTCTTCGTGGCGGGTGCCTTCCTGCTCACGTTCGTCATCTCATGGTGGGTGCACAGCGGCTTGGCCCACGACTCGGCCATCGAGCTTCTGCGCGTCAAGCTCGACGACGCCACCCGCCAGGTGGAGCGCACCCAGGAGAACCTGCGGACCGTCACGGAGATGACCGAGGCCTCCGCCCTCGCCAAGGCCCGCGCACTGGCCGCGCTCATCGCCGCCGACCCCGCCCTGCTCGAAGACCCCGACCGTCTGGAGGCGCTCCGCCGCGACCTGGACGTCGACCAGATCCACATCTCGGACTCCCGCGGCATCCTCGTGGCCTCGCGCCCGGCCCTTGACCCCGCCGGCAACCCCTATCGCGGTTTCGACATGGCTTCCGCCAAGCAGCCTGCCGAGTTCATGCCCGCCATCAAAGACCCCGCCTTCGCGCTCGTCCAGCCCCCCAGCATCAGCGGTGTGGGGGAGTATTTCCAGTATGCCGGCGTCGCCCGCCGCGACATCCCCGGCATCGTCCAGATCGGCTACCGCCCCACCCGCTTGGCCGAGGCGCAGGCCTTGGCCGACGTCGACAACATCGCCGAGGCCTTCCGCATCGGCACCCATGGCCGCTTGCAGATCATCCACCACCGCACGGGCGAATCCCGCGCCACCCATGACGCCGCACACGCCTTCCGTGCCGCCGTCGAGGGCCGCCCCAGCCTCTGCCTGGCGCGCGACGTGGGCGGCGTCACCCTCATCGCCTCGATCCCCGAGGAAGAGATGTACGTCTCGCGCAACTCCGTCCTCCGCATCCTCGTCATTGCCAACTTGGTCCTCTTCGCCGTCATCTTCGCCCTCATCTCGATCCTCCTGCAGCGCGTCGTCATCCGCGGCATCTACGCCGTGAACGACACCCTCGGCAAGATTACGGGCGGCGACCTCGCCAAGCGCGTCGACGTCCACATCACCAGCGAGTTTGCCACCCTCTCCGAAGGCATCAACGCCACCGTCGGCGCCCTTCGCCACGCCATCGAGAACGAGGCCCGCCGCATCGATGCCGAGCTCGAGATGGGCCGCACCATCCAAGCCTCCGTCCTCCCCACCGCGCTCCCGCCCGACCCCCGCTTCCGCCTCGCCGCCACCATGCGCACCGCCAAGGAGGTCGGCGGCGACTTCTACGACTTCTTCCCCCTGCCCGGCGACCGCCTCGCCCTCCTCATCGCCGACGTCTCCGGCAAAGGCATCACCGCCGCCCTCTACATGATGAACGCCAAAGCCCTCCTCAAAGCGCGCATCCTGGCCCATCCCGAAGACCCCTCCCTGGCCCTGGCCGAAGCCAACCAAACCCTCTGCGCCAACAATCAGGCGCACATGTTCATCACCGTCTTCCTCGCCATCCTCCACCTCCCCACCGGCGCCCTCATCACCCTCAACGCCGGCCACAATCCACCCCTCCTCCGCACCCGCGAAGGCTGGGGCTTCCTCCGCGCCAAACACGGCCCCGCCCTCGGCGTCTCCCCCAAAGCCAAATATCCCGCCCTCCCCCATGCCCTCCTCCCCGGCGACCGCCTCCTCCTCTACACCGACGGCGTCACCGAAGCCCAAAATCCCGCCCGCGCCCTCTTCGGCGAGCGACGCCTTCTCGACGCGATCCAATCCGCCCCCGATTCCCCGCAGGCCACCCTCGATGCCCTCCTCGCCGCCATCGGCGCCTTCGCCTCCACCGCCCCCCAGGCCGACGACATCACCCTCCTCACCGTCGCCTATGATGGCTAGCGGCGTGGTCGGCGTGTCTTCCCCTCCCTTCCCTTATCGCGTCAGGCGCATCCGGAAGGCGGGGAGGGCGAGGCCGGCGCGGATGGGGTGGACTTCCCGGATGACGCGGTAGCCGCGGCGCTCGAAGAAGGGCCGCGCGGTGAGTGAGGCGCGGACGCCGATGTCGCCTTTGGCCCGAGACTCCAGAGCCTCGCAGAGTGCCGAGCCGATGCCGCGCCCCTGTGCCTCCGGCGCGACGAAGAGGCAATCCAGAGTGCCCGTGCCCACCACGTTGCCGAAGCCAAGGACTTCCCCTTGCGCGGTGACGGCCAGGCGCGTCAGGCTTTTCTCGAAACGCCGCGCCCAGACCGCCTCGTCCACCCTCGCGGGCGCCCAAGCCTCCAACTGCGCGGGCGTGTAGTCCCCGGCGCAACCCACGTGCACGGCCTCATGGAAGACACGCGCCATCGCCCGCAGGAACCGCCCCTCATAGGGCAGGATGGCCCAGAGGCCCTCCGCCGCCCGAGGCGTAAGCGTTTTCCGCAGATACACCATGTCCCTCAGGCGACGGCCCTCCTCGATGATGGGGTGGTCGTAATAATCCGTGAAGAAGTTGCGCACCACGTGCGACCACGCGAAGCCGCACCTGCGGTAGAACGCAAGCGTGCCGGGCGCGTCGCCCGTCCCCACCCGAAGCGTGCTTCCCCGACCGCCGTACCACCCCGCAAGGAACGCCAACAACGCCCTGCCGTGCCCGTGTCTCTGTCGTTCCGGCGACACCGCCAGGTTCTTGACCTCATAGACGCCCCCGCCCTCGTCCGTCACCACGGCGATTGCAACGGTCTCGCCCCTCTCCCTCAGCGCGAACATCTCCCCGCGTCCCAGATAGCGCTCCACCATGTCCCACTGCTCGTCCCCAAGCAAGAGCAGGGGACGGTGATAGGGGCGTTCGTCCGGCGTGAGCGCTTCGACACGCATGGCGTCCTCATCGACTCGTTCTGATAATCTGCCAATACGCCATGCCGCACCCTTTCGTCGAATGAATTATAACACAAGATCACCCACCCATCCCTCCATCAAAGCCCCGCCTCTCGGCGGGGCTTTTTTTGTGTCGGCCGCCGATCCACTTCGACTCGGCCGCCGATCCACTTCGACTCGGCCGCCGATCCACTTCGACTCGGCCGCCGATCCACTTCGACTCGGCGGCTGATCCACTTTGGGTCAGCCGCCGATCCACTTTGGGTCAGCCGCCGATCGGGGTCGGGCGGGGGGCTTTCATGAGGGCGGGCATTCTGTTATACTGTCGCCATGAATGTGTTGCGGAAACGCTATGTGAAGAAGGCGTTGCTGCTGGGGTTTCTGGCGGCGGCGGGGGTGTTGGCCTTTGAGGCGTTCGGGGACGTCTTCGGGGTGCTGGGGGGGCGGAGCCCGGAGGAGACGCTGCGTCTGCTGCGGGCGGAGCAGGTGCTTGCGCAGACGATGGAGGTGAATGGGCGGACGGTGGCGGCGGATGTGTGGCGCCTGCCGGAGACGTCGAGCGCGGACCCGCTGCGGAAGGTGTCGGGCTCGGGAAGGGTGTTGGTGGTGGGGAAGCTGGTCTATGTCTTCCACGAGGATGTGCGGGGGGCGCGGGGGGATTGCGCGTGGCCGGAGGATCTGCCGCGGTGGGAGGGGGAGCCGGATTATGTGATCGATACGGGGACGGCGCGGGTGGTGTGCGGCGTCTCGCCGGCCTCGCCGGGGGCGGTTCTCGCGGCGGTCGGCGCGGAGGCGGCGGCGCGGGGGTGGGAGGCTTTGGGTGGGGCGGTTTGGCAACGGGGCCATGAGACGCTCATCGCGCACGCGGCGGAGTCGCGGCGGGGCACGGAGGCGGCGATGGCGGTGCTGAGGAATCCGCGATGAGGCAGAAGATCATTTTGGCGGCGTCGGTCGTCATCGGCTTGTTGGCGGCCTTTCTGGCCGGTTCGTATATCTCGGCGCGTGAGCGGGAGGTGGACGCGTTGCGCGCGCAACTGGCGCGGCGGTATCGGACGGTGGACGTGGTGGTGCCGGCGAAGAGCCTGCCGGCGGGCACGCGCCTGGAGTCGGAGGATCTGCGGGTGCGGGCGGTGCCGGAGAACGCGTTGAGCGGACAGACGATCCGCGCGACGCCGAACATCGCGTTGCGCCTGGTGGGGCGGACGTTGGCGTTGGGCGTGGAGGCGACCAGGCCGTTGCAGTGGAGCGACATCGAGGGCGGCGCGCCGGACGATCGCGGTTTGGCGGGGATGCTCCGCCCGAAGATGCGCGCGCTCTCCATCTCCGTGAGCGGGGCGGCGAGTGTGAGCAACATGGTGCGCCCCACCGACCACGTGGATGTGCTGGGCACCTTCGCCCTGCCGAGCAAGACGGTGGAGGGGGCGACGGAGCTGGTTACGCTCACCATCCTGCAGGACGTGCTGGTGTTGGCGACGGGGCAGGAGACGGCGGAGAGCGTCCGGGGGGGCGGGGGGAACTATTCGTTGGTGACGCTGGAGGTGTCGCCGCATGAGGCGGAGGTGCTGACCTTCGCCGAGCAGATGCGGGGGCGGCTGACGTTGGCGCTGCGCAACCCGGAGGATCTGCACTATGAGACGGAGCTGCCGCAGGTGAACTTCGAGCGGATCCGCGCCTCGCTGGAGGGGCTGAACGAGCGGCGCCAGCGCGACATCCTGCGCAAGCGGCAGTGAGGCGGGCGGCGCGATGGATTACCTTGTTACCTTGGCCATCCCCGGGCAGCCGGTGCGGCAGATCCCCCTGCCGTGCGGCGCCTATCTCATCGGGCGCGGGGCGGATTGCGCGCTGCGTTTGGACGATGCGAGCGTCAGCGAGCTGCACGCCAAGCTTATCCTCACCCCCACCGAGGCGTGGGTGGAGGATCTCGGCTCATCCAACGGCACGGTGGTCAATTCGCAGTTGATCGCGGAGACGACGCGCCTGAGCCCCGAGACGATCGTGGCGGTGGGGGCGACGGTCTTCCGCGTGCAACCCCGTGCGGCGGCGCCCGCCCCGGAGCCGCCGCGGCCCGCGCCCCGGCCTGTCGCCG
>CASEMS010000052.1 GCA_949288955.1 uncultured Lentisphaeraceae bacterium
CGTGGACGACGGTGGCGACGTTGCCGGGCGGGGGCACGCGGATCACGGCGTTGGACGCGGAGGGGCGCGTGGCGTCCGTCACGGGCACGGCGGTGACGCTGGAATGGCACACCTATGGGCCGGGCTGGGAGCGGGTGGCCTACGGCGCGCCGGACGGGGCGCGTTGGGAGAAGACGTGGCGGGATGGCTTGGGGCGTGTAACGCGCGTGGAGCGCGCGGGCGCAAATGGCAGTGTGCTCGTCACGGAACACACCTACAACGCCAAGGGGCAGCTCGTGCGCGTGGAGCGGACGGGGCAGGCGCCGATCGTCTACGAATACGACGCGTGGGGGGATCGCGTGGCGGCGCAGGTGGGGGCGCGTCTGCCGCAGGAGACGGAGACGGCCTATGTCTTGGTGGAGGGGGAGCCGTGGCAGGAGACGGTCGTGGACGACGGCGCGTGGCGTACCGTCATGACGCGGGCTCCGGGCGTGGCGAATGCTTCGGTGGAGACGTTGCTGGACGGCGTAACAGTGGAATCGGTGGACGCGGCGTGCGTTACGAACAGCGTGGCCTACGACAAATATCTGCGCGTGCTCTCGGAGACGGATGGCCGCGGCAACGCGACGACTCGGGCGTATGACGCGCTCGGGCGGCTGGTTTCCGTCACGGACGCCTCGGGCGCGACGACGGCCTATGGCTATGACGATGCGGGGCGGGTCTGCGCGGTTACGAACGCTTTGGGGAACGTTACGGTTTATGCCTACGACGTGCGCGGCAACGTAACGCGCGAGGCGGGTGCGGTGTATCCGGTTGACTATGAATATGATGTCTATGGGAACCGGACGGCGATGACGACCTTCCGCGACGAGGACGGCGAGGGCGACCGGACGGAATGGACTTACGACCCCGCCACGGGCGCGGTCGTCGCGAAGACCTACGCCGACGGCCATGGCGTGGCCTACGCGTTGACGGACTTGGGGCAGGTGGCGACGCGCACGGACGCGCGGGGCATTGTTACGACCTATGCCTACAACGTTTATGGCGACCTCGTGTCGCAGACGTATTCGGACGGCACGCCGGCGGTGACGTATGCGTATGATGTCTTTGGCCGTCAGACCCAGGCGACGGACGCGGCGGGTACGACGACCTTCGGTTACAACGCTTACGGCGAGTTGGAGACGGAGGCCATCTCGGGCGAATACACCAAGACGCTCACGCACCACTTCGACACCTACGGTCGCGACGCGGGCTATTCGGTGAACGGAAGCCGCCGGCAGACCATCGGTTACGACCCCGCCACGGGACGCATCGCCTCCATGAACGAGGGTGGTAACTTCGCGTGGACGTATCATCCCGGCACGAACCTCAAAGCCTCGCTCACCTATCCCAATGGCCTTGTGGCGGCTTGGGACTACGAGCCCAAACGCGACCTGCTTGCAACGGTGGAGAACACGCTGCCCGATGGCACGCTGCTCTCGCGCTATGCCTACGCGAACGACGCTCTCGGCCGCCGCACGGAAATCGCGAAGTCCGGATCGGCGATGGAAGCCAAGACGGAGACCTATGCCTACGACTTCCGCGACCAGCTCATCTCCGGCCAGGGTTTCACTTATGCCTACGATGACATCGGCAACCGCACCGCCGCCGAAGGCCGCGATTACACCGCCAACAGCCTCAACCAATACACCGCCATCGACACCTTCGCGCCGACCTATGGCCTCGACGGTAACCAGACCACCGTCCTCACCGAGACCGGCGTCTGGCAGGTGGAATACAACGCCGAGAACCGCCCCGTCCGCTGGACGCAGGGTAACACCGTCGTTACGATGAATTACGACCGCCTTGGCCGCCGCGTCTTCTACAAGGAGATGAACGGCAACCGCCAGGTAACCTACACCAAGTTCCTTTACGATGGCTACCTCTGCATCCAGCAGCTCTTTTCGAACAGCCCTTGGAACGTCTACAAAGAGTTCGTCTGGGATCCCACCGAGCCCGTCGCCACGCGCCCGCTCTGCTTCCGCCAATACGGCCAGCGCTCGACCTTCCTTCTCCACGACGGCAACAAGAACGTGACCGACGTTGTTACCGTCGGCCCCTTCAATGAGCCCGTCGCCCACTACGACTACGCCCCCTTCGGCGCTCCCACCACCTCCGGCCCCCGCGCCGCCGACAACCCCTTCCGCTTCTCCTCCGAGTTCCACGACCCCACCCTCGCCCTCGTCTACTACAACTACCGCCACTACAACTCAAAAGACGGCAGATGGCTGGGGAGAGACAGACTAAGTAGCCATCCGGATTATATACACTGTAGAAACAACAGTGTTTGCAGGTTTGATTACTTAGGTGATTTGTTTGTACCGACGTTGGTGTTTTATGAGGTGGTTGAACTTCCACGAATCTCATTGCTTGAGAAGCGACATGGCGTTTTGGGGGCAAAAGGGAAGAATGCGCCGATTGCATTTACAACAGGCTTGCCAAAGTTCTCGCCTGATTGTACCTGTAATTCCGCAGGCTTTTGGGAGGGAACGCTCTCGGCACAATTGACGATAACAACCTACATTTACGATCGCACTTATGATGACCGTAACGCTGTAACCATAACCAACAATCGAGGAAAAGTCGGACGGGATGATGTGTTGCGTCACGAAAAAGAGCACGCAAAGGATATTGAAGCGATGTTTCGTGAGGCTTTCTCAATATTGCCTTTTTATGCGCCTTATGCGTCAAAGCGAGACTGCGTAAACGCTATTCGAACGTTGCAGCAACGATTACATTCTGTTTATAATAATATGACTAAACGTTATAAGGACGCAAAGGGGCATGGCGATGCCAAATATCGGAAAGGTGGCGCTTTTTATGCAACGGATATGTTTAAGTAAACGTGGATGGCTTTTGCTCGGACTTGTCGGGATTGCGCGATTGGCATGGGCATTGTCTGATCTTCTTGATCTTCCGCCACAAAAGGGATGTATAGGGGACTCGACGTTTATCATTGCAGGAAACGTTCTTGAGGACAATCAAAAACGGATTTGCACAATCAAGTACCCTCTTCCCCAAGAATGCTTGAAGGTTGGCATGACAGAGGCAGACGTTCAATCGGCGCTTTCCAAAGATGTATATTGTTCGGGTTATCGTGCTGTTTCTGCAAGCGAGCGGAAGTCTATTCTTCGTTCGATTAAGGCCTATCTTCCAACTGTTCCAGACGATGAAATCCTGGTTCAAGTTTATCGAGACGTAACCTCAAAAGATGACAAAAGCTCGAAGTCATCACTTCTGGTTGTTTACTTTCGTAAAGACGCTGGGTTAATGGATGCCTTTTGGGTTTATCGTGGAATTGGTTCGCCACAGGCATCTGCCTTTGGGGGAGGAGCCTTTGAGGACCGCTTTCGGACAATTGGCGTGGGAGAAACACTTGATTCTGTTTCTGAAAAGCTTGGGGAAAGGCTTCCTGACTCTTACGAACAGGATGCATTAGGCGTTTGGTGTGTGCGTTATGGGTATGATATTGCCGGTTGGCCGGCAACGATTTGGATTGATGGGGCGACTGCGACAGTACGCAAAACGGCGTTTTTGTGTGGATATCGGAATCCAAAAGAACACCGCGGCAATGAGAAGGAACAGAATGTCCATACGATAAGTGAAATCGTTGATCACGTGTGCAAACTATTGGAAAGAGGGAGTGTCGTACACGAGAACGACTCCCACGCCAAGACGGTTGAAGCACTTTTACAGGCCAAGCAATACCTGCGACTTCAATTAATGAAGTGTTCAGACAATGAAGAAATTACGACTCTTTGCAAGAGATATGTTCAGGTAATGCAACGTCTCATCGACTTGTCAACGAAAGGACGTCAAGGTTCGTGCGTGGAAGAATTACAGCGTGCACTCCTAAACGAAGAATTAGAGCGCTTTCAGTGCGAATACGCCAACTGGCTGTTTAGTTATTTTTCGGATGATACCGTTGATGTGGCGCCATATTTATTGGAACATCAGTATGCCGCAGAACGTTGTGTGCGACTTGCAATGCAAGCATACAATAAGGGATTAATCAGTCAAACGCGCCTCTGCGATATCTTACTTCTTTTGGAACGGCCACTGGTACGTTCGCGTTGAGATTACTCTTCTAAAATCGAAGTGAGTATATAATTATGGACGAGATGAATGGGAGTAGCCATGTTTTCTTCGATTGCTGTTTCGCTCAATGCTTTTGCTAAGTTGATTCTCTTTCTATTACCCAGACCGCAGATAGAAGGACTTGAGTGGCGTTTTACGACACCACCAGTCTATATTGCGCATAATGATACTTTTAAGATTGATGGAGAAATCCGGCTCCGAGATGGTTTGCCGCCTAATGGATGGTTTTGTTTTATAGCGTCAGAGGACACCTTAGCTCGATTTATTGAAAACGGCATGTTCATGGGCCAGGGATTTCGAGCATATACTATTCAGTACGGGCATTGGTCTTGGAACAAGTTAAAAAGGGGTGACAGGGCTCAAGTCTCATACAAATGCAAATTGTGGCCCACGAATAAACGGTGGTATTTCGCCCTTCTCCAACTCACACATGTTGAGCCACCCGATGGGCCAAAAGTGTTTGCAAGGAGGCTGGGCTTGGTTATCAATCTGCCTGACAAAGAAGAATGAGGGCGCTTACGCTCAATCAATACACCGCCACCGACACCTTCGCACGGACCTATGACGCGGGCGGGAACGCGGCGCGGATCGCGCGGGAGGCGCTCGTCGGGGAGGCGTGGGTGCCGCTGACGTGGGAGGAGCGTGCCTACAGCGCGACACATCGGCACGTGGGCTCGACCTTCTCGAACGGGAAGGCGGCGGATGCGGTTGGTATGACGACCTTCGGTTACAACGCCGACGGTCGCAAAGCGGGCCAAGGCCCGCAGACCGTTCCCGCCCCTCCCACTCCCCATCAGCCGCCGAGCCAGCGAGACTCAGCCGCCACTCATCCGAGAGACGGCGGCTGATCCACCGAGCATCGGCGGCTGACGCACCGAGCGTTAGCCGCTACCTCTCCGAGACTCGGCGGCCGAGTCTCCTCGCGTCGACGGCGGAGGCTTCTTGGGGCGGCGGCTTCGTGGGCGAAGGGTGCGTTGGTGGGGCCTTGAGGCGAGCCTCGGGACGCCCGCATTCACGGGCGAATGCGTCCATGGACAAGGCGTTTCTGCCATGTTCGACATGCTTCGTGCAACTTGGCCGCGGGGATTTCGCTTGCCTTGGTGGGGGCGGTGTGGTATTGTATGCGGCGTTTTGCGCCTACGTAGCTCAGTAGGTAGAGCACTTCCTTGGTAAGGAAGAGGTCGCCGGTTCGATTCCGTTCGTAGGCTCCATTCGCCCCGCGCAAAATCCGCTTGACCTGGGAGGGTCGGGTGTGGTACAGTGTGGGGACTTTCTGGGCGAAGCGTCGTTTGGCGTGGAGCCTGGGAAGGCACGGGCACCCGTGAGAGGGTGCGTTTGTGCCTACGTAGCTCAGTAGGTAGAGCACTTCCTTGGTAAGGAAGAGGTCGCCGGTTCGATTCCGTTCGTAGGCTCCATATCAACCACCCCACTTCTGTTCACAGGAGTAACGAAAATGGCCAAAGAGAACTTTGAGCGCGGCGACAAGGTGCACGTGAACGTGGGCACCATCGGCCACGTCGACCACGGCAAGACCACCCTCACCGCCGCCATCACGCACGTGCAGGCCCTCAAGGGCCTCTCCGGCGAAGTCAAGTACGACGAGGTCGCGAAGGCCTCCGAGTCCGCCGGCCGCCGCGACGCGAAGAAGATCGTGACGATCGCCACCGCGCACGTCGAGTATTGCACCCCCCACCGCCACTACGCGCACGTCGACTGCCCCGGCCACGCCGACTACGTCAAGAACATGATCA
Organism: uncultured Lentisphaeraceae bacterium; assembly: GCA_949288955.1. Lineage (GTDB taxonomy): Bacteria > Verrucomicrobiota > Kiritimatiellia > RFP12 > DVOR01 > Spyradenecus. The sequence goes on from CASEMS010000052.1 coordinate 5,868, forward strand.
CCGGCGCGGCCCAGATGGACGCGGCCATCCTGCTCGTGGCGGCCGACACCGGCGTCATGCCCCAGACCCGTGAGCACGTGCTGCTCGCCCGCCAGGTGGGCGTGCCCAAAATCGTCGTCTTCCTGAACAAGATCGACCTCGTGGACGATCCCGAGCTGCTCGACCTCGTCGAGATGGAGGTCACCGAGCTCCTCGAGAAGTATGGCTACGAGGGTTCGCCCATCATCCGCGGCTGCGCCTATCCGGCCACCCAGGCCCAGAGCGCCGACGACCCCGCCTGCGAGTGCATCAACCAGCTGATGGACACGCTGGACTCCTACATCCCCGACCCCGTCCGCCTGACCGACCAGGCCTTCCTGATGCCGATCGAGGACGTCTTCTCCATCGAAGGCCGCGGCACCGTGGTCACCGGCCGTGTCGAGCGCGGCACCATCAAGGTCGGCGAGGAAGTCGAGATCGTCGGCCTCAAGCCCACCCAGAAGACCACCGTCACCGGCGTGGAGATGTTCCGCAAGCTTCTTGACCAGGGCCAGGCCGGCGACAACATCGGCTGCCTGCTCCGCGGCACCAAGAAGGAGGAGGTCGAGCGCGGCATGGTGCTCGCCAAGCCCGGCTCCATCACCCCCCACACCGAGTTCGTCGGCCAGGTCTACGTCCTCACCAAGGAAGAGGGCGGCCGCCACACCCCGTTCTTCAAGGGCTATCGTCCCCAGTTCTACATCCGCACCACGGACGTCACCGGCGACATCACCCTCCCTGACGGCGTCGAGATGGTCATGCCCGGCGACAACGTCGAGATCACCGTCAAGCTGATCGCCCCCGTGGCGTTGGAAGAGAAGATGCGCTTCGCCATCCGCGAAGGCGGCCGCACCGTCGGCGCCGGCACGGTCTCGAAGATCATCAAGTAAGCCTTCCGGCTTTCCTGTGAACGCCCCGGGGCGGCGGCCCCGCCCCGGGGGCCTTCAGGGAGACGGAGGGAGCAAGGAGAGCAGACATGCCCCGCGACCTCGCGATTCTGGCCTGCACCGAGTGCAAGCGCCGCAATTACACGACCACCCGCAACAAGAAGACGCAGACCGAGCGCGTCGAGCTCATGAAGTTCTGCCCCTTCGACCGGAAGCGCACGCTCCACCGCGAGACCAAGTAACTTTTCAAGGATAGTTCGCACAGGGTGTTAGTTCAATGGCAGAGCAGCAGTCTCCAAAACTGCCTATGGGGGTTCGAATCCCTCACACCCTGCCATAAGCGACGGAAGGCACGCACATGATCCAGAAAATCCGGCAGTTCTTCTCGGACGTGGCTTTGGAGGGCAAGCGCATCAGCTGGCCCGCGCGCCAGGAGCTCGTCGAATCCTCGATCGTGGTCATCGCCTTCATCATCATCCTGGCCATCGTCATCATGCTGTGCGACGAGGCCATTCGCCTGGTGCTCCAGGAAATCTTCAAGTGGGTGGCGTGAGGCCGCCCGAAACGGACGCGCGCAAGATGGCAGAGTGCGAGAAGCAATGGTACGTCCTCCAGACCCTCACGGGCCAGGAGCAGAAGGCGCAGCGTCAGATCGTCGCCCAGGCGCGCAGCGCCGGGCTTTGCGAGTTCTTCGACATCCCCGCCGAGCCCGCGAAGGGCGAGACGCTCAACGATTTCAACGTCGTGGTCCCCACCGAGCGCGTGAAGGAGATCAAGGACGGCAAGCAGCGCATCGTCACGCGCAGGATCTGCCCCGGCTACGTCATCCTCCGCATGGCCCTTTACGCGGATGCGGCGCAGCGGCAGATCAACCAAGAGCTCTGGCAGTTCATCCTCAACATCCCCGGCGTCACCGGCTTCGTGGGATGCAAGCGCGGCACCAACCAGAAGCCTCGGCCCATCAGCGACGAGGAGGCGGCCAACCTGATCCGCCGCGTCGCCGCCGAGGACAAGCGCAAGCCCAGGCTCAAAGTGACCTTCCAGGTGGGCGAGACCGTTCGCGTCACCGAAGGCCCCTTCATGAATTTCAACGGCGTCATCGAACAAATCGATCCTGACAGCGGGCGTCTGCAAATCTCCGTCTCGATTTTCGGACGCAGCGCCCCCGTCACGCTCGAATACTGGCAGGTTGAGCGGATCACCGAGCACCCCGAGGGCGTCTGACGCCCTCACGCCTTTATTCGGCTGCGTCAACGGCCGTGCGTTCGTACCGGAAGGATCCCGGGAGCGCGGCATAAGACAAAGGACCATCCCCAATGGCCAAGAAAGTTACCGGGACGATCAAGCTCCAGATTCCCGCCGGAGCCGCCAATCCCGCGCCGCCCGTGGGCCCCGCCCTCGGCTCCCACGGCGTCAACATCATGGCGTTCTGCAAAGAGTTCAACGCCAAGACCCAGGACAAGGGCGGGCTGACGATCCCCGTCGTCATCACCGTCTACGCGGACCGCTCTTTCACCTTCATCCTCAAGAGCCCGCCCGCCGCCGCCCTCATCAAGAAGTACGCCAACCTCCCCAAGGGCTCCGGCAAGCCCAACACCGAGAAGGTCGGCAAGATCACCCGCGCCCAGATCGCCGAGATCGTCAAGATCAAGGCCGAGGACCTCAACGCCTCCGACCCCGAGGCCGCCGCGCGCATGATCGAGGGCACCGCCCGCCAGATGGGCGTGGAAGTCGTTGACTGAGGAAGAGGAGCGCACCCATGGCCAAGCACAGCAAGAAATACCGTGACGCCCTCAAGGCCGCCCCCAAGGCCGCCGTCCCCCTCGAAGAGGCCGTCGCCTTCATCAAGGCCCACCCCGGCGCCAAGTTCGACGAGACCGTCGACGTCGGCATCCGCCTTGGGGCCGACCCCACCAAGAACGACCAAGCCGTCCGCGGCGTCGTCCACCTCCCCCACGGCACCGGCAAGCACGTGCGCGTGGTCGTCTTCGCCGGCGGCGATGTCGCCGACGCGGCCAAGGCCGCCGGCGCCGACGCCGTTGGCCTCGACGATCTCATCGAGCGCGTCAAGGGCGGCTGGGTCGACTTCGACGTCGCCATCGCCACCCCCGACGCCATGAAGCAGGTCCGCACCGTGGCCCGCGTCCTCGGCCCCCGCGGCCTCATGCCCAACCCGAAGACCGGCACGGTGACCGACGACGTCGTCTCCGCCATCAAGGCCGCCCAGGCCGGTAAGGTCGATTTCCGCATGGACCGCACCGGCAACCTCTGCGTGCCCGCCGGCAAGCTCAGCTTCGAGGCCTCCAAGCTCGTGGACAACATCCGCGCGATCATCGACGCGGTGGAGCACGAGCGCCCCGCCGCCGCCAAGGGCGTCTTCGTCCGCAGCTGCACGATCAGCCCCAGCATGGGCGTGGGCGTGCGCGTCCTCGTGAAGGAGTAATGCCATGTCCAACCAGAAGAAACGCCCCGAAGTCGTCGCCATCTACACCGAGGTCGCCGAGTTCCTCGCCGGCAAGGAGTTCAGCTTCCTGCTGAACTTCGGCGGGCTGACCGTCGCCCAGATCTCCGACCTTCGCCGCCAGCTGGCCGGCAAGGGCGCGAAGATGATGGTGATCAAGAACAGCTTCATCGCCAAGGCCCTCGGCGAGCGCGGCATCACCTTCCCCGAAGGCGTGCTCAGCGGCCCCACCGCCGTCATCGCCGGCCAGGGCGACATCGCCGACGCCGCCAAGACCGTCGTCGACTTCGTGAAGAAGAACGAGAAGGCCTCCATCAAGGGCGGCCTCATGGCCGACACCGTCATCACCGAGGCCCAGGTGGGCACGCTCTCCGAGCTCATCTCCCTCGCCGCCCAGCAGGCCCGCCTGCTCGGCACCCTCCAGGCTCCCGCCTCCAAGATGGCCCGCGTCCTCCAGGCGAAGGTCGACAAGGAGGGCGAAGGCGCCGCCCCCGCTTCCGCCGAAGGCAACGCCGACGGCACCCCTGCGGCCTAACCGCCGTGTCGTAAAACCGCGCCGGGCCCGCCCCGGCGCAAACCCCTCCCGGGGCCAGACCCCGGGCGGTTACACAAAGAAAGAGAAGAACCATGACCCAGGAAGAAATCATCGACGCCCTCTCCGGCATGACCGTGCTCCAGATCGCCGAGCTCGTCAAGGCCCTTGAAGAGAAGTGGGGCGTCTCCGCCGCCGCTCCCGTCGCCGTCGCCGCCGCCGGCGCCGCCGCCCCTGCCGCCGAGGAGAAGACCGAGTTCGACGTTATCCTCGCCGCCGTCGACGCCTCCAAGAAGATCGCCGTCATCAAGGAGGTTCGCACCATCACCGGCCTTGGCCTCAAGGACGCCAAGGACCTCGTCGAGGGTGCCCCGAAGCCCGTCAAGCAGGGCGTCGACAAGGAAGAGGCCGCCAAGATCAAGGAGGCCCTCGAGAAGGCCGGCGCCAAGGTCGAGGTCAAGTAACGGCCCTTCGGCTTACGCCAAAACGCGGTCGCCCACACGGGCGGCCGCGTTTTTTTTTTGCCTTGAGGCCGCGAAAGGGCAGTGGCGGGGGGCTCTCCGCGCCAAACTCCCCCGGACACGGATCGCACGAAAGCCCTTGACCCGGAGGGGGGGTGGTATTCTATTGGTGTTCGGCCGGGAGGCGGCATCGGCGCCGCCTCTTGGGGGACGGAAAGGATGTCGCGTTCGATGGTTTGCAAGTATTGCGGCGCCCCTTGGCGCCGCTTTGAGGCTCGACGGGGGAGACAATCACAAAGAACACAACGGGCACAAAGGGGGGCGCGGGTGGGAACCCGTGCAGGACTGGATGGACGGCGAAGGGAAACCGCAGATTGCGCGGATTGGGGCGGATTGGGGGTCGGCTGCCGCCGACAGGACTGCCAGAGGGAAAGACCACAGAGGGCACGAAGGGAAGTACGGAGGGGCACGAAGGTGGATGGGGACTCACTTGGGCAGCGCGGGAGGCGAGGGCGGTAGGGAGCGGTCAGCGGGCGAAGCCCGCAGAGCGACCGGCGGAGCCCGCAAGCCTCCCGCGCCACCACTTGGCGGCTGAGTCGAGGTGGATCGGCGGCTGAGTCTCGGTGGGGTGGCCGCGGAGGCGGGGGTGGGGGTGCGTCTTGGAGGAGGCAGGCGTTAGGATTTCGTTTGGGCGCGCACCGTGAGGCGGGAATGTGCTATCCTATTGCTATCTTCAACACAACTCTCTGTTCGGAAATGCGTGCCATGAAACATCTGCTCTTCTGCGCCTTGCTCGCCTGCTCCGGCGTGGCCTCCGCCGCCGCGTTGGATTGGGACATCACCACTGCCGACTATGTCAGCGCCGGCGCCTCCGAGCATTCCCCCGGTGGCCGGAACTATTCCATCGATTGCCTGACCGGCGATTCCTTCCAGCTCTCTTTGGAGCTGACCATCACGGCGGAGTCCGGAAAGAATCTGCACGCGGTGAACATCCTGGCGCTCGGCGACAAGGCCAATATGCCGAAGAGTTGGGGCGGGAGCAATGACAACCGTGGCTCCGTCCTCTCTTTCCGCCTCTATCAGTCTGATGAGAAGGCGCCTGTGGACGCACCCGCGACGTTGGTGGTCGGCACGGGTGGCTCGTCCCTCACGGAGCTGTCGGACCGGATCGGCTCCATCACCTCCGGCAGCACGGTTACGATCGGCTTGGCCTATGACGCGGAGACGGAGACCTTCACGCTGACGGTGGGCGATGCTTCCGACACCTTCGCGCGGCCTGATGGGCTGGACATGACGCCCGATTCCCTCTTCGTCCATGCGGACGCCGCCAACACCCCGCTCTCCGGCGGCATCCGGGTCATCCCCGAGCCGACGGCGTTGGCGTTGCTGGCGTTGGGCGTGGCGGGGCTGGCGTTGCGCCGGAGGGCGTGAGCGCGGCTTCCGTGCCACGGCGGCGGGGCGTCCCTCGGGGCGCCCCGCCTGTCGTTTCGTGGTGGGGTGCTCGGCAAAGGGTGGGGCGGATATGCTATCATCTGTGGCTGAAAGGAACCCCATGAGCATGAAGCGCCTCCCTCTCCTGGCGGCTTTGTTGGCCGCGTCCGCACCTCTCCTTGCCCAGCGCGGGCCGGTCGTCACCGCGCGCGATGACGCGCCCGTCGCGCCCACCGCGGAGGATGCCGCCGCGGCGCGGGAGTCCGTCGGCGGGGCGGATGAGGACGACGGCCGCGCCGAGGGGCGGTTCTACCTGGGGGTGGGCGGGGGCGCGATGCGCCTGCACAACACCACGCACCCGAAGCCGGGGAGCAACCTGCGGGGCGTGCAGCCGTATGTGGTGCTGCGCCTGGGCTATGACTTCGCCGACAGCCCGTGGTCGCTGGAGGGCTTTGGGATGTTGGGGCGGGCCACGAAGACGAGCGGCTCGGGCTCGCGCACGATTCTGGGGCTGGGCGCGGAGGCGCTGTGGCACTTCGACCGCTACGCGCGCTTCGACCCCTTCCTGGCCGGCGGCCTGGCCTATTATGGGGCGACCTCCGCGCCGGTCTGGCAGGACGGGAAGGAGGACCATCTCTTCGCCCAGGCGGGCGTGGGCGCCTTCTGGCACCTGACGGAGAAGCTCTCCCTGCGCGGCGACCTGCGCTGGCACGTGGCCTTGGCGGACGACTTCATCCATTTCACCTCCGCGGACGTGGGGCTGACGTGGTTCTTCGGCGGCACGGGGGATGGCTCCGCCGACGCGTTGGAGCCGTTGGCGCCGGTGGCGGAGATCGAGCCGGGCGCCAAGCGGTATGACGAGACCTCCGCCCACGCCGCCAAACTGCGCGACGTGACGCCCGTCGGCTCGGGCGACCAGATGCGCCTGGAGCTGCGCGTGGGCTTCGCCAAGGACACCGCCATCGTCAGCCCCTCCGAGATGCCGGTGCTCGACGAGCTGACCCGCATCGTCCTCGGCGCGCTTGAGGCCAACCCGCAGGCGCGGGTGGAGATCCACGGCCACGCGGACCGCCAGCACGGCTCCGACCACGCCTACAACCAGGAGCTCTCCGAGGCGCGCGCCCGCAGCGTGATGAACCATCTGGCGCAGAACGGCGTGCCGCCCGCGCGCATGGCCGCCTATGGGCACTCCTTCGACCAGCCGCGCGATCCCGTGGATTTGGACAAGGGGACGCCGACGAACCGCCGCGTGGAGGTGCTGATCCGCGGCGTGGACGCCGCCACCCGCGAACGCCTCCGCGCCGCGCAGGCGCGGTGAGGGCACCGCCGCCATGGGCACGCTCCAGCGCTATATCCTCCGCTCGTTCCTGGTGGCCGCCGGCCTGACGGGGGTGGTGCTCACCTTCGTGCTGTCGGTGGGTTTCCTCTTCCAGATCTTCCAGTTCGTCATGCGCGGGGCGTCGGGGGCGTTGGTGGCGCAGTATTTGCTGGCCTCGCTGCCGGAGGTGCTGGGCTTCACCATCCCGCTCTCGCTGATGGTCGCCTCGCTGCTGGTCTTCGGGCGGCTGAGCACGGACAGCGAGATCGCGGCGATGAAGGCCTGCGGCGTCAGCTTCCTGGCCATCATGCGCGGGCCGCTGATTGTGGGCTTCCTGTGCTCGGCCTTGGTCTTCTATCTCCAGAACTACGCCATGCCCCGCGGCCATTACGTCCGCCGCACGCTCGCCAGCCGCCTGGCGCTCGATGCCGGGGTGCAGCTGCTGGAGCCCGGGCGCTTCATCGACGACATCGACAACGTGGCCGTCTTCTGCGACCGCAAGGTGGACCGCAAGGATCCCGACGGCACGCCCTACACGCTGCTCTACAATCTGTTGGCGATCGACCGCTCGGAGGGCTTCCTGCGCGAGATCCACGCCGACCGCGCCGAGGTGCGCACGCAGGGCAGCGACCTGGTCTTCACGCTTCACGACGCCACCGTCTCCCCGCCCTCCCGGGACGTCCGCGGCACCGCCGTCTTCGACACCTACACCTATCCCTGCAAGGACGTGGTCTCCCGCAGCCGCAAGTACCTCAAGAAGCCCAAGGACTACACCCTCGGCGAGCTGGTGGCCGCGGAGCGCGACGCCGCGCAGGCCGATCTCTCCCAGCCCGCCGCCGCCAAGTGGCGCAGCCGCCTGCGCTTCCTGATCAGCTACCGCGCCGTCTGGGCGGCCTCGGCCTTCTGCTTCGTGCTGGTGGGCGTGCCGCTGGGGTGCCAGAGCCAGCGCAAGGAGTCCTCGCGCGGGTTGGCGCTGGGCGTGGGTGTGGGCATCGCCTTCTTCCTTTTCGTCCTGCTCTCCGAGTCGCTCGCCGACAAGCCCGCCGCGCTGCCGTGGCTGCTTGTCTGGGCGCCGGTCGTCATCTGCTGCGCCGTCGCCGCCCGCCTCATCCCCAAGCACCAGTGAAAGGAGCGTCCGCCATGTCCGTCCATCCTCAGGCCTTTGTCTGCCCCGGGGCGCGGATCGACCCCACCGCCGAGGTGGGGCCCTTCGCCTACGTCGGCCCCGACGTCGTCGTCGGCCCCCGCGCCGTCATCCACCACCATGCGACCGTCGAGGGGCACACCACCTTGGCCGAGGGGTGCGAGGTCTTCCCCAACGCCTGCGTGGGCACCAAGACGCAGGACCTCAAGTGGCGCCCCGGCACCGTCACCTACGTGGAGATCGGCCCCCGCACCGTCATCCGCGAGTGCGTTACCATCCACTCGGGCACCTTCGACGGCGCCAAGACCGTGATCGGCGCGGACTGCCTCATCATGGCCTATTGCCACATCGCCCACGGGTGCGTGGTGGGCGACCGCGTCATCATGTCCAACGCCGTGCAGATCGCCGGCGAGTGCGTCATCGAGGACAACGCGGTCATCGGCGGCACCACCGCCATCCTCCAATTCACCCACGTCGGCGCCTACGCCATGATCGGCGGCGGCACCCACCTGCGCAAGGACGCCCCGCCCTACATGGTCACCATGGGCGTGGAGAACCTGGTCGTCCGCGGCCTCAACTCCGTGGGCATCCGCCGCCACGCCGAGGCCTTCACCCCCGAGGCCGTCTCCGCCCTCAAGGATGCCTACCAGATCCTCTACTCCGAGGGCTCCACCCGCGCCGCCGCGCTCGAACGCATCGCCCGCGAGCTGCCCCAGTGCCCCCAGATCGAGCACCTCCTCCGCTTTTACGCCAACGCCTCCAAGCACGGCGTCGCCTGAGTCCGCCATGTTCTACTTCCTCAGCGAGTTCCTGAAAGACCTTTGGGGCCCCTTCCGCCTCTTGCAGTCGCACATGGTCATGATGGGCGGCGGCGCGGCGTTGGCGGCCCTCTCGGTGTGGCTCTTCCTGCCGCGCACGGCCAAGTGGCTCCCGCGCGACCGCGGCAAGGCCGTGCGCACGGCCGAGGGCCGCACCGAGGCGGTCTCCGGCGGGGCGGCCTCCGCGGGCAAGCCGACGGGCGCGGGCTTCCCGATGGCGATGCTCCTCCTCCCGGCGCTCTGCCTCTTCTTCCCCATCTACGCCTGGGAGTCGCTGTGGGACGCGGGGGTCATCCTCTGCGTCTATCTCTGCATGCTCTCGGGGTGGCTGGACGACCGCGCGGACATCCCCTGGGGCGGCCTGCGCAAGGGGCTCTTCGACGCGGCGGTCTCGCTGCTCTGCGCGTGGCTGCTCTGCCGCAACCAGCCCGTGCCCACGTGGTGGCCCTTCACCCGCGCCGAGACGCTCATGCCCGTCTGGCTCTATGTCCCCGTCGCCGGCGCGCTGCTCTTCGGCACCATCAACACCACCAATTGCTCCGACGGCATCGACGGCCTGGCCGGCCTGCTGACGCTGCTCTCCCTGGCCGCCCTCACCATCCTGCTCTACGTCGTCGTCGGCCACACCACGGTGGCCGATTATCTGCTTATCCCGCACAGCAACTCCGCGGCCAAGTGGGCCGTCCTCACGGTCATCTTCGCGGGGGCCATGGCGGCCTACCTGTGGTACAATTGTTATCCCTCCAGCCTGATGATGGGCGACGCGGGCTCGCGGATGTTCGGCATGGTCATCGGCGTGGCCGCCTTGGCCACGGGCAACCTCTGCGTCATCTTCGTGGTCGCGCCCATGCTGCTCATCAACGGCGGCCTCGGGCTGGTGAAGCTCGCCTGCCTGCGCATCCTGCGTCTGGTGGGGCACCCCGTCAACCGCCCCCTGCCCGGCGCGCGCCCGACCCCGGCGCAACGCCTCTTCTTCACCTTCACCTTCCCCCTCCACGACCATTGCCGCAAGACGCTTGGCTGGTCGGGCCAGCAGGTGGTGGTGCGCTTCCTCCTGCTCCAGTCCCTTCTCCTCCCCATCCTCTTCCTCCTCTTCGTCAAGGTCCGCTGACCATGCGCGCCTTCCTCGCAGCCTTCGCCGTCTTCGCCCCTGTGCTCGCGCTCGACCAGCTCACCAAGGTGTGGGTGGAGCGCGTCTTCGCGCTGGGCGAGAGCCTCCCCATCCTCCCCGTCTTCAGCCTCACCTACGTGCGCAACCAAGGCGCCGCGTGGGGGCTTTTCCAAGGCGCGCAGCTGTGGCTGGCCGCCTTTGGCGCGTTGGCCGCGCTGGCGTGCTGCCTCTTCTGGCGGCGGCTCTTCGGGCCGCACCGCTGGGCGCCGCCGTTGGGGGGGCTGCTGCTCGCCGGCATCGTCGGCAACCTCATCGACCGTCTCCGGCTGGGCTACGTGGTGGACTTCCTGGACTTCCACTGGGGGGCCTCCCATTTCCCCTGCTTCAACGTCGCCGACAGCGCCATCTGCGTCGCCGTCTTCGCCCTCATCCTCCTCCAATGGTGCGCCGACCGCGCCGCGCGCCGCGCCCCATGAGCGCCCCTCTCTGCCTCGCGGGCGCCACCGCCACCGGCAAGACCGCCCTCGCCCACGCCCTCGCCGAACGCCTCGGCGCGCGCCTCCTCTCCGCCGACGCCATGCTCGTCTACCGCGGCATGGACATCGGCACCGCCAAACCCACCCCCGAGGAGCGCGCCCGCTTCGCCTATCGTGGGCTTGACTGCGTGGGGCCCGACCGGGATTTCTCCGTCGGCGCCTGGCTGGCGCACGCCCAGGCCGCCCAGGCCGAGGCCGACGCCGCGGGCGCGCCCCTCGTGGCCGTCGGCGGCACGGGGCTCTATTTCGCCGCCCTCCTGCGCGGGCTTGACCCCACGCCCCCCGGCGACCCGGCCCTCCGCGCCCGCCTCGAAGCCCTCCCGCCGGAGGAACTCCGCGCCCGCCTCAAGGCCCACGGCGCCGCCATCGCCGACGACCGCAACCCACGCCGCCTCGTCCGCGCCCTTGAGATCCTTGAGGGCGGCCACCCCCTTCCCACCCGCTGGGCCGCCGCCGCGCGCCCCCGCCTGGTCGCCCTCACCCGCCCCCGCCCCGACCTCCACGCGCGCATCGCCCGCCGCGTGGACGCCATGTACGCCGAGGGCCTCTTGGAGGAGGCCGACGCCCTCCGCCGCCGCTTCCCCCGCCTCTCCCGCACCGCCGCCCAGGCCATCGGCTACGCCGAGGCCTTCGCCCTCCTTGACGGCACGCTTTCCGAGGCCCAGGCCCGCGAGCGCACCGTCATCCGCACCCGCCAGCTTGCCCGCCGGCAGGAATCCTTCCTCCGAACCCAGTTCGACGTCGTCTGGGTCGTCGCCGACGACGCCCCGCCCGAGGCCCTCGCCGACCGTGTCCTCGCCGCTTGGGAGGCTCAGCCATGACCGCAGACCAAACGCCCCCGCCCCCCGCGTCCCGGCGGATGACCGACCTCCCCACCGACGACCGCCCCCGCGAGCGGCTCCTCCGCCTGGGTGGCGAGGCGATGACCGACGCCGAGCTCGTCGCCATCCTCCTGCGCACCGGCGTCAAGGGGCACAACGTCGCCGAGCTGGCGCGAGAGTTCGTCGCGTCGCTCGGCGTCGAGGGCCTCACCGCCCTGCGCAATTACGGCCACGACGAGCTCCGCGCCCTCGTCCGGCGCCAAGAGCATGACCTGCGCGGCATCGGCGACGACAAGATCGCCACCCTGTTGGCCGCCTTGGAGTTCGGCGCGCGCGTCTTCGGCCCCGCGCCGCGCGAGCTGGGCAAACCCATCCTCGTCGCCTCCGACGTCGTCAGGCATTTCTTCGGCGAGCAGACCCGCTGCGTCCGCGAGGGCTTCTGGCTGCTTGCCCTCGACCACCGCCGCGCCCTCATCGGCCGCAAGCCCGCGCTCCTCACCACGGGCGTCCGCAGCCAGACCGTCATCGACGTCCCCACCGTCTTCCAGAGGGCGCTGCTCTTGGGCGCCTCCAGCATCATCGTCGTCCACAACCATCCCTCCGGCGATGTCACACCCAGCCCGCAGGACATCGAGACCACCCGCGCCCTCATCCGCGCCGGGCAGACCCTCGGCATCCCCCTCCGCGACCACGTCATCCTGGGCCGCCCCGACATCCCCCCGCACTACCGCTCCCTCCGAGCCTCCGGCTGCTGCGCCTTCCTCTGACCGGGCCGAGGGGGCGGGGCGCCCCCCTCTCCGAGGATCGGCGGCCGATCCACCCCGAGTCGGCGGCCGACCCACCCCGGCTCGGCCGCCGATCCAAAGTTATTGACAACCTCGCCTTCCGATGGGCCCCCCGGGAAGCGTCGCGCCGCGCCGCGCAACGGGGGTGCGGGTGTGCTATACTACGCGTTCCAAGACGGGCCCGTGGTGGAATTGGCAGACACGCAGGATTTAGGTTCCTGTGCCTCGCGGCGTGAGGGTTCGACCCCCTCCGGGCCCATTGCCCCCGCCGCCGTGCTATAATGGGGGGCATGGCGCTGATCACCCTGCACAACGTTACGGTCGGGTTCGGGAACGCTCCCGTGCTCGAGAACATCTCCCTCTCCATCGAGCCCGGGGCGCGGGCGTGCGTCACCGGGCGCAACGGCGAGGGCAAGTCCACCCTCCTCAAGGTCTTGGCGGGCGTGTTGGAGCCGGACGGCGGCGAGGTGCTGAAGGATCCCGCCGTGCGCGTGGCCTACCTGCCGCAGGACGTGCCGGCGGATCGCCCGGGCACGGTGCGCGAGATCCTGGCGGCGGCGCTGCACGACCCGGCGCGCGCGCACGTGGCCGACGCGCTGTGCACGCGGCTGTCGCTCCCGCCGGAGACCGCCTTCAACGCCCTCTCGGGCGGTCTGCGCCGGCGGGTCCTGCTGGGGTGCGCCTTGGCGCGCGAGCCGCACCTGCTGCTCTTGGACGAGCCGACGAACCATCTGGACATCCCCACCATCCGGTGGCTGGAGGGCTTCCTGGCCACGGCGCCCTTCGCCTGCCTCTTCATCACGCACGACCGCGCCTTCCTCCGCGCCGTCGCCAAGACGGTCTATGACCTGGACCGCGGCGTCCTCTCGGGCTGGGACTGCGACTATCCCACCTTCCTGCGGCGCAAGGCCGAGCTGCTCGCCGACGAGGCGGTCTATTGGGAGCGCAAGGCGAAGAAGCTCTCCGAGGAGGAGGCGTGGCTGCGGCGCGGCGTCAAGGCGCGCACCTGCCGCAACGAGGGGCGCGTGGCCGCGCTCATGCGCCTGCGCCAGGAGTTCGCGGAGCGCCGCACGCAGAGCGGCCCGGCCACCCTCACGCTTGGCGCGGAGGGCGGGCGCACGGGCGACATCGTCTACCAGTGCCAAGGCGTAACCTTCGGCTACGACCCCGCCCATCCCATCCTGCGCGACGTCTCGCTCCGCATCCTGCGCGGCGAGCGCGTCGCCATCCTCGGCGCCAACGGCGCGGGGAAGACGACGCTGCTGAACCTGCTCCTCGGCCGCCTTGCCCCGCAGGCCGGCGCCCAGCGCCTCGGCGCGAACGTCAGGCCAGCCTTCTTCGACCAACTGCGCGGCGCGCTCGACCCCGAGGCCACCGTGGCCGAGAACGTCGCCGACGGCAAGGAGTTCGTTGCCGTCGGCGGCGTCCGCAAGCATCTCTATGGCTATCTGGGCGACTTCCTCTTCACCCCGCAGCGCGCCCGCACCCCGGTGAAGGCGCTCAGCGGCGGCGAGCGCGCGCGCCTCCTCCTGGCCCGGCTTTTCCTCAACCCCGGCAACCTGCTGGTGATGGACGAGCCGACCAACGACCTGGACGTCGAGACCCTCGAACTGTTGGAGGAGCAGCTCGCCAACTATCCCGGCACGCTCCTGCTCGTCTCGCACGACCGCGACTTCGTCGACCACGTGGCCACCTCCGTCCTCGTCATCGAGGAGGGGCGCGTGACGGCCTATCCCGGCGGTTACAGCGATTGGCAGACCGCCCGCGCCCGCCAGGCCGCCGCGGCGGCGCCCGTGTCCGCGCCCGCCGCCACGCCGCCCCCGAAGGCCCC
>CASEMS010000053.1 GCA_949288955.1 uncultured Lentisphaeraceae bacterium
GTGGCCAGGCCGGTGGCGGGGGCCTTGGGCCGGGCGGCGGGGCGTGGGGCGGCGGGGGTGAGGGCGTGGGCGCGCCCGGTGTGGAAGACGGCGATGGGGCGCACCTCCCCGCGGTCGAGCGCCAGGTCGTAGCCGGCGGGGGTGAGGCGCATCCCCGTGAGGTAGCCATCCATCTCCAACGCCTCGCAGGTCTCGACGATGGCGGGGGCGGGGGCCTCGGGGAGGATGCCGAAGGTGGTGAGCGCGCGCCATTCCTCGGGGGCCTCGCCGCGCAGGATGGCGGCGACGAGCGGGTAATCGCCGCGGCCGTGCATCCGCGCCACGCAGGAGAGCACCTTGCGCAGGTCGGTGAGGCGGGCGGCGTCGGGCATCAGGCGGGGCGGGAAGGCGTTGACGGGGTGGCAGACGTCGCACTTGGCGCAGGGGCGGGCGGGAGCGTGCTCCCCGAAGTAGGCCAGCAGGAAGCGGTGGCGGCAGCCCCGCGCGTCCACGTAGTCCAGCAGATCCCGGAGACGCGCGCGGTCGGTGGCGTCCTTCTGGGCCAGCCCGGCGCAGATACGCTTGAGCGCGGGGACGTCGTTCTCCTTGGGCACGGTGATGGCCGACCACGGGGAGCCGACGCGCCGCGTGCGCCGCAGGAGCCCGTGGCGCTCGAAGAGGGCGATGAGGTTGCGCACGGCCAGGGGGGATTTCAGCCCCGCGCGCTCGGCCCAGGCCTCGGGGCTCATCGTGGCCTCGCCGCCCTCCCCCTGCGCGCAGGCGTTGCGGATGGCGGCGTACAGCTCGTAGACGTGCTCCGGGGGCGGGTTGGCGGACTCGATGAAGAACTCCTGCGTGCGGACGTCCGCGTAGTTGAAGAAGAGCTCGCACCAGGCGTAGGCGCCGTCGCGTCCCGCCCGGCCCACCTCTTGGTAGTAGGCCTCCAGCGAGCCGGGCACGTCCCAGTGGACGACGAAGCGGATGTCGGGCCGATCCACGCCCATGCCGAAGGCGTTGGTGGCGACGACCACGGGCGCCTCGCCGTGCATGAAGGCGTCCTGCACGCGCGTGCGCTCCGTGTCGCCCATCGCGCCGTTGTAGGCCAGCGCGCGCACGCCATGCTCGGCGAGCAGCCCCTGCACGCGCTCGACCATCCGCCGCGTGGCGCAGTAGACGATGCCCGAGCGGAAGAACTCGATGATCTGCAGCAGGCGCTCCAGCTTCTCGGCGTGGGTGCGCACGCGGGTCACGTTGAGCGCGAGGTTGGGCCGCTCGAAGCCCGTCACGATGATCTCCGGCTCCGCGCGCCCACCCTGCCCCAGGCGCAGGTGCTCGACGATGTCGCGCCGCACGGCGTCGGTGGCGGTGGCGGTGACGGCCAGCAGGCGCACGGTGGGCGGCAGGGCGGCCACCACCTCGCCCAAGTGCAGGTAGTCGGGGCGGAAGTCGTGGCCCCAGGCGCTGATGCAGTGCGCCTCGTCGATGGCCAGCATGGACAGCGGCGTCTCGCGCAGCGCGTCGAGGAAGCGTGGGTTGCGGAAGCGCTCGGGCGCCACGTAGACGAGCTTGCAGTGGCCCATGCGCAGCTGCGCCAGGCGCTGGGCCGTCTCGTCGGAGGAGAGGGTGGAGTTCAGGAAGGTGGCGGGGATGCGCCGCGCCGCGAGGGCGTCCACCTGGTCCTTCATCAGCGCGATGAGCGGCGAGACGACCACCGTCGTCCCCCCCGTCATCAGCGCGGGCAGCTGGAAGCAGAGGCTTTTGCCCGACCCCGTCGGCATGACGACGAGCGCGTCGCGCCCCTCCAGCACGGCGCGCACCACGCGCTCCTGCCCGGGGCGGAAGGCCCCGAAGCCGAACCAGCGCCGCAGCGCCTCTGTCAGTGCGTCGCTCAAGGCAGCGGCGTGGCGTAGTCCGCCTTGGCCTGCTTGATCATCGCGTTGTAGAACTCGGGCGTGCCGAGGCCGGACTTGAAGGCCAGCTGGGAGCCGTCCGGCCCCATGATGACCACGTAAGGATAGAGGTAGCCGTCGTCCGTCACCGAGAAGGTCGCCTCGAAGGTCATCCGCGTCTCGTCGTCGTCGCAGGAGACGTCCGCGTAGAGCATGTCCGCCGGCAGCTTCACGCGCCCATCCCCGAGCATGTTCCACACCTTCTGGCAGTTGGTGCAGTTGGTGCGGCCATATTGGACGAAGAGGAACTTGCCCTGCGCCTTCGCCGCTTCGATGGCCTTGTTCAGGTCATGCTCCCCCGGCAGTTTCTTGACGGGGATTTGCCGGCACCAATCCGGCGTGGGCACGGGCGATTCCGCGAAGGCCTTTTTGGGCGTCTCGGGGGCGGCCTTGGGCTGGGGCGCGGGCGCGGGCTGGGCGGGTTTGGCGTCCGCGGGGGCGGGCTCGGGGGCCTCGGGGTGGTCCGCGCGGAAGGCGGCGTAGTCCTTCACGGCCTTCTCGATGAGCGCGTTGTACTCCTGCGGCGATTTCTTGCCCGCGCACGAGGCCAGCTGCACGCCGTCGGGCCCCACGATCACCACGTAGGGCAGCCAGAAGCCGTCCTCGTCCAACGAGAAGCGCTCCTCGAAGGCCGCGCGCATCTCGTCGTCGTCGCGCGAGAGGTCGGCGTAGACGAAGTTGCCCGGCAGCTTCACGCGGCCATCGGCCAGCAGGTGCCACAGCTGCATCGAGTTGGTGCAGTTCGCCCGGCTCATCTGCACGAAGGTGAACTTCCGCTCCTTCTTGGCCTGCGCCAGGGCCTTCAGCAGATCATGCTCGCCCTTGGGCTTCACCACCTTCAGCTGGAGGTCCTTCCACTTCTCCCCGGGCACGGAGGAGGGCGCGAAGCCGCGCGCCTCGGCCTCCGCGGCGAACGCCGCGCCGGCCAACGCCGCCGCGCACAACACTGTCCACAGTCCTTTCATCGCTCAACGCTCCTTTCTTCCTTTCATTATAGCACGTCTCCCGGGGCGTGCGCCCGCGCGGAGGGGTTTGGTGGCGGCGGTGCCGAGCGCGCAAAGCAGGAGGGTCGTCATCAGCGAGAAGCCCCCCTGCGAGAAGAGCGGCAGGGTGATGCCCGTCATCGGGAGCGCCTTGGTCACGCCGCCGACGTTGAGGAGGATCTGCGCGCCGAGGGCCGAGGCCACCCCCGCGCCCAACAGCGCGAGGGTCGGGTCGCGCTGCGCCGCCGCCGCGCGCGCCAGGCGCAGCAGCCACAGCCAGAGGAGGGCCAGCAGGAGCGCGCACCCCGCCAAGCCCCACTCCTCGGCCATCGCCGCGTAGACGAAGTCGCTGGAGACGATGGGCACCGCGCCGGGCGTCCCCTCGCCCAGCCCCGTGCCCCACATCCCCCCGGCGTACTGCGCGCAGAGGCTCTGCCCAATCTGCCACCCCTTGCCAAGCGGGTCGGCGAAGGGGTCGAGCCACACATCGAAGCGCGCCCGCGTGTGCGCGGAGACCAGCCGCACCGCCCAGCCCGCGGCCACGGCGGCCGCGGCGCCGAGGGCCAGCCAGCCCGGCCGGCGCGTCAGCGCCGTCAGCATCAGCACCAAGGTCAGGCACAGGATGAGGGCCAACCCCAGATCCCGCACCGCCACCGCCCCCAGAATCGCCGCCCCCCAGGCGAAGGCGAGGGCCGCGGCGTCGCGCAACGGCGGCGTCGGCAGCCCGCAGACCGTCCGCGACAGCCCCTCCCGCCGCGCCGGGAGCCACCCCGCCGCGAAGCAGACCAACAGCAGCTTCGCCAGCTCCGTCGGGTTGATCTGCCCCGGCAGGAAGGTGCCGCCCCGATAGCTCCGCCCAAAGGCCAGCAACACCCCCATCACCCCCAACGCCCCCAGCCAGGCCAGCCAACGCACCCGCGGCAACGCCGCCGACAGCGCGCCCGCCGGGAGCCAACGCACGCCGAAGAGGAACCCCGCCGCCCCCACCACGAGCGGCGCGTAGGCCCGCCAGGCCGTCCACGACTCCTCCCACGTCCCCAGCCGCAGCTGCACCACCACGCCCAACCCCAACAGCAGCGTCGTCAGCGCCACGAAGCCACGATCCCCCGCGAAGACCCTGGGGCGGCTCCACGCCCAGGCCAACGCCCACACCGCCGTCCACACCGCCAACGGCGCGAAGAACGCCCCCGTCACCGACTCGTCGTTCATGATGCGCGAGGCCGCCACCGGGAATGCCGCGGCCCAGACCGTCAGCCCCGCCAAGGCGAACCACCACCCACCCCCGCCGCCGGGCGCCGACGGCTCGGGCGGCTGCCGCTTGTGTCGCTGGGCGCCGCCTTTGACACCCCCGCCCCGCCGTTGCCGTTGCCGTTCCTCTGCCATGCGCCGCAGTATAGCACGTCGCGCCGCCCTCCGCCATCAGCGAAGGATCGGCGGCCGATCCACCTCGACTCAGCGGCTGATCGACCTCGGGTCAGCGGCTGA
This sequence comes from uncultured Lentisphaeraceae bacterium, assembly GCA_949288955.1. Lineage (GTDB taxonomy): Bacteria > Verrucomicrobiota > Kiritimatiellia > RFP12 > DVOR01 > Spyradenecus. The sequence goes on from CASEMS010000053.1 coordinate 4,397, forward strand.
TCGACCTCGGGTCGGCGGCTGATCGACCTCGGCTCAGCGGCTGATCCACTTTGGGTCGGGGGCCGATCCTCCTTGGAGGGGCCCCAAGCCTCCCGATGCCGGGGGCGCATTCGGCGCGTCTCTTTTCTTGCCGCAACCTCGGCGGCTTGTGGTATCATTAGGGGCGATTGCGAAACCAATGGGAAAGAACACGCCATGAAGCAATACAAAGTCGGTTTGGTCGGCATCGGCGCCGTGGGCACCGAGATGGTCAAGGTTCTGCGCCAGCGCAACTTCCCGGCCAGCGAGATCCGCGTGCTGGCCACGCGCGACCGCGACGAGGTGATCGCGGGCGAGACCTTCAGCGTCCGCGCGACGACGCCCGAGGCCTTCGAGGGGCTGGACGTGGTGCTCTTCGCCGGCACCGAGGGCGCGAAGGGCGCCAGCAAGATGTGGGGCAAGGTGGCCACCGAGAAGGGCGCCATCGTCATCGACAACGGCGACGACTTCCGCATGGATCCCACCGTCCCCCTGGTCATCCCCGAGATCAACGCCGACGACATGGAGCGCATGGTGCGCGGCGGCGCGCGCTTCATCGCCAACCCCAACTGCTCCACCATCATCACCCTCATGGGCGTGGCCGCCCTCCACCGCGTCAATCCCCTGCGCCACATGACCGCCGTCACCTTCCAGAGCGTCTCCGGCGCCGGGCGCGCGGCCATCGACGAGCTGGAGCTCCAGACGCGCCAGATGGCCGCCGGCGAGCCCACCGCGCCCAAGGCCTTCCCCCACCGCATCGTCGCCAACGTCATCCCCCAGATCGGCGGCGCCAAGCAGGAGATGCCCGGCTTCACCACCGAGGAGGCCAAGCTCACCTTCGAGAGCCGCAAGATCCTGGGCGCGCCCGGCCTGCGCATCGCCTGCACCTGCGTGCGCGTGCCCGTCTTCTACGCGCACTCCATCGCCGTCCACGCCCAATTCGAGCGCCCCTTCACCGTGGAGGAGGCTCGCGCCGTCCTGGCCAAGGCCCCCGGCGTGCAGGTCGTCGACGACCTGGCCTCCGGCCTCTACCCCATGCCCAAGGACTTCGGCGGGCAGGATGACGTCGGCGTCGGCCGCATCCGCCTGGACCCCTCCGTCGAGAATGGCCTGGCGCTCTGGTGCTGCGGCGACAACATCCGCAAGGGCGCCGCCCTCAACGCCGTCCAGATCGCCGAGGAGCTCATCCGCCGCGGCCTCATCTGACCCAAGGAGCCTCCCATGACCTATCCCGCCGCCAACCCCTGCCCCTGCGGCTCCGGCAAGACCTTCGCCGAGTGCTGCGGCCCCATCCTCGGGGGCGAAGCCAAGGCCAAGACCGCCGAGCGGCTCATGCGCGCGCGCTACACCGCCTACGCCACCGACGACATCGACTTCCTCTTCCAGTCCTCCGGCCCCGAGGTCCGCGAGGAGTTCGACCGCGAGTCCACCCGCCGTTGGGCCGAAGGCTCCGAATGGACCGGCATGGAGGTGCTCGACGTGGAGCGCGGCGGCGAGGGGGACGACGAGGGCACCGTGGAGTTCATCGCCCACTACACCGTCCAAGGCCGCCCCTTCAACCACCAGGAGCGCTCCTTCTTCCGCCGGATCGACGGCGAGTGGCGCTTCATCGACGGCAAGCTGGCCAACTCCACCCCCATCCGCCGCGAGGCCCCCAAGGTCGGCCGCAACGACCCCTGCCCCTGCGGCTCCGGGAAGAAATACAAGAAGTGCTGCGGCAAATGACCGCCCCGAGGCCCCCGCCGAACGCGGGGGCCTTCTTCATCCCACAGCGAAGGAACGCACCATGAGTTACGAGAACGCCAACATCGAGACCATCGCCCGCGGCGTCTGCCTGCGCGACGGCCACCTCCTCGTCTGCCAACCGGCCAAAGGCGGCCGCTGCTACCTCCCCGGCGGCCACGTCGAGTTCGGCGAGACCGCCCGCCAAGCCCTCGTCCGCGAGATCAAGGAGGAGTTGGGGCAGGAGGCCTCCGCCGGCGGCTTCCTGGCCGTCACCGAGAACACCTTCGACCAAGCGGGCGAACGCCACTGCGAGGTGAACCTCCTCTTCGCCCTCGACGTCCCCTCCCTCCCCCCTCCCCCCGCCGCCCCCCAGGCCGCCGAGCCGTGGATCGCCTTCCGCTGGGTGCCCTTCGACGCGCCCTCCCTGACCGCGGCCAACCTTCTCCCCGCCCACCTCATCGGCGACCTCCCCCGCTTCCTCGCCCATCCCGGCCAGCACGTGGCCCCCTGACCCGCCGCGCCTTCGCCGCGGCGGCACGAAAAGACGGGGAGAGGCGAGGGCGCCGCCGCCCTCGCCTCTCCCCGTGTCGCGCGCGATGCGCGTCAGCCTGGGCTCATTGGAGCGTGGCGCCGGTGGAGGCGTTGCCGACGAGCTTGGCGTAGCGGGCGAGCCAACCGGTCACGGGGCGCGGCGGCCAGGGCTTGGCGGCGGCGCGGCGGGCGGCGATCTCGGCGTCGTCGAGCGCGACCTCAAGGAGATTGTGGGGGATGTCGATGTGGATTTCGTCGCCGTCCCGGACGAGGCCGATGAGCCCGCCCTCGGCGGCCTCCGGGGAGACGTGGCCGATGCAGGCGCCGTGGGTGGCGCCGGAGAAGCGCCCGTCGGTGATGAGGGCGACCTGCTCGCCGAGGCCCGCGCCGATGATGTAGGCGGTGGGGGCGAGCATCTCCTGCATGCCGGGGCCGCCCTTGGGGCCCTCGCCGCGGATGACGACGACATGGCCGGGCTTGACCTTGCCGGCGAGGATGCCGTCGCAGGCCTCCTCCTGGGAGTCGAAGCAGATGGCTTTGCCGGTGAAGACGAGCATGGAGGCGTAGACGCCGGCGCGCTTGACGATGGCGCCCTGCTCGGCGAGGTTACCGTGGAGGACGGAGAGGCCGCCGTCCTGCGAATAGGCGTTGGCGAAGGTGCGGATGACCTGCTCGTCGGCGATGGCCGCCTCGTCGGCGATCGCGCCAAGGGTCTTGCCGCTGACGGTGCGCTTGCCGAGGTGGAGGAGGCCGGGGCGCTCGGCGAGGCGCTTGAGGATGGCGGGGATGCCGCCGGCGCGGTCGACGTCGACGATGTGGTAGGCGCAGCTGGGGGCGACCTTGCAGACGTGCGGGGTGCGCTTGGAGATGGCGTCGATGCGGCGCAGGTCGTAGGCCACGCCGGCCTCGTGCGCGAAGGCGAGGGTGTGGAGGACGGTGTTGGAGGAGCCGCCCATCGCCATGTCCAGGGCGAAGGCGTTGTCGATGGCCGCCTCGTCCACGATGTCGCGCGGGAGGGGGCCGTTGTCCTTGGCCATCTGGACGATGCGGCGGGCGGCGGCGCGCCAGAGGTCTTTGCGGCGGGGGTCGACGGCGGGGATGGTGCCGTTGCCGGGGAGGGCGAGGCCAAGGACCTCGCAGAGGCAGTTCATCGAGTTGGCGGTGAACATGCCCGAGCAGGAGCCGCAGCCGGGGCAGGAGGTCTCCTCGATGGCCTTCAGCTGCCCTTCGTCGATCGTGCCGTTCTTGTATTGGGCCACGGCCTCGAAGACGGTGTTGAGGTCGGAGGCGACGCCGGTCACGGGGTTGACGCCCGGGAGCATGGGCCCGCCGGAGGCGAAGATGGCCGGGATGTTCACGCGCAGGGCCGCGAGGATCATGCCGGGGACGATCTTGTCGCAGTTGGGGATGCAGATGACGCCGTCGAAGCAGTGGGCGCGGAGCATGGTCTCGACGCTGTCGGCGATGAGCTCGCGGCTGGGCAGGCTCATCTTCATGCCGGCGTGGCTCATGGCGATGCCGTCGCAGACCGCGATGGTGTCGAACTCGAAGGGGACGCCGCCGGCGGCGCGGATCTCTTCTTTGATGAGGTCGGCGACGCCGCGGAGGTGGCAGTGGCCGGGGACGATGTCGGTGTACGAGGAGCAGACGGCGATGAAGGGCTTGCCCATGTCCTCGCGCTTCATGCCTGTGGCGAAGAGCAGGGAACGGTGGGGGGCGCGTTGGTAGCCGGATTTGATGGTGTCGCTGCGCATGATTCTCTCCATGTGGGTGTGTGTCGCGCGGATTATACCACGTTCCAACCGTCTGGGCCTGCCGGGAGGCGCCTTCGGGGGAGGCGGCGCGCCGACTCGGTGCGTATGTTGTTGCGCTTCAGTCGGTTGTTTTCTGATTGACGGGGGGGGGGAGTGTGATATAGTATCCGCCGCTTTTGCCCTCGCGTGTCGTCGAATCATAAGAGCGAGGGGCGAAAACACATGGAGTCCAGAGATGAACCTAAAAGATCTCCTGCTTTGGGGCGTTTTTTGTTGGGCCGTCCCGACGTTCGCCGCCACGGTCACGGACACGTACACGTTCGGTTATTCCACCTTCGCGCGCGAGGGGTTGAGAACGCCGGTACAGATCGTCGATAACCAGGCCAGCCTCATCTTCCGCCTGGGGGACGAGACCTTCGACAAGACCATCGAGCTGGAGGGTGGCGCGCGGCCCATCGCCTTCGTGCCGCCGGAGGTCACGGTCACGGGCGCGACGTTGGCCATCCCCGGCAACGTCCGGCCCAAGACGGTGACGCTCGTGACGGCGGAGGGGCGCCTCCGCCTGGCGAACCCGAGGGCGGGGGAGGCGTTGGAGCTGCGCACGGTGGAGGGCACCACCCTCAACGCCACCGCCGTCACCTATTCCGCCGAGACGGGGAGCCTGACGCTCGCGGCGGGCGACGCGGTGACGCTGGATTTCTCGGAGGCCGCGGCGGAGGGCGTGGATGTCGGGACGCTTTACGTGGTGGCCGCAGGCGTGCCGCACCTGCGGGTGGAGGGCGAGGCGACCGTTACTCGCCACATCCTGACCATCGATGGCACGGCGGCCAGCCTGGATGCGCTCCTCAAGGAGGAGACGGGCTACGAGGACGCGGGCGACCATATCATCGTGGCGGAGTTCGCGGGCGCGGGCGGCTCGCTGGCGATCGACCGCTCCATCTCCGCCTCCCCGCTCGTTTTGGGTTCCGTCGTCCCCGCCGAGCGGGCGGAGGTTCGCTTCCTTGGCGCGAACGGCGCCACCTTCTCGGCCCCGCTGACCCTCCGCGACGGCGAGGACGAGACGGGGGCGCTGACGGGGGCGCGGGGCGGCGTCTCGCTCTTCGGGCCCTCGGAGGGGGTCGTGCCGCTGAGCGTCTTCAACCCCTCCGCCTTCCTCTTGCAGTGCGACGCCACGCTCCGCACGCCGCTCCCCTACGACGCGGCCGGCGTCACCGGCTGGTTCCGCACGCACGACGTCGTCATCCCCGCGGGGCGCACCCTCCGCATTCAGTTCGACACCACCGTCACGGACCAGGAGGGGCAGCTCCCCAACGTCGCCTTCGAGGCGCCCACCTCCTGCCTGGAACTTGCCTCCAACGTCGGCGGCGCGGCCATCCCGGCGAAGTTCCTGACGGCGTTGGGCACGCAGTCCGGCACGCTGGCAATCGACCGCGACGTGACCGTGGCGGGGCAGGTGACGCTCCAGGCCAAGGCGGCGGGTTTGGAGACCACGCTCATCCTCAAGAGCGGCACCTTCTCGGCGCAGGGCATTAGCTTTACGGACGAGGCGGATGGTGAGGTCACG
>CASEMS010000054.1 GCA_949288955.1 uncultured Lentisphaeraceae bacterium
CTGGAGGCGCTCAACCCCTACGCCGTCCTCCGCCGCGGCTACTCCCTGACCACCGACGCCCATGGGCGCATCCTCACCTCCGCCGCCCAGGCCCGCCCCGGCGACGCCCTCTCCATCCGTCTGGCCGAGGGCGCCCTCCGCGCCACCGTGGCCGCCCTCAGGCGATGAGGACGGCGCGCGGCGGGCCGGCGCGGTCGCCCACGCAGAGGCGCAGCGCCACCAACGCCCGTGGCATCTGGGGCAGGCGCACCAGCACCAAGCCCTCCTCGTCCACCTGCAGCGGGGTCAGCGTCCATCGCCCATGGTGCGCGCCCAGCAGCGTGCGGACGGCCACCCGCACCGGGCCTTTGCCGCGCGGCAGGGGCGTCGTCCGCAGCAAGAGCGTGCCGCCGGGCTCGCCGCGCCAGAAACGCCCGCCCCGCAGGGAGAGCGCGAGATGGATAATCGGTCTGTCGTCCATTGTCCGTGTTCCTTTCATGTAGGGTTCCGTCGTGGTTGGGGGAGAGGCCGGTGGGAAGCCCCGGGGCGGGGTGTCCGCCCCGGGGCCGGGCCGCTCAGCCCAAGAGGTTGAGCAGGCCTCGCAGCAGGCTCCGCAGAGCCTCCAGCAACACGCCGAGCAACGGGTGTTCCATGCCTCCCTCCTTCCGTGGCTTAGGGCTCGGAGCCTTTGGCGAGCGTCGTCAGGGGGTTGGGATACTTCACCACGCGCAACGTCTCGCCGCCCATCCGGGTGCGGAAGAAGAGCTCCACCTCCAGGCCCGAGGAGTCGAAGGGCTGCGTGCAGTGGAGGATCGCCCGGTTCGGGGTCGTGCCGTCGGAGACGGCGGTGCAGCGGCTCTCCGCGCCCAGGAGGGAGATGAAGAAGCCCTCATCCTCGCGCTCCGGGTCCCAGGTCAGCCGCTCGCCCAGCACCAGGAAGTTGCCTTCGCTGGAGAGGACGTCGCGCTGCAACGTGGCGACATCGTAGAGCTCCGTCAGCGTGGGGAGCACCAGTTCGTCCAAGCGGCGGACGGCGCTCGCGGAGGCCGCCTCGCGGAGGCGCGAGCCGACGGTGGCGTTGACCACCAGCTTGTGCTGGGCGGGGTCCCACGGCGCGGTGGTGTCCGCGAAGGTGCCCCGCACCGCCGGCGCGAAGCGCACCAAGCCGCTGATGTTCACCGCGCGGCCCTCGGAGACCAGCTCGGCCACCATGCCGGCAAACTCGGAGAGCACCAGGCGGATGGTCGATTCCTTCACCGCGCAGCCCTCGGCCACCATGCGGCGGGCCACGTCGGTGAGGCCGTAGGTCTCCTTCACCAGCACTTGGCCGGAGTAGACGGTCGAGCCCTTGGAGTAGGAGGCCGCGCTGTTCTCCACCACGCGGTAGTTGATGTTGTGGAGGTCGCCCTCCTGGTTCTCGGTCAGCATGTTGTTTGCCATGTTTGGGTTCCTTTCCTGTTGTCCGCCCCGGGCACCATGCCCGTGCGGCACCCTTGCGCGCAGGCGGACGCGCCCGGACAACCATCCCCGCGCACGCCGCCCCACGCCTGGCCTTTCGTGCCCGGACATCGCGGCCCCCGGACGGACACCGGAGGCCGCGGGGGGACAATCACAACGGACACAAAGAACACAAAGGGGCGCGGGCGTGGCCCGCGCAGGACTGGATGGACGGCGAGGGGGAACCGCAGATTGCGCGGATTGAGACGGATTTGGGGTCGGCTACCGCCGACAGGACTGCCAGGATGGGGAGACCACGGAGGGCACAAAGGGGGACACGGAGAAGCACGAAGCATGGAGGGGGGACTCACTTGGGCAGCGCGGGAGGCGCGGGCGGTAGGGAGCGGTCAGCGGGCGAAGCCCGCAGAGCGACCGGCGTTAGCCCGCGAGCCTCCCGCACCCTCTTGCGTCTTCGCGGTCAAATCCCCCCAAGCCTCCAAGCCTCCAAACTTCCAAGCCTCCACACCTTTTTCCGCTTGACGTGCGGGGGGGGGCATATGCTATGCTAACACTATCGTAATGAGATTCCAACAAGCGAGGTGCAAAATGCGAATTCGGATTGGTTTGGCGTTGGCGGCCGTGTGCGTGGCCGGGTTGGCCCAGGCGTTGTCGGTCAGCTGGGACAAGGTCGGGGCGTTGACCTCGGGCCAGGACTACGCGCGGGAGTTCGCGTTGGGCAAGGATTTCTCGGTGGCGCTGGTCTTTGAGGGCGCGAAGGTGGACACGACGTCCGCGGGGTATAAGTTGCTCATGCTCTCCACCCAGCCTTCGAGCAACTGGGGCGGGGGCGGGCCGTTCATCGAGATCCGCTGGAACGGGGATGTCTACAACCAGGCGATCGCCAGCCCGCGCAAGGAGGAGAAGAGCCTCGACTTCTCTGGTCTCTCGGATGGCAAGCACGTCCTGGGGATCGTGGTGGAGTTTGCGCCCGAGTGGTCGGATGCGCAGGAGACGCGGGATCTGACCTACATCATCTATTTGGACGGCGAGGAGGCGGGGACGTACACGCACAACAACATCGGCACGGCCTACGATGCCTATCAGTATTACCGCACGGGCGTCGAGGGCACGACCTTCTATTACGCCGATGGGGCGGCGACGGGGGCGGACTTCCTCGTGCTGCCGGAGCCGACGGCGTTGGCGCTGCTGGCGCTGGGCGTGGCGGGCGTGGCGCTTCGCCGCCGTGTGGCGTGAGGTGGGGGCGCGGATGGATCTTCGGGCGCGGCTTCGTTTCGGGGCCGCGCCCGCTTTCTCGGGAGGTGTGGCGATGCGTGGCGTGCTTGCGGCGGTGGCGTTGGGGTGGGGGGCGGCGCTCCTCGGGGGCGGGGTGGCCTTCGAGGGGAAGGAGGAGGGGACGATCGGGACGTCGGGGCCGTTGGCCTTCGCGGCGTTGGAGCGGCAGGATTACGCGGGCGGGGAGTGGGTGGCGTGCGGCTTCCTCATGCAGGGCGCGGCGGGGGAGGACGCGGCGTTGATGGGCCCGGCGGTGAACGTGCAGACGGAGGGCCGTTGGCGCCTGACGCTGACGGCGCGGGAGCAGGTGGCCTTCGACGCGCTGTCGCTGACGGTGCGCATCTTCAACAGCGCGGGGGCGACGCAGAACGCGAACACGGTGCGCTCGGCGCGTTTCCGGGCGGAGGCGGGGGGACGCTCGGCGGAGACGCTGGCGGATTGCCAGGGGGCGGCGACGTTGGGGGCGCAGGGGAACGTGGCGACGCTGGACTTCGGCGGGGTGGCGGTCTTGGAGGCGGGGGAGGTGCTGACGATCGTCTGCGAGCGGGCGGAGGAGACGAAGGGGTGTTTCTTCGGGCTGGCCGCCCTCGCGTGGGGGGCGCCGACCGTGACGGTGGGGGCCGAGGGCGCGGTCTGGCCCGAGGGGCTGGCGGAGGCGGGGGTGCGCTTCGCCGGGGGCACGCTGCTCATCCCCGAGGGGACGACGGTGCGGCGGCTCTGGGCGGTGGGGGAGCCTGCGGGCGGCACGGTGCGCGTGGAGGGGACCTTGGCGGGGGAGGACGCGGGGGAACCGGCGGTGCCGGCCTTCGCCTTGCCGCCGGGGGTGCGCGTGGAGGTGGCGCGGCGGGGGTGGCTGCTGATGGATGGGCGCCTCTCCTGCACGGTGGCGCCGGAGACGGGCGCGCGCCTGGGCGCGGCCTCGGCGGAGGGGACGCTGACGTTGGACGATCTGGCGGGGGAGGGGCTGGCGATCGCGGTGCAGGGGGTGGTGGAGACCTATCGGCGCGCGGTGGGGCCGGCGGCGGAGGGGGCGGCGTGGGTGCGCCTGGCGCGCCCGGGATGGCAGGTTTCGGTTCAATGAGGAAAGGCAGGTGCGGGATGCGCAGACGTGAGTTTCTGAGGGCTTTGGGCGCGTGCGCGGTGTGCGCGGCGCCGGGGGCGGCGTGGGCCATCGGGCCGGAGGATGCGCGCGTCGCGCGCCCGGCGGCGCCCATCCCCGGCCAAGGCGCGCGCCCCAACGTCATCCTCGTGCTGTGCGACGACCTGGGTTGGGGCGACCTGGGCGCCTTCTGGCAGAACGCCCGCGCCGCGGAGGGCAACGTCCACATCGACACGCCGAACCTCGACGCCGCGATGCGCCAGGGCGTCATGCTCACCCAGGCCTACACCACCGCTCCCGTCTGCGCCCCCGCGCGGGCCTCGATGGTAACCGGCAAGCACCAGGGCCACTGCAACCTGCGCGACAATATGTTCGACCGCCCCGTGGACGCGCACATGACCCTGGGCACCGTCATGAAGGCCGCCGGCTACGCCACCTGGCACATCGGCAAGTGGGGCATCGGCGGGGGATACGAAAGCGGCGGCCAGCCCCGCCGCGCGATGGCCTGCGACGCCGGGTTCGACTATTCCTACGGCTATCCCGCCCACGGCCACGGCCACTCCTTCTACCATTGGCAGGGGGCGGAGGGCGACTGGCGCAACCGCAACGTCGGCTCGCCCCTGGTCGAGAACCTCTCCGCCCAGGCCAAGGACGACCCCTTCTACGCCGCGCTCTCCGCCGGCGCCACGGACTGGGAGCGCGACGCCGACGGCACCTATTGGCGGCGTCTGGTGGCCGACGCCGAGGGCCGCCACTGCTATGACACCGACCTCTTCACCGCCAAGATCAAGCAGCTCATCCTCGCCCACCAGGAGGCCGGCCGCGAGGCGCCCTTCTTCTGCTACGCCTGCTACACCACCAGCCACGGCTCCGGCGCCAGCCACGGCGACCCCGAGATGGCCTCCACCGCCGCGTTCCACGTCCCCGGCAACGCCTACCCCGCCGAGGATCCCGCCGACGCGCGTTGGGGCGGCGGCGTGCGTTGGGAGAAGGACGCCCGCGGCTTCCTCCCCTTCAAGGCCCTCAACGCCCAGGGCGCCAACACCTCCAACACCTGGATCCACCCCGATTACCAGGCCTACGCCACCGCCTCCCAGCGCCGCTACGCCACCAACGTCCGCCGCCTCGACGACGCCCTCGGCGACCTCCTCCGCTTCCTCCGCCTCCGCGGCCTGGAGCGCGACACCCTCTTCGTCTTCACCTCCGACAACGGCCCCGCCGGCGAGTATCTCACCCCCGCCGGCATCAACTGGGTGGAGGGCGCCTTCGACTCCAACGGCCCCTGGCGCGGCATGAAGCGTTGGAGCTACGAGGGCGGCCTCCGCGAGCCCACCTTCGCCCTCTGGCCCGGCACCATCCCCGCCTCCGGCGCGGAGACCCCCCGCCAAAGCGCCTTCCCCTTCCAATTCCCCGCTTGGATGGCCACCCTCGCCGACGTCGCCGGCCTCCCCCAGCCCGCCCATTGCGACGGCGTCTCCCTCCTGCCCACCCTCACCGGCCAGGGCCGCCAGCTCCCCATGCGCCTCTATGCCGAATACAACGACGGCGGCTCCGGCCAAGGCTTCGGCTTCGAGCAATGGGTCCGCGACGGCGATCACGTCCTCATCCGCAACAACGGCATCAACGGCACCCGCGAGCTCTACGACCTCGCCGCCGACCCCGGCCAGACCCGCGACCTCCTCGCCGACCCCGCCCACGCCGAGCGCGTCCGCTGGATGACCGACCTCCTCGTCGCCTGCCGCGTGCCCGTCGCCAAGGTTCCCGACGCCTGCGGCGCCCTCGGCGCCTACGCCAACAGCCACCCCGGCATCGAGGCCGCCCCTATGCCCGCCACCCCGCGCGTCGGCCCGCCCCCGCCCCTGGAGGTCCGCCTCCACCGTGCCGGTGCCGAGGCCTGGCCCTGGGTGCCGAACTTCCGCACCCTTGCCCCCGACGGCGGCTTCCTCGCCAAGGACTTCGCCGACCTCCTGGCGCGCCTTCCCCCCACCGGCGCCTACGGCGTGGAGGTGCGCGGCTGGTTCGAGGCCCCCGCGGAGGGCGACCGCGCCTTCGCCGCCAAAGGCCCCGGCGGCTGCCAGCTCTGGCTCCACGAGGCCCACATCCTCGAATACGAGGCCGGCGACTGTGCCGAGGGCCGCGCCATCACCCTCCGCCTCGCCCAAGGTTTCCACCCCTGGCGCCTCTTCCTCACCACCGCCGACGGCCCCTCCGGCCTCTGCGTCCTCACCGGCCTCGCCTGACCGCCCCCCGGCACGCCGAAGGACGCGCGGAGTGGGCAATCACAAAGGGTACAACGGGCACAAAGGGGGCGCGGGCACAGCCCGCGCAGGACGACGAGGGGGAAACCGCAGATTGCGCGGATTGAGGCAGATTTGGGGGTCGGCTACCGCCGACAGGACTGCCAGGGGGGAGATCACAGAGGCCACGAAGGGGGACACGGAGGGGCACGAAGGGGGAAGGGGGGACTCACTTGGGCAGCGCGGGAGGCGCGGGCGGTAGGGAGCGGTCAGCGGGCGAAGCCCGCAGAGCGACCGGCGGAGCCCGCAAGCCTCCCGCGCCCCCTTGCGTCTTTGCGGTTGAACCAGGGAGGCTCAGCCGCCGCCCTGAGGAGGATCGGCGGCTGAGCCATTGAGCGTCGGCGGCTAAGTCTCCTTGGGTTGGCCGCCGAGGCGCCGGGAGTTCGCCGTTCTGCGCGGGGGGAGGGCGGCTTCTGGTATACTATCCCCACACAGAAAGGAACCCGATCATGCCGAAATCTTTTCTCGCCCTCCTTGGCGCGCTCTGCGCCGCCACGCTCCTTGCCGAGGACATCAAACTGCCTGAGCCGCAGAAGACCGGCGGGATGCCTCTCATGGAGGCCCTCGCCAAGCGCGCCACCAGCCGTCGCACCGTCGGCCCGGAGCCTTCCGCCCAGCAGTTGGCCAACCTGCTCTGGGCCGCCAACGGCATCACCCGCGCCGATGGCAAGCGCACCGCCCCCTCGGCCCGCGACAAGCGCGAGATCGAGTTGGCGGTCCTCACCGCCAAGGGCCTCTACACCTGGGACCCGGTGGACAACGTCCTCACCGAGACCCCCGCCTGCGTGGATCTGGAGGATCTGCGCCGCGGCGCCTCCGCCTTCGTCGTCCTCTTCTATGACAAGGCCGTCCAGAACCGCGAGAGCGCCTTGGCCGACGCGGGCTTCGTGGGGCAGAACCTCTACCTCTTCTGCACCTCGCAGGGGTGGAACAGCGTCTTCATGGGCTCCATCGACCGCGCCAAGCTGGCGACCGCGTTGGGGAAGGCGGAGGACGAGATCCTCTTCGCCCACCGCATCGGCATCAAGTGATTGGGGCGGAGGTGCCGTTCCCGCGAGGCTGCGTGGGGCACGGTTTCCGGGACAGCCATGTTGGAGACGCGTTTCGAGAATGAGCGGGTGGGCGGGCCGGCGGGGTTCCGCCTGGCCGCGCCCTTCGCGCCGATGGGCGACCAGCCGGAGGCCATCGACGCCATCGTCAGCGGCTTCGAGGGGGGGGCGGGGCGCGCCATCCTGCGCGGCGTTACGGGCAGCGGCAAGACCTTCACGATGGCCAATGTCATCGCCCGCTTCCAGCGGCCCACCCTCGTCATCTCCCACAACAAGACCTTGGCGGCGCAGCTTTACGCCGAGCTCAAGGCCTTCTTCCCGGACAACGCGGTCGAGTACTTCATCTCGTACTACGACTATTACCAGCCCGAGGCGTACATCCCGCAGACGGACACCTACATCGAGAAGGACGCCTCCATCAACGAGGACCTCGAACGGTTCCGCCTGGCGGCCTCGCACGCGCTGTTGGGGCGGAAGGACGTCATCATCGTCGCCTCCGTCTCCTGCATCTACGGCCTCCTGTCGCCGGAGGACTACCGGGGGCTGATGGTCTCCCTCCGGCCGGGGCAGGAGCTGTCGCGCGACGCGTTGGCCGCGCAGCTCACCGAGATCCAGTACCAGCGCAACGACTACGACCCCCGCCCCGGCGTCTTCCGCGTCCGCGGGGACGTGCTGGACGTCTTCCCCTCCTATTCCACCGAGGGCGTGCGCGTCTCCTTCTTCGGCGACGAGATCGAGAGCCTGCGCGCCATCGACGCCCTCACCGGCAAGGTAACCGGCACGCTTCCCTCCTGCCTGCTCTCCCCGGCCAAGCAGTTCGTCATGCCCAAGAGCCAGCTCCTCGGCGGCGTCGCCCGCATCCGCGCGGAGCTCACCGAGCGCCTGGCGGAGCTGGATCGCGCGGGCAAACTCCTCGAGGCCCAGCGCCTCCGCCAGCGCACCGAGTATGACCTGGCGATGTTGGCGGAGATGGGCTACTGCACCGGCATCGAGAACTACTCCGCGCCCCTGGCCGGACGGGCCCCCGGCGTCCCCCCGCCCACGCTCATCGACTACTTCGGCCCGGACTTCCTCTGCATCATCGACGAGAGCCACGTGACGCTCCCGCAGGTCCGCGCCATGTACAATGGCGACCAGGCCCGCAAGCAGATCCTCGTGGACAACGGCTTCCGCCTCCCCTCGGCCAAGGACAACCGCCCCCTCACCTTCGAGGAGTTCGACGCCCGCGTCCCCCGCGTCCTCTACGTCTCCGCCACCCCCGGCCCCCACGAGCGCGCCGTCGCCCAGCTCCAGGCCGAGCAGGTCATCCGCCCCACCGGGCTGCTCGACCCCGTCGTCGAGGTCCGTCCCCTGGAAGGGCAGATCGACGACCTCATCGAGGAGATCCGCGCCAACGCCGAGCGCGGCGGCCGCACCCTCGTCGCCGCCCTCACCAAGCGCGCCTGCGAGGACCTCTCCCAGTATCTCGCCGACGTCGGCCTCCGCGCCGAGTGGCTCCACTCCGACCTCGACGCCATCGCCCGCGTGGACGTCCTCGGCCGCCTCCGCCGCGGGGCGTTCGACGCCCTCATCGGCGTCAACCTCCTGCGCGAGGGCCTCGACCTCCCCGAGGTCACCCGCGTGGCCATCCTCGACGCCGACAAGGAGGGCTTCCTCCGCTCCGAGACCTCCCTCATCCAGACCGCCGGCCGCTGCGCCCGCAACGTCGAGGGCAAGGTCATCCTCTACGCCGACCACGAGACCCCCGCCATCCGCGCCGTCCTCGCGGTCACCCAGGCCCACCGCGCCAAGCAGTCCGCCTACAACGCCGCCCACGGCATCGTCCCCCGCACCGCCCGCCGCGCCATCAACGAGGACCTCGCCGCCGAGGGCACCCCCGGCGCCCCCGCCAAGGCCGCCGACAAACGCCGCCCCCCCGCCCCCCTCGCCGCCGCCGAGGCCGGCCTCTCGCGCGACGACCTCCTGGCCGCCCTCGCCCGCATCGAAGCCGAGATGCGCCAGGCCGCCGAGGCCCTCGAGTTCGAGCGCGCCGCCATCCTCCGCGACGAGCTCCGCGCCCTCCGCAAGGAGCACAACCTCTGACCCGCCCGCCATGCCGCATTACGACCTCCCCCACAACCACGGCCTCGACGCCCAGCGCGTCCTCGCCAAGATGCCGCCCCCCGTCGACTTCGCCGCCGTCGCCGCCCGCTTCGCCCTCCTTGGCGACCCCACCCGCCTGCGCATCCTCTGGATCCTCTGCCACTGCACCGAATGCGTCACCAACCTCGGCGCCATGGTCGGCATGAGCACCGCCGCCGTCTCCCACCATCTCCAAGTCCTCCGCCGCGCCGGGCTTATCGTCTCCCAGCGCCACGGCAAGGAGATCCGCTACACCCTCGCCGACACCCACGAGGCCCACCTCCTCCACCGCGCCGTCGACGCCCTCTTCGAGCTCACCTGCCCCTGACGGCTGGCTTGCGCCCGGTGTGTCCGGGGGAGGCTTGGAAGTTTGGAGGCTTGGAGGCTTGGGTGAAAAGGGCGGGGGGAGGGAACCGCAAAGACGCAAGGTGGCGCGGGAGGCTTGCGGGCAGAGGGGGAGGCTTGGAAGTTTGGAGGCTTGGAGGCTTGGGGGGATTTGACCGCGAAGACGCAAGGTTGCGCGGGAGGCTTGCGGGCTCCGCCGGTCGCTCTGCGGGCTTCGCCCGCTGACCGCTCCCTACCGCCCTCGCCTCCCGCGCTGCCC
>CASEMS010000055.1 GCA_949288955.1 uncultured Lentisphaeraceae bacterium
GATCCGGTGCGTCCGGTCCGCGGCCTGCGCCTCCGCCGCGTGCCCGCCCCACCCGGCCTCTCCGCCGCGCGCAACCGCGGCCTCGCCCTCACCCAGGCCACCCTCGTCGCCTTCCCCGACGACGACGCCTGGTATCCCCCCGACCTCCTGGCCCAGGTCGCCGCCCGCCTCACCGCCCCCGGCGCGCCCGACGGCCTCTCCTGCCGCGTGACCGACGAGGCGGGCGTCTGCTCCGCCGGGGGCTGGATGAGCGCCGCGCGGATGCCGATAACCCGCGCCAACATCTGGCGCACCGCCGTCTCCTGCTCCTTCTTCCTGCGGCGCGACGCCCTCGGCGGCCTCCGCTTCGACGAACGCCTCGGCGCGGGCGCGGGCACGCCGATGGGCTCGGGCGAGGAGACCGATTTCCTCCTGCGCCTGCTGGCGGCCGGCCGGAGGCTCGACTACGACGGCACGCTCACCGTCCTCCACCCCGTCTTCCGCGGCCCCTGGCGCGCGGCGCGCGGCTGGCGCTACGGCGTCGGCCACGGCTGGGTGCTGCGCACGCACGGCTTCGGCGCGGCGCGCGGGCTCTGGGCCGTGGCGCTCCAAAGCGTCCGCGCCGCGCAGGCCGCCCTCACCCTCCGCCCCCGCAAGGCGTGCTTCCACCTGGCCCAGGCCGCCGGCCGCGCCTGGGGCTTCCTCCGCGCCAAACGCGCGCCCGGTTGGGCGGCGCCCCTGGCCTTCGCCGCCGCAGCCTTCGCCGCCGCCGCACTCTGCGCCTGCCTCTGGAACCTCTCGAACGGCGACACGGCGAACCGTTACGCGCTGATGGCCGAGGCCTTCGCGCAGGGCGATTGGGGGGATGCCTTCCACCCGCGCTTCAACCTCCTCTTCCCCGTCGGCGCCGGCACGTTGGTCTGGCTCTTCGGGTGCGACGGCGCCACCGCCTGCTCGCTCCTGGCCCTGCTGGGCTGGGCGGCGGCCGCCCTCCCCCTCTTCGCCATCGCCCAGAGCCTCTTCGGGCGGGGCGCGGCCTGGTGCGCCTTCGCCCTTAGCTTCGCCGCCCCCACCCTCTTCGACATGGGCTACGAGGGCTTCCGCGACACCTTCCGCGCGCTGGCCTGCCTCCTCGCCCTCCAAGCCTGCCTGGACCGCCTGGACCGGCGCGAGGGGCGCGGCCTCCTGGCAATGGCCGTGGCCCTCCCCCTCTTCGCCACCACGCGCGGGGACACCATCCTCCTCGGCGCGGCCGCCTGGGCGCTCTACGCCCTCCTCGGCCTCCGCCGGCGCGCCACCTGGGCCGCCTGGGCGCTCTACGCCCTCCTCGGCCTCCGCCGGCGCGCCACCTGGGCCGCCGCCGCCGTCTACGCCCTGGCGCTCCAGCCCGGCTGTTGGCTGACCTGGGCGTGGATGGGGCAGTGGCTGCCCTCGGGGCAGATCGCCTCGGCCTTCGCGCGGCTCTTCGGGGGAGGTGGCGCATGAGCGACTTCCTGGCCTTCTGGCTCAAGGGCTTCTTCGCGCCCTACGCGGCGGCGGCCTACGCGGTCTTCGCCCTCCGCCTTTGGACGCAGCGCGTCTCCCGGAAGGAATGGCTGGCGCTCGCCTTCTTCCTCGGCCACCACGCCCTCCAAGTGGCCCAACTCTGGCTGGGCGACGGCACGCTGAACGACCTCAACTACCGCATCCGCTACTTCAACCCTTTGGCCCCCCTGCTCTGGGTCTGGGCGGGCTACGGCCTCTGGCGGCTCTGGCAGGGCGGCGGGGCGTGGCGGCGGCCCCTGCGCGTCGCCCTCGCGCTGGGCGTGGCCCTCCTGGCCGCCTACGAGCTGCCCTTCCGGACCGCCAAGCAGGTGTTGGAAGGGTCGCGGGCCGAGACGCGCCGCGCGGGGGAGGCCTTCGCCCCCATCATCCGGGCGGACTGGAAGGGCCCCGCGACCATCCCCGGCTACCGGCGCGACCCGCAGCGCTACGTCCTCAACCGGCGCCCCACCCTCGGCCCAGGCTGGGACAACAGCGCCTGGCCCCTGCGGCGGCAATCGCTCGGCATCGGCCTCGTGCCCACCCTGCCCCTGCCCGACTACTACGTCACCTACGAGGCGCTGCCGCCCCACCTGGCCCCGCGTTACACCCTCCTGGCCACCCAGCCCCTGCGCAAGCGCACCTTCCGCCTCTACCGGCGCAACCCCGACCCCGCCAAGCCCACGCCATGAAGACCGCCCTCCTCCACTACTGGCTGCTGGCCATGCGCGGCGGCGAGAAGGTGCTCCAGGCCATCGCACGCCGTTTCCCCGACGCGCCCATCTACACCCACGCCTGCCGACGCGCCGCCATCGCCCCCGACCTCCTGGCCCACCCCATCCGCGAAAGCGCCATCGCGCGCCTGCCCTTCGGACGCTCACGCTGCCAAGCCTGGCTGCCGCTCATGCCGTGGGCGCTGCGACAATGGGATCTCTCGGGCTTCGACCTCTTGGTCAGCAGCGAATCCGGCCCCGTCAAAGGCGTGCGCAAGCCCGCCGGCGCCAAGCACCTCTGCTACTGCCACACGCCCATGCGCTACCTCTGGGACCTGCGCGACGACTACTACCGCCGCGCCGGCCCGGCCGGCCGCCTGGCCATGCGCCTCTTCACCCCGCCCCTGCGCGCCTACGACCTGCGCAGCGCCGAGGGCGTCGACCGCTTCGTCGCCAACTCCGCCTTCGTCGCCGCCCGCATCCGCCGCGTCTACGGCCGCGAGGCCGACGTGGTCCACCCGCCCGTGGAGGTGGCCCGCTTCGCCGCCGCCCCCGAACGCCCGCGCACCTACTGGCTCTGGCTCGGCGCCCTCGTCCCCTACAAAGCCCCCGACGTGCCGCTGGAGGCCTTCCGCGGGCTGGGCGAGCGGCTGGTCGTGGCCGGCGACGGCCCCCTCCTGCGCCGCCTCCGCCGCCACGCGCCCCCCAACGTAACCTTCCTCGGCCGCGTGCCCGACGCCGACCTCCCCGGCCTCTACGCCGGCGCCAAGGGCCTCCTCTTCCCCGGCGTCGAGGACTTCGGCATCGTCCCCGTCGAGGCCCAGGCCGCCGGCACCCCCGTCCTGGCCCTCCGCGCGGGCGGCGCGCTGGAGACCGTCCGCGAAGGCGAGACCGGCCTCTTCTTCGACGCGCCCACCCCGCAGGCCATCCGCGACGCCATCGAGGAGGCCCGCGCCCGGCGGTGGGACGCCGCCGCGCTCCGCCGCAACGCCGCCCGCTTCGCCCCCGAGGTCTTCGACCGCGCCTTCGGCGAGGCGCTCCGCCGCCTTTAACGCCGCTCCGCGACGAGCAGCAGCCCCCGCCCGGCGGGAAGCGCGATCGGCCCCCCGCCGGGGAACGTGGCGGCCTCTTGGAAACCCGGGGAGGCGGGCGCGCGCCATTGCGCTTGGTCGAGGCCCAACGCCGCCCAATCGACGGAAAGGGTGAGGGTGAGCGGCTTGTCGGTGAGGTTGGCGAGGGCCAGCAGCGTCTTGCCGTCGGGGCGGCGGTAGAGGGTGGCGAGGGCTTGGTCGGTGGAGGGCTTGACGGGGTTGGCGGGGTCCCACCAACCGATGAGGTCGGTGCCAGGGACAAGGCCGAAGGCATCCAGGATGCGCCACGCGGGGCGGGGGTCACCGGCCCACGGGCGGCGAGGGAGCATCCCAAAGGCAAGCCCACGCCAAGGGTTCTGGGGCCCGGTGAGCTGCTCGCTCATCAGGCCGAAGGGAATGCCGGACATCTCGGTGAGGATGAAGTCGGGCTTGCGCCCCATCGTGAAGGCGCCCTCGCCGTGCCAGAGGGAGTCGATGTAGGGATAGAGCTCCATGAAGCAGATGGCGGAGTTGGCCCAGGCGGCGAGGGCGTTGTGGTGGTTCCAGGAGTGCATGTCGATGAGGCGGCGGGAGGGGGCGTCGCGGTCGAGGATGCGGCGGGCGCGGCGCATGGCGTGGCGGTCGAGCGCCGTGTCGTCGATGTAGAGGCCGTCAATGTGGGCCTCGCGGAGGAGATAGGCGAGGCCTTCGAGGTAAAAGTTGTCCCAGCGGGTGGAGGGGGTGGTGAGGACGGCGAGGTCGAGTTTGCCTTCGAGGCCGGGGTGGCGGAGGGTCTCGCGCCACGCGGGCACGAAGTCGTCGCCGAGATGGGCGGAGAGCCAGGGGTGGGGGCCGTTGCGGTTGGTTACGGGCCAGGGGACGCCGGGCTTGCGGGGGAGGACGATCTCGCCGTCGAGGGCGTTGAGGGCGAGGAACTCGGGCAGGTTCTGGGTGAGCTCGCGGGTGGTGTAGTAGACCTTGAGCTTCATACCGGCGCGGTGGGCGGCCTGGGCCTCGGCGGCAAGGCGGGGGAGGAAGGCGTCGTTGTAGGGATAGTTGATGAAGGGGTTGATGGCGCGCCCTTGGTGGATGTTGGCGACGGTGTGCCCCTGGGCGCGGAGCGCGGGCCAGTCCTCGCCCCTGAAGCCGGCGTGGGCGTGGAAGATGCGGTTCTCGGCGAGCTGGAAGTGGGGGTCGATGGGCTTGAAGGGCGTGAGATACCAATCCAAGAGGTAAACGCTCGCGCCATCGGGGGCGAGGTCGCGCGGGCCGCCGGTGAGGGTGAGATGGGCGGAGCCGTCGGCCGCGCGGCGGAGCGTCACGCCGCCATCGCCCCACCCCTCCGGGAGATTGAGCGGACGGAAGGCATAGTAGGCGTTGATGAGGGGACGGACGTAGTTCTCGCCCTTGAGGCGGAGCATGAGGCCTTGGTTGACGCCGCCGACCCACAACGCATCCTGATGTTTCTTGGTGTCCCACCGCCACGCGAAGTCCCGGGGCGCGGCGCCGCCCTCCAAGCCCAACCCCATCGCGTAACGCGAGGCGGCGGGCGTGAGGGCAAGCGCGAGGGCGACCCCCTCGTGGCGGGCGGACGCCCCATCGGCCGCACGGAGGGAAAGGCGGGTGGAAAGGAAGCCATCATACTCCAAGCGCCCACGCACGGTCAGCACCCACGCGCCGTCGGCGCTCACGGACTCCGCCACCCATGAGACGCCCACCGGCCCGCGCTCGGTGAAGGCGAAACGCCGCGCCACGAAGGGGCGCCCCCCGACGGTGAAGGCCGGCGCCTCGGCGAAGCCCTCCTGCGCGGGCGCGTCGGCGCGGGTGTTGGAACCGTTGAAGCACGAGCGGTAGGCGGCAGGCAGACCATCCGCCCCAAGGACGACCTCGCGCCCAAGGATACGCAGCGTGCGGGTGGCAGGGTCTGCCTCCACGGGGGTGAAGGGCGCGGTGACGGTCTCCTCCTGCCCGATGGCGGAATTGAGCCAACGAAGACGCGCCAGGCGCCACCCCTCATGCACGCCACCCTCCTCGATCGGCTCGCCGGAGACCTCCAGTCGCACAGGGAAATCCCGCCCGCCGATTTCGAGGACGAAGCCCAACGCGCCCGTCGCCTCCTCCGGCACCTGCACGCCGAACCAGAGAGGCTTGACCTCCCCCTCGCCCGGCCACGGCAGACGCTTGAGGAGCGGCCTGCCCAAGCGGTCGGTGCCTTCGAGGGAGAGACAGGTAACCGGCGGGGCCTCGCGGAAGAGACGAGTGAGTGCGTTGCCCTCCGGGCGCGCCGCATAGGCGATGGTCGACTGCGGCGCGTGCGCGCCCCCGACGATGACCACCTGGAAGACATAGAACTCGCCCGGCCGCGCCTCGCCGCGGAACCCGCCCAACGCCTCCCGCCCCGCCTCGGTGAGCCAGACGGCGGGCAGCAGGTTCGGGCGCACCGCACGGTCACGCCGCTCGCCGAAAAGCCAAAAGCCCGCCGGATGCGCCTTGGCGAAGGCCGCCCACTCCTCGGGTTCGGCCGCGCGCTCCATGAGCGTGGGGGCAAGATCGGCGTCAGCCGCGCCGACGCTCCGCGCCTCGGGCAGATTGTAATCCTCGGGGGCGGCCCACGCCAACGTGGACGCCGCGCACAACAACAGGGGAAGGCTCGCTCTCATGCCACCATCCTAACACATCCCCTCCGTGCGCCGACCCATCCCCACACGCCCCAAACGCGGTGCGTCGACACGTGCGCACCCGAGACACGGAAGTTTTCCATCCTCCCCCCACCCCACCCATCAGCCGCCACCCCCCAGCGCCTCAGCCGCCAAGTCTCCCCGCCTCAGCCGCCGATCCCCCGAGCCTCAGCCGCCAAGTCTCCCCGCCTCAGCCCCCGATCCACCAAGACTCAGCCGCCAAGTCTCCCCGCCTCAGCCGCCGATCCACCAAGACTCAGCCGCCAAGTCTCCGAGAGATGGCGGCCGATCCACCGAGACAATCCTTCAACCCCTTCCCGTCCTTCAGGTCATTCAAGCCCTTCCCCGCCCGAAGGACATCTAGGACCACTAGGACATCCAAGACATCTAGGACGCGCACACCCACCCGCCGCCATCCCGGTCGCCCAAAGCTCTCCGGCCATCCCGGTCGCCCAAAGCTCTCCGGCCATCCTGGCCGCCCTCACCCCATCGTCGTGCCAACAGGCTCGGCCCCCCTCCGCGCCCGAGTGCGCAAGGTGCCTTGCCCCTGCCGGGGTTCCGAAGACTGCGCCCCCATCCCCTCGCCAATCCCTCCCTCGCCATTTCCCCGCAGCCCCTTCCCCTCTCCGGCTCAGCCGCCAATCCCCCGAGACTTAGCCGCCGACACGAAGGGAATTGGCCGCTGATAAGCTTTTGGGTGCGCGGTGGTGCCAAAATCTCGGAGCGTGCGGCGTAAGAATATTGGTAGAGGAAGGAAAGGAAACACTGGCCGAGAATCTGCATCTTGACGCGACCCCAAGGCTTCGGATAATGCTTGGCGTCGCTCTTCTCCCCACGGGTTGTCCATCGCGCAAATCCTTTCCAAGACTAAGACAGACAGTGATTTCTGAGCGATCAGGGTGGCAGAGAAAAAAGGGTCCTTTGTTTTCAGCCACGTTTAGTATAGCAAACGGATCCGGGTTCGGCGCGAGAAAACGCCCCACTGAGCGGTTTCCTTGCCCTTTCGCGTCCCACTTTTTGGCCTAGTCCAGACGACCCTTTTTCCTAGGCCACGCTGGAGACGGAAGTGAACGCAACGACAAAGCCTTTTCTCAAGTGGGTCGGCGGCAAGCGGCAGCTCCTGCCCGAGATTCTGCGGCGCGTGCCACGACAGGCCCTCGCCTCCGGGAAATGGGCCTACGCGGAGCCCTTCGTCGGCGGCGGGGCCGCGTTGCTCGCGATCCTCGATGCCTTCCCTGCCATCCCCTTGGCCGTGGCCAACGACCTCAACCCCCGCCTCATCGCCGCCTGGCGCGCCGTCCAAGCCCAGCCCGAGGCCCTCATCGCCGCCCTCCAAGCCCTCGCCGAGGCCTACCTCCCCCTCTCCGAGCCCGAGCGCCGCGCCTTCTATCTGGATCAACGCGCCCGCCTCAACGCCGCCCCGCCCGAAGGCATCGCCCAAAGCGCCCGCCTCCTCTTCCTCAACCGCACCGGCTTCAACGGCCTCTACCGCGAGAACGCCCGCGGCGAACTCAACGTTCCCTTCGGCCGCGCCCGCAACCCCCTCCTTTGCGACGCGCCCACCCTTCGTGCCGACGCCGCCCTCCTTCGTCGTGCCCGCGTTACCTTCCACTGCGGCGACTTCGCGGAGATCCCCCGCCTCCTCCCCGCCGACCGCCCCACCTTCTTCTACCTCGACCCACCCTACCGCCCACTCAGCCAGACCTCCAGTTTCAATGCCTACGTCCGCACCCCCTTCGACGACGACGCCCAGCGCCGCTTGGCCGACTTCTGCCGTGCCCTCGACCGCTCCGGCCACCGCTTCCTCCTCAGCAACTCCGCCACCGACGACGGGTTCTTCGAGCGTCTCTACGCCGGTTTCCGCCTTGAGCGCGTCCTCGCCCGCCGCGCCGTCAACGCCAACCCCGCCAAGCGCGGCCCCCTCCCCGAACTCCTCATCAGCAACTACGCCCCGGAGGACACGCCATGATCGCAGGCGGCAGCGGCGGCGCCAACACACGGACCGGCCTCATTTTCGAGGAACGCACGGACTTGGCGACCCTCCTGAACAAACAGCCCGGCTACCAAGTCAAGGGCATCGACGTCTTCTACCACGGCGAATTGGTCGCGCACGTCTTCAAGAAGCACGCCTTCTACAAATATATTGCGTCGCTAGGCGTGGACTGGCGGCAACACCTCTCCAAACAACTCTTCCCCGACAATTGTATCTACGTCATCGTGAACAACACGCTTTTCGTCATCGAATGCAAGTTCCAGCGCGTCGCAGGCTCCGTCGATGAGAAGCTACAGACCTGCGACTACAAGCGCAAACGTTACAAACGCCTCTTGGCCGAACTCAACTACGAGGTGGAATACATCTACATTCTCAACGACTGGTTCAAGCAACCGTGCTATAGCGACACCTTGGACTACATCATCTCCGTCGGCTGTCAGTACTACTTCGAGTACCTCCCGCTACAGAAACTCGGTCTGCCCGTGCCGTGATCATCATGCGAGCCCCGCCTGTTCCTTGCTACCGCTCGCGCAACCGCGACTTCACCCTCGTGCAGGGCGACTGCCGGGAGGTGCTGGGTGCCTTCGACTTCCGGTTCGACCTCGCCTTCGCCGACCCGCCCTACTTCCTCTCCGACGGCGGCATCTCCGTCCAATCCGGCCGCCGCGTCTGCGTGGACAAGGGCGCCTGGGACGCCCCGCCCGGGCGCGAGGCCGAGCGCGCCTTCACGCTTGCCTGGCTCGCCGCCGTCCGCGACAAACTCACCCCCCAAGGCACCCTCTGGGTCAGCGGCACCTACCACAACGCCTTCCTCCTCGCCGACTGCCTGGAGCGCCTCGGCTTCCACCTCCTCAACGCCGTCACCTGGGTCAAGACCAACCCTCCGCCCAACCTCTCCTGCCGCGTCCTCACCCATGCCTCCGAGCTCATCCTCTGGGCCCGCAGGCACCCCCGCGTCCCCCACCGCTACAACTACGCCCTGCTCCGCGCCATCGCCGGCGGGCGGCAGATGCGCGACGTCTGGCCTCTCCCCGCCATCCACCCCTGGGAGAAGGTCGGCGGCCGCAAACACCCCACGCAGAAGCCCCTCGCCCTCCTCGCCCGCCTCCTTCTCGCCGCCACCGCCCCCCATGACTGGGTGCTCGACCCTTTCTGCGGCAGCGGCACCACCGGTGTCGCCGCCAGCCTCCTCGGCCGCCGGTTCCTGGGCATCGACCTCTCGGCGGACTACCTCGCCCTTGCCCGCGCCCGGCGCGAGGCGCTCGACGCCCCCGGCGCGCCGGCCCGCCTCCGCGCCCGGCTCGACGGCTTTCAGCACCCCGGCCAGCTCGATGCGCTCCTCGCCCAAGAGCGTCCCGCGGTCGTTTGCGAGGATTCGCGCGGCGAGCCGCTCTGAGGGCGCCGCCAGGCGGGCACGAAAAAAGCCCCCGGCCTTGGCGGTCGGGGGCTTTTTTCGTGCGCACGCGCGGGCGCGGCTCAGAAGGCGTAGTGGGCGAAGGCCTTGTTGGCCTGGGCCATCTTGTGGGTGTCGTCGCGCTTCTTGAGGACGTTGCCGGTGTTGTTGTAGGCATCGATGAGCTCGAGGGCGACGCGGGCGGAGGCGTACTGCGCCATCCAGCGGAGGGCGAGGGCCAGCTGGCGGCCGGGGCGGATCTCGACGGGGACGGGATAGGTGGCGCCACCGACGCGACGGCTCTTGACCTCGACTTTGGGCTTCATATTGTTGATGGCCGCATCCATGACCTCGAGGGGGTCTTTGCCGGTCTCCTTGGCCACTTCCTCGATGGCGCCGTAGACGATGCGCTCGGCGGTGGTCTTCTTGCCGGACTTCATGAGGGTGCGGATGACCTTGGCGACGAGCTCGCTGTTGAAGCGGGGGTCGGTCTGGTGGACGCGCTTGATGGCTTGACGACGACGCATGGTGCGGCCTCCTTACTTCTTCTTGCCTTGGGCGGCGGCGTCCTTTTTGACGCCGTACTTGGAGCGGGAGCGGCCGCGGCCGTTGACGCCGAGGCTGTCGAGGGCGCCGCGGATGATGTGGTAGCGCACGCCGGGGAGGTCGGCCACGCGGCCGCCGCGGACGAGCACCACGGAGTGCTCCTGGAGGTTGTGCCCCTCGCCGGGGATGTAGGCGGTGACCTCGTAGCCGGAGGTGAGGCGCACACGGGCGACCTTACGCAACGCGGAGTTCGGCTTCTTCGGGGTCTGGGTCTTGACGACGGTGCAGACGCCGCGGCGCTGGGGGCAGCCCACGAGCGCGGGGGATTTGCTCTTCTTGCGCTGCGGGGTGCGGCCCTTGCGCACAAGCTGATTGATGGTAGGCATTCGTTCGCTTCCTTGGGTGGATGCTTCAGGGTTTCGGTTCTTCCTGCGGCCAAAGCCTTGGGACGGGGCTCTCGTCCTCCTGCCGCCAAGGCCTCGCTACCTGCCTTGGGGGCTTTGCGCCGATTCGTTTCACCACGGTACCACAATGGGTGGCCGGGTGTCAAGCGGGGGCGGCCCGCGCCGCCGTCGCGGCGGCGCGGGCCCGGGCCTGCTCAGGCCTTGGTGACGCGGCCGGCCTTGAGGCAGGCGGCGCAGACGGTCATGTGGCAGGTGGTGCCGTTGGGCGTGCGCACGTGGACGGTGCGCAGGTTGGGGACGAAGCGGCGCTTCGTGACGCCCGTGGTGTGCAGGCCGATGCCGCCCTTGGCCTTCTTGAGGCCGTGGCGGACGATGCGGTTGCCGACGATCGGCTTCTTGCCGCAGACTTCGCAGATTCGGGACATGATGGACTCCTTGGTGTTAGATGGGTGGTGTTAGGGTGTCAGGAACGTGGCCCTGCGGAAACGCTCGGGCGAGACCTCGCTGTGGTCCACCTCGCCCTCCGCCTCGGCGGGCTGGGCGGGGCGCCCTTTGGGCTTGGGGTCGAGCGCGCGGCGCAGCGCCTCGCGCACGGCCTCCAGGCCGGGGCGGCCTTCGGCGGCGAGGGAGAGGCGCAGGGGCTCGAAGCCGAGCGCGGCGGCGGCCTCGGCGTAGCGGGCCTGCGCGGCGGGCTCGTCCATCTTGTTGGCGATGACGAGCGCGGGGCGGGCGGCCAGCTCGGGGTCGTAGCTCTCGATCTCGGCGCGGAGCACCTGGTAGGCACGCTCGGCGGGGTTGGCCTCGTCGGCCATGTCGAGCACGTAGACCAGCATCCGCGAGCGCGAGATGTGCCGCAGGAAGGTGAGCCCCAGCCCCACGCCTTCGGCCGCGCCCTCGATGATGCCCGGGATGTCGGCCACGCGCAGCGTGGCGTAGTCCGGGTATTCCACCGTGCCCACGATGGGGTGGAGCGTGGTGAAGGGGTAGTTGGCGATTTTGGGGCGGGCCGCGCTGAGCGCCGCGAGGAGCGAGGATTTGCCGGCGTTGGGGAAGCCGACGAGCCCCGCGTCCGCGATGGTCTTGAGCTCCAGCCGCGCGGTGAAGGCCTCGCCCTCCGCGCCGGGGATGAACTTCTCGGGGGCCTGGTTGGTGGCGCTCTTGAAGTGGACGTTGCCCCAGCCGCCGCGCCCGCCTTTGGCCAGGACGAGGGTCTGCCCGTGCTCGAGCACCTCCCCCAGCCAGGCGCCGGTGTCGGCGTTGTAGGCCTCCGTGCCGCACGGCACGTCGACGATGAGATCCTTGCCGTTGCGCCCGTGCATCTTCTGGCCCGACCCGGCGACGCCGTTCTCGGCGAAGAGGCGCGGCTCGTAGAAGACGCGCAGGAGGCTGTCGGCATGGGTGCTCGCCCGGAGCACGACGTCGCCGCCGCGCCCGCCGTCGCCGCCGTCCGGGCCGCCCTCGGGCACGTGGGACTCGCGCCGGAAGCTTCCGCTCCCGTCGCCCCCGCGCCCGGCGCGCACCTCGGCCGTCGCCGAGTCCACGAACACCCTGGCCTTCATCCCTGACGTTCCCTCGGGTTACTCCGCCGGGGTCGGCGGCACGACCGTGACGACCTTGCCCTCCTTCTGGAAGGCGACGGTGCCCGCGACGAGCGCAAAGAGGGTGAAGTCGCGCCCGCAGCCCACGTTGCGGCCCGGGGCGAACTTGGTGCCACGCTGACGGACAAGAATCTCGCCAGCCTTGACGAACTGGCCGGCATAACGCTTCACGCCGAGGCGCTTCGCGTTGCTGTCGCGGCCGTTACCGGTGCTACCTGCCATGGCAAACTTCCTTTCTGCGCTTTAGGCGATGGACTTGATCTTGAGCACCGTCAGCTCCTGGCGGTGGCCCACGCGGCGCTCATAGCCTTTGCGGCGGTTCTTGCGGAAATGGATCAGCTTGTCCCCGCGCTTGTGGCCGAGCACCGTGGCGATGACCTTGGCGCCCTCGACGGTGGGCATGCCGATCTTCAGCTCGTCGCCCGTGTTCAGGGCCAACACACCCGTCAGCTCGATGTCAGACCCAGGCTCCCCGGCCATCCGGTTCACCTCGATCACCGCGCCGACGGTCACGCGGCACTGCGTGCCACCGGCCTCAACGACTGCGTATGCTTCCATAGTCTTCCTCTGGATTGGGTTGAAATCCGTCTTCGGCGCCCCTTTGGCACCGAAAGTCCGCACACAATAGCACACCCCGCCCCGCCGCGTCAACAACTTTCCGCGAGCCCGCCCACACCGAAAGTCGCAACACCTTGCGCCTCCTTCACAAACCTTCCGCGAGCCAGACCACACGGCACGTCATAAGTGCGCCTTCCGCGCCCCCCGCCCCACCCCAAGCGCCCCCCCCGGCCCAAATCGGATCGGCCGCCAGTCCAAAGTGGATCGGCGGCTGAGCCGAGGTGGATCAGCCGCTGAACCGAGGTGGATCGGGGGCTAACCCGAGGTGGATCGGGGGCTGGGCGTGGCGCGGGCAGGGGCTGTCCCATTGGGGTGTGGGGCGCGGGGCAAAAAAAAAGCCCGCGGGGCGGGCTTGGGAGGGGGGTGGGTGGGGGTCAGCGGAGGCGGGTGACGGCGTCGAGCTCGATCTCGAAGAGGAGGTCGTCGCGGCAGACGTCGGCGATGATCTCTTGGGCGAGGTTGGGGGGGAGGTTGTGGGCGGCGAGCCAGCGCTGCCAGAGCGGGCGGTATTCGGGGCGCTTGATGTAGGCGATGGCGCGGGTGGTGTCGCGGAGGGTCATCTGGCGGGTGGCGAGGATGGCTTCGACGACGTCCATGGTGAGGGCGATCTGTTTCTCGGGGTCGCCGACGTGGGCGGTCTCGCCGCCGAAGGCGATGCTGGCGGTGCCGGAGACGAAGACGGTGCGGGTCTCGGGGGTGACGATCTCGGCGGCGCGGCTGAAGCTGCTGCGGTAGTCGAGCGCGGGGCATTGGAGGGGGGATTCGACGGCGCCGCGGGTGACCTGCGCGCCGGGTTTGGGGCGCATGGCCAGGGTGCCGGCGATGATGGCGCTGCCGGTGGTGTTGGCGCTGCCGATGCCGGTGCTGGCGGGGACGAAGCCGCCGAAGACGTGGCGGCTCTCGAAGAAGGCGTCGCGGACGCGGTTGAAGGGGTCGTACCACTCAAGGAGTTTGTCGAGGTAGAGCCAGGTGCGGACGACGTCGTGGAAGCCGAGGCCTGCGGCCTGGAGGGCGCGCTCGATGTTCTCGAAGACGGAGGCGGCCTGGGCTTCGCGGGGGGCGGCGAGGTCGCCGGGGAGGATGCCGGTGAGGAGGGCGTAGTCGGCGTGGGCGTCGTCCCAGCGGGCGCCGACGGCCGCGCCGTCGAGGGTGATGGCGTCGACGGGGCCGTGGGTGACGAGGGTGCGTTGGACGACCGCGGGGAGGCCGCCGGTCTCTTGGTTGCAGAGCCAGATGGCGGGGACGTCGAGGCCTTGGAGGGCGGCGAGGGCGGAGGGGGAGCCCCAGCCGGCGCGTCCGATCTCGATGCCACGGACGGTGGTCTCGAGTGTGGGCCAGAGGGCGCCTTTGAGTTGGGTCATCATGGGGGCGGTCCTTTAGAGGGAGAGGATGTAGAGCTCGAGGTCCTTGAGTTCCTGCTCGGTGAGGTCGCTGGTGATGCCATGCTCATCGGCGGGGTTGAAGGTGGTGAGGACCTCGCGCATGGTGCGGGCGCGGCCGTCGTAGAGATAGGGGGCGGTGCGCCAGCATTCGTTGAGGGTGGGGACGTCGAACTTCTGGCCGAGCTCATCGCGGGTGCCGAGGCCGAGGTCGTAGAGCGGGCTCTTGGCGCCGTCGTTGGGGTCCACGGCGGCGGTGAAGTGGAGCTCGGGTTTGTGGCAGCGGGCGCAGTCGGCCTTCTCGAAGACGGCCTTGCCGCGGGCGATGGCCTCGGCGTTCTCGGGGCGGTCGTAGGGGGAGGGCTGCTGGCGCATGGAGATGACGTAGGCGTCGACGCACTTGGCGTCTTCCTCGAGGGCGTCGTAGAACTGGATGTGGTGGAAGCCGGCGCGGTTGCAGTGGAACATATCCTTGCGGATGCCGGTGATCATGGTGGGGGGCGTGACGTTGGAGAGGTAGAGGGACTTGGTCTGCTTGGGGTTGCCGATGCCGTCGTTCATGAGGTCCCAGTTGAGGCCGTCGGCGATGCCGTCGGGGTGGCAGGAGGCGCAGCTCTGCCACTGCTGAAAGCATTTGGAGCCGTCGTTGAAGAGCATCTCGCCGCGGAGGATGGGGTCTTGGGCCAGGTCGATGAGCTTGCCGTCGGCGGCGAGGGGGAGGGTGGTGGGCTTGATGACGCGGTCGGTGTAGGGGATGACGGTGAGGGCGTCGGCGAAGTAGGAGACGACGTAGGCCTTGTCGTTGGTGGCGACGATGCCGCGGGGGCCGTCGGCGGTGAGCGGCACGCGGCGGCGGATGCCGGAGAGGAAGGAGAGGTCGTTGTGGACTTCGGCGGCGGAGGAGACGACGGCGGTGACCTGCTCGTTGCGGGCGGCCTTGTCGAGGCGGGCGTGGAGGGCGGCGCGGTCGATGATGTTCACCTCGCGCGAGCCGGCGTGGGCGACGAGGATCCACTTGCCGTCGGGGGAGACGGTGACGCCCCAGGGGTTGGCGGCGCCGAGGTCGACGTCGTCGAGGAGGATAGTGTTGACGTACTTGCCGGTGGCGCCGTCGAAGACGGAGAGGGCGGCGGTGTTCATCCAGCCGCGTTCGAGCTGGGTGGTGGGGAGCTGGTAGCGGGCCTGGGTGTGGGTGAGGTAGACGAACTTGCCGTCGGGGGAGGCGGTGATGCCGCGCACGCCGGTGGAGCCGTCGGGCAGGTGGATGTTGTCGAGCACCTTGAAGGTGGCGGTGTCGACGATGGTGACCTTGGCGGCGACGTACTTGACGGGCTCGGCGGCGTCGTCGGGGAGCATGTTGATGACGAAGAGGAGCTTGCCGTCCTGCCCCAGCGCGCAGCCGTTGGCCTCGCGGATGGCGGGGGCGGTGGCGAGGAGCTCGAGGGTCTGGGCGTCGTATTTCTGGACGTTGGCGTCGAAGCGGTTGCAGACGTAGACGTACTTGCCGTCGGGGGAGAGGGTCGGGGTCATGGGGCGGTTGCCGGTGACGACCCACTCGCCGTCCTCGCGGAAGAGGCGCCCCTCGTTGCCGTCGTCGGCGGTGTAGTAGAGGGTGCCGTCGGGGGCGGCGGCGATGCCGGTGACGGGGAGCGTGGTCTCGTCCTGGAAGAGGCCGAGGAAGCCGCCGGTCTTCTTGATGGCTTTGACGGCGCGCAGCTCCTTGCCCTGGAAGTCGCGGACGGAGACGGTGCCGGCGCCGCGCTCGCCGATGATGAGGCCCTGGCCGTCGGGCGTCAGACGGATTGTCTCGGGCAACAGATAATCGGCGCCCCACGCGGTGGCGGTGGCGGCGAGCAGGCAGGCAAACATCATCAGGCGCTTCATCTGCGTTCCTCCAAAATGCGGTTAACGCCAGTAGTCTAGCACAATCCGCGCACGGCGCGCCACATTCCCGCACGGGCCTGCGTACTGTCGTGGGCGGTGGGCGGGCGGCTCATTCGGCCGCGGGCGCGGCCGCGGCGCGGGAGGCCAGGTCGGCGAAGGGGCGTTTGTCGGCGGGGTGGACGTTGTTGGGGTCGCCGAGGCCGGCGGCGAAGGTGTCGATGAGGATGGCGCCTTCCTCGGCGCAGACTTTGCGTTGGAGGGCGCGATAGGGCGCCCAGGGGCGGTTGAGGCGGGGGAGGCCCATGATGAGGGGCGGGCGCTTGGGGTTGAGTCCCTTGAGGGTCTGGACGATGGCGCGGAGGGTCTCGGCCATGTAGGCCTCGTCGAGCGGCTTGTCGGGCTCGCCGCCGATGGCGACGGAGGCGTTGGATTCGCCTTGGTACCAGAGGATGCCGGTGAGCGGCACGCCGCGCAGGCGGGAGAGACCGTGCCGCCAGAGCGCGCCGACCTCCCAGGCGGGCCAGGCGCCGTCGGTGCGCTTGGCGTGGGTGACCTTGGCCCAGGTGCGTGGGTAGGCGGCGTTTTGGCTGAGGGGGCGGCCGTCTTCGAGGATGGCGCGGAGGTGGGGGTGGCGGCGCATGGCCTCGGGGGGGAGGAAGGCCTCGGTGGGGGCGCCGCCGACATCCACCAACAGGATGGCGATGGGCTTGTGGGTGGCCTCGGCGCGGCGGATGGCGAAGGAGACGGCCAGCGCGCTCCATTGCTTGGCGTTGGCGGGGGTGAGGCGGCGCCAACGGCCGGAGACGAAGTCCCAGAGGCGGATGTCGTGCTTGGCGGTGGCGGCGGCCTCCTCGTTGGCGCCGGCGCAGCGGGCGAGGGGCCAGTACATATTGGATTGGCCGGCGCAGAGCCAGGCTTCGCAGTCGGCGGCGATGTCGGGGGGAAGGGCGACGGGGGGCGCGGGCTGGGGGGTGGCCCACCCGTTGGCGACGGCGGGGCGGTCTCCCTCGGCGGCGCGGAGGCTGAGCGTGAGGAGGGCGGCGAGAAGTGTGAGGAGGCGTTTCATGGTGCGATGATACGCCATTCCGCCGCCGTTTGGCGGGCGTTCCGCTTTTTTCGGGGGGGATGCGTCGGCCAGTACGCAGCGCGGGCTCAGACGTCGGTGTTGTCGACGAAGAGGTTTTGGAAGATGTAGCGGCGGCGTTCGGGGGTGTTGGCGCCCATGAGGAAGCGGACGGTGTCCCAGACGCGGGTGTCGTTGTGGACGTTGACGGGGGTGAGGCGGATGCCCTCGCCGATGAAGTTGGGGCCGCAGGCCTTGATGGCGGCCTCGCGCTCGGCGTCGTCGTAGCAATAGAAGGACTGCTTGGCGTTGCGGACGCGGAAGAGGGGGGTCTCCAGGATATAGAGCCGCCCGTCCTTGATGATGTGGTCGAAGAAGCGGAGGAAGAAGGTGATGAGCAGGTTGCGGATGTGGAGGCCGTCGACGTCGGCGTCGGTGGCGAGGATGACCTTGCCGTAGCGGAGGGCGTCGGGGGACTGCTCGATGCCCAGGGACTTGACGAGGTCGTAGAACTCCTTGTTCTTGTAGATGGCGTCCCGGTTGAGGTCGCAGACGTTGAGCGGCTTGCCGCGGAGCTTGAAGACGGCCTGGGTCTGGGTGTCGCGGGCGGTGCCGACGGTGCCGCCGGCGGACTTGCCCTCCACGAGGAAGATCATGGTGTCCTCGCCCTTGCCCTTGGCCTTGTCGAGGTGGCGCTTGCAGTCGATCAGCTCCTCGACGCGGACGGCGGATTGGCGGGCGCGCTCGCGGACGGTCTTCTGGAGGTCTTTGCTGGCGGCGCGGATGCGGGCGGTCTCGTCGATCTTGTCGAGGAGGCGCTGGGCGTCCTCGGGGTGGCGGTGGAGCTCGTCCTCCACCACCTTCTTGACCTCGGCGACGAGGGCGGCGCGGATCTCGGGGTTGCCGAGTTTGTTCTTGGTCTGGCCCTCGAAGGCGGGATCCTTGAGGCGGATGGCGATGGCGGCGATGATGCCGTCGCGCGCGATGTCGCCCTCGTAACGTTTCTTGGCGAACTCCTGCACGCCGCGCAGGAAGCCCTCCTTGAAGGCGGTCAGGTGCGTGCCCCCCTCGTTGGTGTATTGGCCGTTGACGAAGCTGTGGTAGTCCTCGCCCATGTGGTTGGAGTGGGTGAAGGCGACCTCCAGCATCTTCCCGCGGAAGTGGATGGGGCCGTAGAGCTGCTCCTCGCCGGCCTCGGCGTTGATGAGGTCGAGGAGGCCGTTCTCGGATTGGACGCGCTCGCCGTTGAGCTCGATGGTCAGGCCGGCGTTGAGGTAGGCGTAGAGCTTCATGCGGCGGATGACGTGATCCTCGCGGAAGGCGAACTTGGGGAAGATCTCCGCGTCCGGCAGGAAGGCCATGAAGGTGCCGTTGCGCTCCTTGGTCTCGCCCTCGCGCCGGTCGGTGAGCTTGCCGCGCACGAAGGAGGCCTCGACGAAGCGTCCCTCGCGGGTGGAGCGGACGGTGAAGCGCTCGGAAAGGGCATTGACGGCCTTGGTGCCCACGCCGTTCATGCCCACGGAGAACTGGAAGACGTCGTCGCTGTACTTGCCGCCGGTGTTCATCTTGCTCACGCAATCGACCACCTTCTCCAACGGGATGCCCCGGCCATAGTCGCGCACCGCCACCTCGCCCGTCGCGTAATCCACCCGCACGGCGATGCGCTTGCCGAAGCCCATGATGAACTCGTCCACCGCGTTGTCCAGCACCTCCTTGAGCAGGATGTAGATGCCGTCGTCATACTGCGTGCCGTCCCCGCGGCGGCCAATGTACATCCCCGTCCGGAGGCGGATATGCTCCAAGGGATCCAAGGTCTTGATGCTGTCGGCGGTGTATTCGGCGGGGTTCTTTGGCATGTCGCTCCTCAACAATCGCCCCACAGTCTACCAAAAACGCCCACGCCGCGAGAGCCCCCGCCGCCCGAAGGCGATGGCCCCGGGGGGAACAAAGGAGGCGCGGAAGGCGAGGTGGGGTTGTTGATAACTTTGGATTGGCGGCTGATCGGGGGAGGATCAGCCGCTGACCCGAAGTGGATCAGCCGCCGATCCTCGGAGAGGCAGGGGCGGGCCCTCTGGGACGCCCGCCTCACGCTCCGCCGTCCCAGTCGCCCTGGATGCCCCACTTGTCCCCGTCGCCCTTTTCCTCTGCGGCGTGCCGGAAGGCGCGTTCGCGGAACGCGCCCGGGGGTGCAGGGTGCCTTGCACCCTGCCGGGGGTCATGGGGGCAGCGCCCCCATCCCCGCGGCGGGCACGGTCAGTAGGGCAGGTCGAAATCGATGAGGTCGCACGGCAGGCCGGTGCGCTCGGCCAGCCAAAGGCCCAGGGCGCGCGGGCCGGTGCGCTCGGTGGCGTAATGCCCGGCGAAGAGGGCGTTCTGCCCCCACTGCTTGGCGAGGTTGTAGGCCTGAAGGTTGGCCTCGCCGCAGAGATAGAGGTCCAGCCCCTCGCGCGCGGCGGCGTCGACGCCCTCTGGCGCGCCGCCGGAACAGACGCCGACGGTGCGGACAATCCCGGGGCCGTAGTCGAAACGCTCGATGCGCCGGGGACGAAGCGCCTCGCGGACAAGCTGGACGAAGGCCTCCCGCGGGAGGGGGACGGGAAGCAGCCCCGCCACGCCGATCTTCTGCCCGTGGTAATCCATGAAGGGACGGGTGCGGGTGAGGCCGAGGAGGGCGGCGATCTGCGCGTTGTTGCCGAGCGTGGGGTGCGCGTCAAGCGGGAGATGGCTGGCGTAGAGGGCCAGGTTGAGGGACAAGGCCGCGGAGACGAGGCGGCGGTTGAGGCCGTCGATCCGCGCCAGGCTGTCGCCCCACGACAAACCATGATGGACGATGAGCATCTGGGCGCCAATGCGGGCGGCGGCCTCGAAGGTCTCCAACGAGGCATCGACGGCGACGGCCAACCGGGTGACGGGGCCCTCGTTCTCAATCTGGAGGCCGTTGTTGGAGACGTCGCGGAAGGCGTGGGGGCGGAGCTCCTCGTCAAGCAGGCGGGCGATGAGGCGGCAATCCGGCTCCATGGTCAGCTGAGCAGCTCCACCTTGGGGACGGTGAAATCGACCCACTTGGCGGTGGAGTCGTCGGCGCCGGGCGCGATGCTGCGGGCGGCGAGGTCGTTGAAGGTGGCGACGCGGAGCGCGGGGTCGACGCCGACGCAGAGCCCCGCGCGGGGCTTGCCCTCACGCTCGGCCCGAATGGTCTCGGCGAAGTCGGCATAGGCGGCGGCCAAGGCGGCCACATAGGCCGCGTCGTCGCCGTAAGGCTCGCCGAAACGGTTGGGGCCTGCGGTCGGGGCCGTGGCGCCCTTGACGGTCTCGGTCTTGGCCACGCCATCCGGGGCCACGAACGTCCAAGCGTTGCCGGAGGACTGCCGCCAATGGAGGGAACCCTTGTCGCCGTAAAGATCAAGGCAGACACCATCGGCCTCGCCCAAGGCAATCTGGCTGACGGCGATGGTGCCCAGCGCGCCGTTGGAGAGGCGCAGGAGGATGGTGGCGTCGTCATCCAGGATACGCCCGGCCACGGCGGGACGCCCGGAGGCGCAGAGCGCGGCGATCTCCAGCCCACTGGCCCACTCGGCCACGAAGGCGCAGGGGCCGGCCAAATCATAGACCGCGCCCGCCGCGCCGCAACGGCGCGGGTCGGTGCGCCAGTTGGCGGAGCGGTTGCCGGCCGTCTCCAGGCGGATGCCCATCCAACCGTGGTAATACCGGGCGTCGACGCGGCGGATGTTGCCGATGGCGCCGCCGAGGACAGCCTCACGCAGACGGCAGAGGGCAGGATAGAAAGGGAAGACGTAGGCGGTGGCATACAGCTCGCGGCTCATGAGCGTGCGCCGCTTGAGGTTCTGCGCCTCGTCCATGTTGCAGCTCATCGGCTTCTCGGCGAAGACGGGGAACCCCGCGTCGAACGCCGCCATGGTGACGGGATAGTGCATGTTGTTGGGCGCGATCACCGTCACCAAATCCAGCCGATCGGGGCCGGAGACCTTGGATTCGCGCCGGAACATATCGCGGTAAACGCCATAGACGCGCTTCGGGTCGACGCCCAGGGCCTTGCCCGTCTCAAAGGAGCGTTGGCGCGTGGAGCCGAAAGCCCCACAGACCAATTCGAGGCAGCCGCTGGCCTCGATGGCGGCGCGGTGGATACGGCCCATGAACGACTCATTGCCGCCCCCGACCATCGCCACTTTCAGTTTGCTCTGTTGCTTTGCCATTTATGCAATGCGCTCCTTTTGCCTTCCATATTAGCGGATTCCCCGCCAGATTGCAAACCACCCACCTCGCCCCCGCGATGTTCGATCGATGCAAAATGTAATGACGCATCCAGTAAGGCAAAGAAGGCTCCCCGCAACCCGCCCCCCGGGGGGCGGCGCGCCAACCCAAAAAATGAGATG
>CASEMS010000056.1 GCA_949288955.1 uncultured Lentisphaeraceae bacterium
GGTGGGGATGCGGGGGCCACCGCGGGGGGAGGGGCCCGGGCCCGGTTGTGGGGGCCGGGGCTGTTGTATCATGTGGTTGGGGGGGTTGGGGTCGGGGAGACGTGGGGGGTGGGGGGGTTTGGGGGCGCGCCCCCCATGACCCCCGGCAGGGTGCAAGGCACCCTGCACCCCCGGGCGCGGCCAAAGGCCGCGCCTGTGCGGCACGCCACGGGGGAGGGACGGCTAGGACGGCGGGGGCTTCTGGGACGACTGGGACGGCGGGGGCTTCTGGGACGACTGGGACGGCGGCGGGTGGGTGCGCGCGTCCTAGAAGGACCTGAACGACCTGAAGGACGGAAAGGACCTGAAGGAGGGGCTCGGCGGATTGGCGGCCACCCCAAGGCGACTCAGCCGCCAAGTCTCGGTGGATCGGCGGCTGGGATAATCTTTTCCGCGAGGACGCGAGGGTGCGCGAAGGACGGCGGGCTAACGCCGGGCGAAAGCGGCGGGGGCGGTAGGCGCCCCCTTGTTTCGCCCTCCCGCCCGCCGCCTTCGCGTCGCAGGGGCGAGTGGGGATCTCCCTGGAAGCCGGGGCACTCGGCGCGGGAGGGCACGGATGTGCCCGGCGTTAGCGCCGACGTGTCCCGGCGCAACCGCGTCTTCGCGGAGACTCGGTGGCTGAGTCTCTGGGAGGTAGCGGCTGATGCTCGTTGGGTCGGCGGCTGATGGTTGGCGCGTGCGCGACCAAGCCTCCAAGCCTCCGACCTTCCAAACTTCCGTTTGCGCGGGAGGCGAGGGCGGTAGGGAGCGGTCAGCGGGCGTCAGCCCGCAGAGCGACCGGCGGAGCCCGCAAGCCCTCCCGCGGTGAAAATCCCCCGCCGCCTTCGCGCCTCGGTGGACTGGCCATCTCCCCACAGAAGCCGGGGCACTCGGCGCGGGAGGGCACGAAGGTGCCCGGCGTTAGCGCCGACGTGTCCCGGCGCAATCGCGTCTTGGCGGAGACTCGGCGGCTGAGTCTCGGAGAGGTAGCGGCTGATGCTCGTTGGGTCGGCGGCTGATGATTGGCGCGTACGCGACCAAGCCTCCAAACTTCCAAACCTCCGAACTTCCGATTGCGCGGGAGGCGAGGGCGGTAGGGAGCGGTCAGCGGGCGAATGCCCGCAGAGCGACCGGTGGAGCCCGCAAGTCCTCCCGCGCAATCTGGCGTCTTTGCGGTGAAATCCCGCCGTGTGGCGTGGGGGCTTTCGGGTGCGGGGGCAAAAAAAAAGCCGCCCGGGGGGGCGGCTTTTGGGGGAGGTCAGAAGGCCTCGGGGGGGTCGCCGGAGGCGTCGGTCTCGGAGACGGCGGCGGCGGGGTCGATGAAGAGTTCGCCGAAGGGGGCGTCGTTGTCGGCGATGAGCTCTTCTTCGGGGATCTCGATGGCGTCGGTGGAGATGCCGTTCTCGTCTTTCTTGCCGTAGACCTCGTCCATCTCGTCTTGGGAGATGGGGGTGCCGAGGGGGACCATCTTGATGTAGCGGTGCATGGGGAAGCCGGTGCCGCCGGGGATGAGGTGGCCGAGGATGACGTTCTCCTTGAAGCCGCGGAGTTCGTCGACGCGGCCCATGGTGGAGGCCTCGGTGAGGACGCGGGTGGTGTCCTGGAAGGAGGCGGCGGAGATGAAGGAGTCGGTCTCGAGGGAGGCTTTGGTGATGCCGAGGAGGGCGGGTTTGCCTTCCGCGGCGCGTTTGCCTTCTTCGGCCATCTGGGCGTTGACTTCCTCGAAGATGTGGCGGGAGACTTGCTCGCCGTAGAGGAAGTCGGTGTCGCCGGGGTTCTCGATGCGGATCTTGCGGAGCATCTGGCGGATGATGATCTCGATGTGCTTGTCGTTGATCTGGACCTCTTGGAGGCGGTAGACCTGCTGGACTTCGTTGACGAGGTATTTCTGGAGCTCCTGGGGGCCGCAGACGTCGAGGATCTCTTGGGGGGAGATGGAGCCTTCGGTGAGCTGCTGGCCGCGCTTGACGTGGTCGTCCTTGAAGACGACGATCTGCTTGGAGAGGGGGATGAGGTGTTTCTCGGTGATGCCGGTGACCTCGTCTTTGACGATGAGGACGCGTTTGCCGCGTTCGTCCTCGCCGAAGTCGACGACGCCGTCGATGCGGGAGATCTCGGCGACGTCCTTGGGGGTGCGGGCCTCGAAGAGTTCGGCGACGCGGGGGAGGCCGCCGGTGATGTCGCGGGTCTTGTTCTCGCCGCGGGGGGTCTTGGCGAGGGTGTCGCCGGGCTTGACGAGGTCGCCGTCGGCGACCATGACGGTGGCGCCGACGGGGATGGAGTGGACGCCGAGGGTGTGGAGCTTGGAGACGTCGAGGGTGGCGACGTCGCGCTCGGTGGCGCCTTCGGGGAGCTGCTTGATGACGAGGCGGGGGTGGAGGGTGGTGCGGGACTCGGTGACGACGCGGGTGCGGGCGCCGGTGGCGTCGTCGGCGCGGGTCTCGACGGTGACGCCTTCCTCGAAGTCTTCCTCGACGACGAGGCCGGGGGCGTCGGCGATGATGGGGACGGAGTGGGGGTCCCAGGTGGCGAGGCGGTCGCCCGCGGCGACTTTGGCGTTGTCGTCGAAGTAGAGGGTGGTGCCCATCTGGATGGGGTAGGATTCGAGCTCGACGTTGTCCTCGTCGGTGATGGCGATGGAGCCGTTCTTGTTGAGGACGATGAGCTCGCCGGCCTCGTTCTTGACGACGCGGAGGTCGCGGTGGCGGAGGTAGCCGGGGTGCTTGGCGGCGACCTCGGAGGTCTCGGCGATGGTGGATGCGGTGCCGCCGACGTGGAAGGTGCGCATGGTGAGCTGGGTGCCGGGCTCGCCGATGGATTGGGCGGCGATGATGCCGACGGCGGTGCCGATCTCGACGGTCTTGCCGGTGGAGAGGTCGCGGCCGTAGCATTTGGCGCACATGCCGTGCTTGCAGTCGCAGGTGAGGCCGGAGCGGATCCAGACTTTCTCGATGCCGGCCTTCTCGATGGCGGCGGCTTTCTCCTCGTCGATCTCGTCGTTGGCCTCGACGAGGACGGCGTCGGTGTCGGGGTGGCGGATCTCGTGGAGGGCGGTGCGTCCGATGATGCGCTTGGCGAGGGGGAGCTTGACCTCGTTGCCTTCGACGACGGCCTCGACCTCGATGCCGGACATGGTGTTGCAGTCCTGCTGGGTGATGATGACGTCTTGGGCGACGTCGACGAGCTTACGGGTCATGTAGCCGGCGTCGGCGGTCTTGAGTGCGGTGTCGGCGAGGCCCTTGCGGGCGCCGTGGGAGGAGATGAAGTATTCGAGGACGGAGAGGCCTTCGCGGAAGGAGGCGGTGATGGGGGTCTCGATGATCTCGCCGTTGGGCTTGGCCATGAGGCCGCGCATGCCTGCGAGCTGGCGGATCTGGGTGCGCGAGCCGCGGGCCTTGGAGTCGGCCATCATGTAGATGGGGTTGATGTCGGAGGGCTTGGGGTTGTCGGGCGAGATGTTCTGCTCGATGGTCTTGTAGAGGGAGTCTGCGATGCGCTCGGTGGCGGAGGACCAGACGTCGGTGATCTTGCCGCGGCGCTCGCCCTCGGTGATGACGCCTTGGGCGAACTGGCGCTGGACTTTGGCGACCTCCTTCTCGGAGGCGGCGATGATCTTGTCCTTGTCGGCGGGGCGGATCATGTCCTTGATGCCCATGGAGGCACCGGACTGGCAGGCCCACTCGAAGCCGAGGGCCTTGAGCTTGTCGAGGGTCTCGATGGTGCGGTCGTGGCCGACGG
The DNA here is from genome assembly GCA_949288955.1 of uncultured Lentisphaeraceae bacterium. Lineage (GTDB taxonomy): Bacteria > Verrucomicrobiota > Kiritimatiellia > RFP12 > DVOR01 > Spyradenecus. The sequence continues at coordinate 3,757 of CASEMS010000056.1, forward strand.
CCTGGTGGCAGGTGAGGATGAGCTTGCCGAGGGTGGACTTGGTGACCTTGTCGTTCCAGAAGCCCATCTCGGAGGGCCAGATCTCGTTGAAGATGACGCGGCCGACGAGGGTGACGAGGACCTTGGCCTTGGGGTCGCCGTTGGCGCGCTCGGGGTGGCCGTAGTCGGGGTTGCGGAACCAGATGCGGTCGTGGACGTGGATGGCGCCGTCGTCGAAGGCGAGCTTGACCTCGTCGGAGGAGCCGAAGAGGGGCAGGCGGTCGCCGACGGGGTCGGGCTGGACGCCTTTGCCGACGGGCTTGCCGGCGTTCTTGTCGGCCTGGGCGGGGACGGAGAGGAAGTAGCAGCCCAGCGCGATGTCCTGCGTCGGCGTCTTGTTGGAGTCGCCGCTGGCGGGGGAGAAGATGGAGTTGGTGGAGAGCATGAGGAGGCGGCTCTCCAGCTGGGCCTCGACGGAGAGGGGGACGTGCACGGCCATCTGGTCGCCGTCGAAGTCGGCGTTGAAGGGGGTGCAGACCATCGGGTGGAGGCGGATGGCCTCGCCCTCGATGAGGACGGGCTCGAAGGACTGGATGGAGAGGCGGTGGAGGGTCGGCGCGCGGTTGAGCATGACGGTCTTGCCGCGGGTGACCTCTTCGAGGATGTCCCAGACCTCGGGCTTCTGCTGCTCGATCATCTTCTTGGCGGTGCGCACGGTGTGGCAGAGGCCAAGCTCCTTGAGGCGGCGGATGATGAAGGGCTCGAAGAGCGTCAGCGCCATCTTCTTGGGCAGGCCGCACTGGTTCAGCTTGAGGTGCGGGCCCACGACGATGACCGAGCGCCCGGAGTAGTCCACGCGCTTGCCCAGCAGGTTCTGGCGGAAGCGGCCGGTCTTGCCCTTGAGCATATCGCTGAGGGACTTGAGGGCGCGGCCGCCGGCGCCGGCGACGGGGCGGCCGTGGCGGCCGTTGTCGAAGACCGCGTCCACGGCCTCCTGCAACATCCGCTTCTCGTTGCGGATGATGACGTCGGGGGTCTTGAGGGAGAGGAGGTTCTTGAGGCGGTTGTTGCGGTTGATGACGCGGCGGTAGAGGTCGTTCAGGTCGCTCGTGGCGAAGCGGCCGCCCTCCAAGGGCACGAGGGGGCGGAGCTCCGGCGGGATGACGGGGAGCACCTCGAGGATCATCCACTCGGGCTTGGCGCCGGAGGCGCGGAAGCCCTCGACGATCTTCATGCGCTTGGTGATTTTCTTGCGGGTCTGCTTGGAGCGGGTGTTCTCGATCTCCTCCTCCAGCTTCTGCATCAGCTCATCCAGGTCCACGCGGCGCAGGCAGGTGCGGATGACCTCGGCGCCCATGCCGGCCTCGAAGGCCTCGGGGCCGTATTTGGCGACGGCCTCGTTGTACTCGGCCTCGGTGAGCAGCTGATACTCGGCCAGCGGCGTCTCGCCGGGGTCGGTGACGAGGTAATCCTCGTAGTAGAGCACGCGCTCAAGGACGGTGCTGGGCAGGTCGAGGATGGCGCCGATGCGGCTGGGGTTGCACTTGAAGAACCAGATGTGGCAGACGGGCACGGCCAGCTCGATGTGGCCCATGCGCTCGCGGCGGACGCGGGCCTGGGTGACCTCCACGCCGCAACGGTCGCAGACGATGCCCTTGTGCTTGATGCGCTTGTACTTGCCGCAGGCGCACTCCCAGTCCTTCGTGGGGCCGAAGATCTTCTCGCAGAAGAGGCCGTCGCGCTCCGGGCGGTAGGAGCGGTAGTTGATCGTCTCGGGGTTCTTCACCTCGCCGTGCGACCATTCGCGGATGGTCTCGGGCGAGGCCAGGGTGATGCTCACCGCGTCATACTGCGTGTTCGCGGAGAGCTTGGACATATCCTTCGTCGTGGCGTAGGCACTCACGGTAAACCTCCAAAGCTAAGCGGGTGTCAGATGAGGGTGACGGGGGCGGGGGCGGGGGTCGGTTTGGCCTCCTCCTCGGCGGAGCCGCCGAGCAGGCGCATATCCAGGCAGAGCCCGCGCAGCTCGCTCACGAGCACCGAGAAGGATTCCGGCGTGCCGGCCTCCAGCGTGTTCGTGCCCTTGACGATCGTCTCATAGATCTTGGTGCGGCCCGCCACGTCGTCGGACTTGACGGTGAGGAGCTCCTGGAGGGCGTAGGCCACGCCATAGGCCTCGAGCGCCCACACCTCCATCTCGCCCATGCGCTGGCCGCCGGCCTGCGCCTTGCCGCCCAGCGGCTGCTGGGTCACCAACGAGTAAGGCCCCGTGGCGCGGGCGTGGATCTTGTCCGTCACCAGGTGGTGGAGCTTGAGCATATAGATGGTGCCGACGACGACGCGCTGGCTGAAGGGCTCGCCCGTCAGACCGTCGAAGAGCTGCGTCTTGCCGTCGGGGCTGATCCACGGCACCGTGCCGGGGGCCGTGTCGGCCTCCTGGTGGGCGCGGGCCTTGGCCAGGAGCGCGTCGATCTCGCCCTCCTGGCAGCCGTCGAAGACGGGGGTCTTCACGTGCATGCCCAGCTCCGAGCAGGCGCCGCCGAGGACCGTCTCGAAGAGCTGCCCCAGGTTCATGCGCGAAGGCACGCCCAGCGGGTTCAGCACGATGTCCACCGAGCGTCCGTCCGGCAGGAAGGGCATATCACAGTCCGGCAGGATGCGCGAGACCACGCCCTTGTTGCCGTGGCGGCCGGCCAGCTTGTCGCCCACCGAGAGGTTCTTCTTCTCGGCGATGAAGACGCGGACCTGCTTGACCACGCGCTCCTCGTCCACCAGGCCGTCCTCGCCCATGCCCTCGATGCCGATGATGTCGAGCTCGGCGAAGCGCGGGGCGAACATCGCCTGCACGTCCTCGATCTGCTGCTGATAGGTGGGGTTCTCCACCTCCTGCAGGTGGTCGTGCGCCTCGGCCAGCTTGGCCAGGAGGGTCTTGGTGACCTTTTTGTTCTTGGGGATGATGATCTCGCCGGTCTCGGCGTCGAGGATGTCCACCGTCAGCTTCTCGTTGAGGAAGCGGTCGCTGAAGGCCTTGGCCATCTCGTCGAGCAGCTGGGCCTCGCGGCGGCGGCGCACCTCCTCGGCGTGCTGGGCCTCGGCCTCGGCGCTGTTGCCGGGCATGGCCGCGTCGTCGAGGTAGCTCTCCACGTCGTCCATGTCGTCCATCAGGGCGCCGCGGGCGGCCTTGGCCTTGCGGATCTTGAGGGCGGCGCCGGGGTCAGCGTTGGTCACGCGCACGTCCATGACGATGCCCTTGGTGCCCGGCGGCACTTTGAGGGAGGTGTCGCGCACATCGGCGGCCTTCTCGCCGAAGATGGCGCGCAGGAGGCGTTCCTCGGGGGCCAGCTCGGTCTCGCTCTTGGGGGTGATCTTGCCCACGAGGATGTCGCCGGGCCGCACCTCGGCGCCGATGCGCACCACGCCGTCGGAGCCCAGGTTGCGGAGCATATCCTCGCCCACGTTGGGGATGTCGCGGGTGATTTCCTCGGGGCCCAGCTTGGTGTCGCGCGCCCCGCACTCGAAGTCCTTGATGTGGATGGAGGTGAAGGTGTCGTCCTTCACGCAGCGCTCGTTGATGAGGATGGCGTCCTCGAAGTTGAAGCCGCGCCACGGCATGAAGGCCACCAACAGGTTCTTGCCCAGGGCCAGCTCACCGGCGTCGGTCGCCGGGCCGTCGGCCAGCGCCTGACCCTTGCGCACCGCCTGGCCCAGACGCACGATCGGCTTCTGGTTCACGCAGGTGCCCGCGTTCGAGCGGCGGAACTTCTCCAGCACGTAGCGGCGGCAACCGGCGGCCTTCTCGCCCTTGCGCACCTTCGCGGGGCACTTGCCGTCCTTGGAGACCACGATCTCGGTGGCGGAGACGTAGGCCACGATGCCATCCTCCTCCGCCAGCACCGTCACGCAGCTGTCGGCCGCGGCGATGCCCTCCAAGCCGGTGCCCACGCGCGGGCGCTCGGTCTTCATCAGCGGCACGCCCTGACGCATCATGTTCGCGCCCATCAGCGCACGGTTCGCGTCGTCGTGCTCCAGGAAGGGGATCAGGCCGGCGGCGATCGAGATCACCTGCATCGGGCTCACGTCCATCAGGTCGATCTCATCCGGGGCGGCCGTCATGAACTCGCCGCGGCGGCGCACCTTCACGATGGGGTTCACGAAGCGCCCCTCCGGCGTCAGCGGTGCGTTGGCCTGGGCGATGACGTGCTTCTCCTCCTCGTCGGCGTCGATGTAGAGGATCTCGTCCGTCACCCGGCCGTCGCGCACCACGCGGTAGGGCGTCTCGATGAAGCCGTACTGGTTGATCTTCGCGTAGATGCCCAGCGAGGAGATGAGGCCGATGTTCGGGCCTTCCGGCGTCTCGATCGGGCAGATGCGCCCATAGTGCGTGGGGTGGACGTCGCGCACCTCGAAGCCCGCGCGCTCACGCGACAGACCGCCCGGGCCCAACGCCGAGAGGCGCCGCTTGTGCGCCAGCGCCGAGAGCGGGTTCGTCATGTCCATGAACTGGCTCAGCTGGCTGCGCCCGAAGAAGTCCTGGATCACCGCCGAGAGGCTCTTCGACGTAACCAGCTTGATCGGCGAGAGCACGCCGCTGTTCGGGTCATACGAGCTCATGCGCTCGCGGATCAGGCGCTCCGTGCGCGCCAGGCCCTGGCGGCAGGCGTTCTCCAACAGCTCGCCCGTCGTGCGGATGCGGCGGTTGCCCAGGTGGTCGATGTCGTCCACCGAGCCGCGGCCCGTGGCGATGTTCAGCAGCAGGCGCAGCGCCTCCACCACCTCGATGCCGTCCTCCGAGAGCACCCGGCGCCCCAGATCCACCTTCCCCAGCAGCCCCAGGCGCTGGTTCACCTTGTAGCGCCCCACATAGCCCAGGTCATACCGGCGCTGCTCGAAGAACTGCCCGTGCACGTACTGGCGCGCGTTCGCCGCCGTAACGGGGTCGCCCGGGCGGAGGCGGTGGTAGATGTCCTTCACCGCGTCCTCCTCGCTGTGCGCCGGGTCGATCTTGATGGTCTTCAGCAGCAGCCCCTTGTCGAACGACGTGTCCACCACGTCGAAGAAGGGGATCCCCGCCCGCGCCGCCAGATCCACCAGCGCCGGCGTCACCGGCTCATAGCGCCGCGCCAGCACCGAGCCGCTGTTGATGTCGATCAGGTCATCCTTCAGCACGTAATGCACCAGCTCGTCGTCCGACCAGCGGTCCGACGTCGCGATCGTGTGGAAGGTGTAGTAAAGCTTCAGGATCTCCTCGTCCGTCCCATACCCGAGCGTCCGCAGGAAGGTCGTTACATAGAACTTCCGCGCGCGGCGCCGACGGTCCAGATAGACCCACAGCACGTCCGAGGCGTCGAACTGGATCTCGATCCACGACCCATGGTCCGGGATGATCCGCACCGAGAAGAGGTCATGCCCATTCGCGTGCGTCATCTTCTCCGTGCACACCCCCGGGCTCCGGTGCAGCTGCGAGACGATCACCCGCTCCGCCCCGTTGATGATGAACGCGCCGTCGCGCGTCATCAGCGGCACCTCCCCCAGATACACGTCGTCCTCGCGCACCTCGTCCCCGTCCTTCAGGCGGAAGGTCGCGTGCAGCGGCGCCGAGAAGGTGTCCCCGTCGCGCAGCGCCTCGAAGGCCGTCTTCTTCGGCTTCTCCAGGTTGTAGCGCACGAAGTCGAGCGTGAAGCGCCCGTCCTTCGACGTCACCGGGAACACCTCCTTGAAGATCGCCTGGAGCCCCTTCTCCTGGCGCTTCCCCGCGTTCACATCCGCCTGAAGGAAATCCGCGAACGACTTCGTCTGGATCTCGATCAGGTTCGGCGGCTGAATCACCGGCTTGAGCTTGCCGAACACAAAATCCTCGTCACTGGCCATGCCAACACCTCATCGCAAGGGTTTCACGAACTCTGCCGCGCGGTCTCCCGCGAGGCGCCGAAGATTTAGGCGCGGAGGGTTCCAACCTCCCACACCCCGGCCTACGCCGAGCCCCCGCGCGACAGTAGACTGCTGGATCGCTCGCGGACGCCAAAAACGCCAAGGGACACTCCTCCCTAGACGAAAACCCATCAATCATAGCAAATCCCACGCGCCCCATGCAAGAAAAAAGAGTTGACCCCGTGATGTGCGATCGATGCAAAATGTAATGACGCATCCAGTAAGGCAAAGAAGGCTCCCCGCAACCCGCCCCCCGGGGGGCGGCGCGCCAACCCAAAAAATGAGAT
>CASEMS010000057.1 GCA_949288955.1 uncultured Lentisphaeraceae bacterium
CGCCCTCGCCCACGCCCGCCCCCGCGCCGCCCGCGCCCGACCGTCGGCAGGCGGAGCTGCGGCGCCAGGTGAAGGCCCAGCTGCACGGCGAGCTGGTCAAGCGGTTGGACCTCAAGCGTTTGGCCACCAGCGCCATCTCGCAGGAGGAGTTGGGCGGCCGCGTCCGCGAGACGCTGCGGGCCATCCTGGCGGAGGTGACGGCGCGGGGGGCGTTGCCGCGCGGGCTGGATCCGGACGCGTTGGTGGAGGAGCTGTACGATGAGTCGGTGCGCTTGGGGCCGGTGGAGAAGTTCCTGGCGGATGAGAGCGTCACCGAGGTGATGATCAACGGTCCGCAGAACGTCTACGTGGAGCGCCACGGCAAGTTGGAGCTGACCGACCAGACCTTCATGGACGAGGCGAGCGTGATGGCCGTGATCGAGCGCATCGTGGCGCCGTTGGGCCGCCGCATCGACGAGAGCCAGCCCTATGTGGACGCCCGCTTGCAGGATGGCAGCCGCGTGAACGCCATCATCCCGCCGCTCTCCTTGGTGGGGCCCTGCGTCACCATCCGCAAGTTCGCCAAGCGCGTCCTGACGGCGGAGGACTTCGTGCGCATCGGGACGTGGACGGAGGCGATTGCCGATTTCCTGCGCGTCTGCGTGCTGCTGCGCAAGAACATCGTGGTGGCCGGCGGCACGGGCTCGGGCAAGACCACCCTGCTCAACGTCCTTTCCGGCTTCATCCCGCATTCGGATCGCATTCTGACCATCGAGGACGCGGCGGAGCTGCGGCTCAACCAGCCCCACGTGGTGCGCTTGGAGGCCCGCCCCCCCAACATCGAGGGCAAGGGCGCCGTCACCATCCGCGACCTGGTGCGCAACGCCCTGCGTATGCGCCCCGACCGGATCATCGTGGGCGAGTGCCGCGGCGGGGAGGCGTTGGACATGCTTCAGGCGATGAACACGGGCCACGACGGCTCGCTCACCACCGTCCACGCCAACAGCCCGCGCGACGTCATCAGCCGCTTGGAGACGATGGTGCTCATGTCCGGCGTGGAGCTGCCCAGCCGCGCCATCCGCGAGCAGATCGCCAGCGCCGTGAACGTCATCGTGCAGGAGGCGCGCCTGGCGGATGGCTCGCGCCGCATCGTCGCCGTCTCCGAGATCACCGGCATGGAGGGCCAGCAGATCGTCATGCAGGATCTCTTCGCCTTCCGTCAGACGGGCGTGGACGAGAAGGGCCGCATCCTCGGCGCCCTCGGCGCCACCGGCGCCATGCCCACCTTCTTCGACACCCTCTCCGCCCGCGGCCTCTCCCTCGACCCCGCCCTCTTCCAACCCGGGGGGGCGCCGTGAGCGGGCTCTTCTGGGCGGCGTGCGCGTTGGCGGGGGTCGCGGCGGCGGGGCTGGCCTGGACGCTCCTGGCCTCCTTCGCCGAGAGCGCCCGCACGGCCACGGACACCTATGAGGACGAGATGACGCGGACGCTGGAGGCGATGTTCCTCTTCGTGCCCGCGCGGCGGTTGGTGGAGTTGGGGTGGATGGCCGCCGGGGCGGTCTTCCTCGTGGCGATGCTGCCGTTCTGCCGGTTGGATCCGCCGTGGGCGTTGCCTTTGGGGCTGGCCGTGGCGTTGGCGCTCGGGGCGGGCGCCTTCTGCCTCCCCCGCCTGATCGTCAATTGGCTCCGCGCCCGCCGCCTGGGGCGTTTCGACCTTCAGCTTCTGGAGGCCCTCCCCATGATGTCCAACGCGCTCCGCGCCGGCTTCTCCATCAACCAGGCCTTCGAGAGCGTGGCCGAGGGCACCGACGCGCCCATGCGCCAGGAGATCTCCCTCTTCCTCCAGCAGTTGCGCGTCGGCGTGCCCTTCTCCGAGGCGTTGGAGGCGTTGGAGCGGCGCGTGGGCAGCGAGGACCTCACCCTCGTCTGCACGGCCATCGACATCGCCCGCCGCTCCGGCGGCAACCTCACGGAGATCTTCGACACCATCGCCGAGACCATCCGCGCCCGCCTTCGCATCCGCCAGCACGTCCGCACGCTCACCGCGCAGGGGCGACTGCAAGGCCTCATCATCGGGGCCATGCCCTTCCTGTTGGGCATCGGCATGGCCATCTTCAAGCCCTCGCTCATGATGCCCTTCGTTTGCTCCCTGGTCGGCGCGGGCACTATCGCCGCCGTCGTCCTCCTCGTCGCCCTCGGCGGGTGGATGATCCGCCGCATCGTCACCATCGACGTCTGACCGCCATGAACGCGCTCTACTGGCTCTCCCTCCTGCTTTGGGCGCTCTGCGTGGGCGGCCTGGCTTGGTACACCCTCGGTTACGCCACGCAGATCACCTACGTCACCCTCGCCGACGGCCGCCGCCAGGCCCGCGCCCTCCCCCTCCTCTTCCGCCTCCTTCTCCCCCTCGCGCCCAACCTCGACCCGCTCCTCCGCAAGCCCGCCTTCGCCCCCGCCGCGCAGACCGCCGCCTGGCAGCTCACCGCCGCCGGCTACGAGGGCCTCCTCTCCGGCCGCGAGTTCGTGGCCCTCAAGATGCTCACCCCCGCCCTCGCCGCGATCCTCCTAGCCCTTGCCTTCATCCCCCTCGGGGCCGACGCCTTTCCCATCTGGCTCATCGGCACGCTCCTGGCCTGGTCGTGGCCGCTTCACTGGCTCCGCACCGTCCGCGCCCGCCGCGCCAAGGCCATCGTCCGCGCCCTCCCCTTCGTGCTCGACCTCCTCACCCTCTCCGTCGAGGCCGGCATGGACTTCATGGGCGCGGTGCAGCGCAACTGCGAACGCCGCGCCATGGATCCCCTCAACGAGGAGCTTCTCCGGATGCAACGCGAGATCCAGATCGGCACCACCCGCAAGGTCGCCCTCCGCAACCTCTCCGAGCGCGTCCGCATCCCTCAGATCCGCACCCTCTGCTCCGCCCTCATCCAAGCCGACGAGCTCGGCGTCTCCATCGGCTCCATCCTCCGCATCCAGGCCGACCAGCTCCGCCAGGATCGCTTCGAGCGCGCCGAGAAGCTCGCCCACGAGGCCCCCACCAAGATGCTCTTCCCCCTCCTCCTCTTCATCTTCCCCGCCACCATCATCATCCTCCTCGGCCCCGTCCTCGCCAACGTCATGCGCGACTTCCTCTAAGCCGCGCGTTCCCCCTGCCCGAGGGTTCACGAGGAGGAGTCCAGGCGCTCGGCGAGGGAGCGGAAGAGGCCGGTGTCGGTGTAGTAACGGTCGCGGCCGATCTTTCGCTGCTTGAGGAAGCCGCGCGCCTCCAGGCCGTCGAAGTCCGCGCGCGCGGTATTGTTCGCGATGGCGTGCCAGCGTTGGTGTTCGAGGATGCGGTAGTGATAATCGGGGTGGCGGAGGGTGTGCTCAAGCAGGTCGAGCTGGCGGGCGTTCAGCTGCCCCTTGAAGAGGTCGCGCCAAGCGCGGGTGTTCCGTTCGCTACGGGCGACGGCGGCGTTCAGGTTGTGCAGACCTTGGGCGAAGATACGGACGTTTTGCAGGACGCAATAGGTGGTGTCCAGATGGCAGGTCTCCATGTCCAGGTAAGCCTCGTCGTAGGCTTTGCGTTCCTGCCGCAGGAGGCGTGAGATGGAGACGTAGGGGGCCACCCAATAGCCATCGCGCAAGAGACTCCAATAGAAGAGCGCCCGCGCGGTGCGGCCATTGCCATCGCAAAAGGGATGCTCGTAGGCGAGCAACGTGTGCAGCAGAACCGCCTTCACCACGGGGTGCAGGAAGTCGCCCCCCGCGTCGCTTTGGCGGTTGGCGAAGGCGAAGAGCGCGTCCAGACGTGCCGGTAGCGTGGCCGCGGGCGGGGGGAGGTGGGCGATTTCATCGGCGGGGGTGCGCACCTGGATGTCGTCCGTGGTGCGATAACAGCCGCGTTCCGCCTCTGGCAAGAGTCCCTCCGTCAGCGTGCGATGGATGCGGAAGAGGAGATCTTCGGAGAGCGGTTCCTGGCGCCACGCGTCGAGTGCGCGGATGGTGGCGTAGTTGTTGGCGATCATCCGCTCCCCCTCCGTTTGTGGGGCGCGTGCCTCCAGTAACATGTCCTGCGCCACGCGTCGGGTCGTCGCGGCGCCCTCCATCTGACTGGAGGCGATGGCTTCGAGGATTTGCCCGCGTTGCAGATACGTTCGCCGAAGCGCGAGCGTGTCCTTGCGCGCGGGGGTGCCTTCCATTTGGACGGCCGCCGGTGCGTTTCGGTCAATCTCGTGCAACAGCCTCCGCAACTCGGGCGGGAACGCCAACAGAAATGGTTTGCCCCCCATGCCGACCAATCGCGTGTCGATGACGGTGCGGTTGCGCGCGAGGCAGAGCGCGGACCACCAGGCCTCCGGCGGCAACCCTTGGGGCGCGGTATACCGCACCTTGCGCCACGGCAGGTAGTCCCGCTCCGCCTGCGCCAGACGCAACACCTCCGGGAACGCCGTCGCGCCCGGTCCGGCAAGCCACCGCGAAAAGGTCTCGTTCGCAATCTCGGGTGCCGCGATAATCCGCATAATTCCTCCTTTCGCCCCCAGTATACAGGAAACGCAGGCTGATTTCATCTCAATTCGGCGCGGATTGAGACGAAATCGGCGGATGTGTGCGTATCTGATTGGCGTTGCGGTGTATTGAGGTGAGGTGAGAGGTTGCGCGGAGGGGCGTTTCCGGGGCGAGATCGCAGCCGTTCGTCTCAATCTTGGCGGGGTGATGTGGGAGGGCGCGGCATGCCGCCGGGAGAACCCATCCGCCCTGTCTCCAACCTTCCGAACGCCCGGGGACGCCGGAGGTGTGCTATGCTGTGGGCAGTGGTCGCACAGCGAATGATTGGAGGATGCCGATGGTGTTGCGTTTCTTGGCCGTTTGCCTGGTGTGTTGCTTGGCCGCGTGGGTGTGCGCCGAGGTGCCTTACGCCACCATCCGCGGGCGTATCGTCGAGGACGTGGCCCGCGCCGAGCGCGCCAACCTCCCCCGTCTCGATGGCCTGCTCGCCGACCTCCGCCCCGATGGCTCTTGGGCGGATATCGATTACGCCAATCGCCACCGCACGCGCTGGGCGCCCGCCACGCACCTCGCGCGCCTCCGTACCCTTGCGGCGGCCTTCGGCGCACCCGAATCCCCGCGCTTCCGCGACCCCGCGTTGCGCGACGCGCTCCTGCGCGCCCTCGCCTGTTGGCACGCCAGGCACCCTCGTTGCGACAACTGGTGGTACAATCAGATTCACGCCCCCCAACGGTTGGGCGAGATCCTGCTCCTGGCGCAGACCGGGGGCGTCGCCGTGGCGGATCTGCCCGAGGGGATGCTCGCGCGTTGGGAGAGGGAGGGCGGCGACCCCACCCGCAAAAGCGGCATCACCACCGGCTCCAACCTGGTGAACATCGCCGCCCACTGCGTCTACCGCGCCTTGCTCACCGAGGACGAGCCCGCCCTCCGCTTGGCCCTCGACCGCCTCTTCGCCCCCCTCGCCATCACCGAGGCCGAGGGGCTCCAAAGCGACCTCTCCTACCATCAGCACGGCCCCCAGCTTTACCTCGGCAACTATGGCTACGACTGGCTGGAGCTGAACGCCGCCTGGCTCGCGCGGCTCCGCGGCACCGACCTGCTGCCGCCCCCCGACCGCGCCGCCCTCGTCCCTGCCTACGCCCTCGGCGCCTACTTCCCCGCCATTCGCGGGCAGTGGTACCTCTACAACGCCGTCGGCCGCCAACAGGCCAGCGAGCCCGGCCGCGCCAAGGCCACCAAGAACCTCCCCATCCTCCGTCACCTCGCCCAGATCGACCCCGCCCACGCCGCCGACTACGCCGCCATCCGCGCCCGACTCCGCGCCGATCCCGACGCCCCTCCCTCCGCCCCCCTCACCAAGGTCTTCCCCCGCTCCGACTACGCCCTCCACGTCCGCCCCGCCTTCACCTTCGACGTCCGCGCCCACTCCACCCGCACCAACCGCTGCGAATGGGGCAACGACGAGAACCTCCTGGGCCATTGGCTCTCCGAGGGCTCCACCGGCTTCGTCCAGACCGGCCGCGAGTACGCCGACATCGCCCCGCTTTGGGATTGGTGGCGCGTCCCCGGCACCACCGTCACCGACCTCCGCGACGACGCCAAGCTCCCCCGCGGCAAGGCCTGGGGGCAGCGCGGCGCCAACCCCCACGTCGGCGGCAAGGCGCAGGGCGACACGCTGGCCTTCGCCTATCGGCGCGACGGCGGCGGCGCGCCGAGGGGCCGCTATGCCTGGATCGCCCTCGGCGACGCCGTCGTCTGCCTCGGCGCGGGCATTCAGGGCGACGACCCCGCGCACCCCGTCGTTACCACCGTCGACCAATGCTGGGCCGTCGGCCCCCTCACCCCCACGCCCGGGGGCGACACCCTCCCCACCCCCGCCACGCTGACCCACGGCGCCTTCCGCTACGCCTTCCCCGGGCAAGCCGCCACCCTCCGTTGGGCGCGCGACCGCCGCGAGGGCGATTGGCGCCGCGTCTCGCCCGCCTTCCCCGCCCTCGCGCGGGGCGAGATCCTCACCCTGTGGCTCGACCACGGCCCAGCCCCCAAGGCCGCCTCCTACGCCTACGTCGTCTCCCCCACCAACGCGCCGCCGCCCAACGTGACCATCCTCTCCAACACGCCCACGCTTCAGGCCGCCGCCGATGACCAGGGCCGCGCCGCCTTCATCCTCCACGGCCCCGACTCCCTCACCATCACCTTCCAAGACCCCCGCCGCTGACCCACCCCCGGCTCAGCGGCCAATCCACCTTGGCTCAGCCGCCGATCCAAGGAGACTCAGCGGCTGATCCACCTCGGCTCAGCCGCCGATCCTCCTTGGTTCGACCGCAAAGACGCAAGGGGGCGCGGGAGGCTTGCGGGCTCCGCCGGTCGCTCTGCGGGCTTCGCCCGCTGACCGCTCCCTACCGCCTGCCTGTCTGGCGTGCTGGCAGTCCTGCGCGGGCCACGCCCGCGCTCTCCCTTTGTGCCCGTTGTGGCCTTTGTGATTGTGTTCCCCCGTCGTGCTTTGTGTTCCTCTGTGTCCCCCTTCGTGTCCTTGGTGGTCTCTCTTCGTCGTGCAGTCTAGGGGGCGGGCCCTGCGCTTCCTTGGCGCGATTGTGCTATAGTAAGTGGGTTATGGACTGCGACTGGGCAGAGACGAACCGTGCGTTGGCGGGCAGGCTGATCGAGGCTTGCCGGCGGGGTGGGGTGCGTCTGGCGACGGCGGAGTCGTGCACGGGTGGGCTGATCGGGGCGACGGTGACGGCGGTGCCGGGGGCGAGCGCAGTCTACGAGGGTGGGATCGTGAGCTATCAGAACTGGGTGAAGGCGGCGCTCTTGGGGGTGGCGCCGGGGACGTTGGCGCGGGTGGGGGCGGTGAGCGCGGCGTGCGCGCGGGAGATGGCGTTGGGGGCGCGGCGGGCGTTGGGGGCGGATCTGGCGGTGGCGGTGACGGGGATCGCGGGGCCGGGTGGGGCGACGCCGGGCAAGCCGGTGGGGCTGGTCTACGTGGCGGTGGCCTGGGGGGAGGGCCGGGTGGTGGCGACGGAGAACCTTTTCGCGGGGGACCGGGAGGCGGTGCGCGCCCAGACGGTCCGCCGGGCTTTGGATTTGGCACTGGAGTGCCTTGAAGGAAAGCGAGAGAGCAATGGTTGAGATCGATTGGTCGAGCTTGGGTTTTGCGTATATGCCGACGCGCAGCCACATCCGTTATCATTGGAAGGATGGCGCGTGGGACGGCGGCGAGCTGGTGCGGAAGGACACGATCGAGCTGTCCGTGGCCGCCGGCTGCCTGCATTACGGCCAGGAGGCCTTCGAGGGGCTGAAGGTCTTCCGTCAGAAGGATGGGAAGGTCGTGGCCTTCCGCCCGGAGCAGAACGCCGAGCGTTTGCAGCGGACGGCGGTGCGCACGGTGATGCCCCCGGTGCCGACGGCGATGTTCCTGGAGGCGCTCGACCGCGTGGTGAAGGACAACCTGGATTATGTGCCGCCCTATGGCACGGGGTGCTCGCTCTATGTGCGGCCGCTGCTCATCGGCTCGGGGCCGCAGATCGGCGTGGCGCCGGCCCATGAGTACGACTTCCTGATGATGGTGATGCCGATGGGCGATTACTACAAGGGTGGGATCAAGCCGGTGCGCGCCATCATCTTCGATGAGTACGACCGCGCGGCGCCCCAGGGCATGGGCGACGTGAAGGTGGGCGGCAACTACGCCGCCAGCCTCTACGCCCACGAGAAGGCCCACGGCATGGGCTTCCCGGTGGAGCTTTACCTGGACAGCAAGACGCACACGAACGTGGAGGAGTTCGCCACCTCCAACTTCCTGGGCTTCAAGAAGGACGGCACGTACGTGACGGTGAAGTCGCGCTCGGTGCTGCCCTCGGTGACGAACCTCTCGCTCCAGCAGCTGGCCAAGGACATGGGCCACGCGGTGGAGGTGCGCACGGTGCCCTACGAGGAGCTGCGCGAGTTCGCCGAGGTGGGCGCCTGCGGCACGGCCGTGGTCGTCACCCCGGTCTATGAGATCGTGCGCGGGGACGACGTGATCCGCGTGGGCTCCGCGGAGGCGTGCGGCCCGAACCTGCTGAAACTCCACAATGCGGTGCAGGACATCCAGTTCGGCCGTGCGCCGGACACCCACGGTTGGTGCCGCGAGATCAAGTGAGGAAGTGAGAGCATGACCCCTTATCAACCCCCGCAGGGCCGCACGGGCGCGCAGTGCGTCATCGACGGTTTGCTGAACAATGGCTGCGAGGTCGTCTTCGGTTACCCGGGCGGCCAGGCCATCGACATCTTCGACAAGCTCTACGGCTCGCCGCTGCGTCTGGTGCTGCCGCGCCATGAGCAGGGCGGCATCCACATGGCCGACGGGTACGCGCGCGCCACGGGGCGCGTGGGCTGCGCCATCGTCACCTCCGGCCCCGGCGCCACCAATACGGTCACCGGCCTGGCCACCGCGATGATGGACGGCGTGCCGCTGGTGGTCATCGCCGGCCAGGTGAGCATGAACCTCATCGGCACCGACGCCTTCCAGGAGGCCGACAACACCGGCATCACCCGGAGCGTCACCAAGCACAACTATCTGGTGCGCTCGGTGGACGAGCTGCCGCGCGTCATCGCCGAGGCCTTCTTCATCGCCTCCACCGGCAAGCCCGGCCCCGTGCTCATCGACATCCCCAAGAACGTCCAGCAGGCCATCACCCTCCAGCCCGACGTGCAGGACGTGGCGATCCGCGCCTACCACCCCACCATCCAGCCGCCCCCCGCGCAGGTCGCGCGCCTGGCCGACGCCATCAACAAATCCCACCGCCCCGTGCTCTACGTGGGCGGCGGCGCGGTCATCTCCGGCTCCTGCCCCCTCATCAAGGCCCTCGCCGAGGGCTTCGACATCCCCGTCTGCACCACGCTGATGGGGCTGGGCGCCTTCCCCGAGACCTCGCCCCTCTCGCTGTGGATGGTCGGCATGCACGGCTCCGTGGCCGCCAACAACGCCATCCAGCAGGCCGACCTCGTCATCGCCGCCGGCGCGCGCTTCGACGACCGCGTCACCGGCCGCATCGCCGACTTCGCCCAGGGCGCCAAGATCGCCCACATCGACGTCGATGCCTCGGCCATCGGCAAGAACGTCCACACCCAGATCCCCGTCTGCGGCGACCTCCGCCAGACGCTGGAGGCCCTCCTCCCGCAGCTCACCAAGGCCGACCGCTCCGACTGGCTGGCGCAGATCGCCAAGTGGCGCGAGGCCAAGCCCGCCACCTACCACGCCCGCAAGGACGGCAAACTCCAGCCCCAGGCCGTGGTGGAGGCCATCGACCGCGCCGCCCGCGCCACCGGCCGCCCCGTCGTCCTCACCACGGACGTCGGGCAGAACCAGATGTGGGCCGCCCAGTTCTTCCGCCACACCGAGCCCCGCGGCTTCCTCACCTCCGGCGGCATGGGCACCATGGGCTTCGGCGTGCCCAGCGCCATCGGCGCCCAGCTCGGGCGGGCCGACGCGCTGGTCGTCTCGGTCAATGGCGACGGCGGCTTCCAGATGAACATCCAGGAGCTGGTCGTGGCCGTCGAGCACCGCCTGCCCGTCAAGTTCGTCGTCCTCAACAACGCCCGCCTCGGCATGGTGCGCCAGTGGCAGGACCTCTTCTACGGCGGGCGCCACTCCGCCACCATCCTCTCGCAGGAAGGCCGCCCCGACAACGAGCGCATCGTCGCCGAGGAGCCCCGATACCTGCCCGACTTCGTGGGCGTGGCCCAGGCCTATGGCCTCAAGGCCGTGCGCACCAAGACGTTGGCCGAGACCGAGGCCGCCCTCGCGGAGTCCTTCGCCGACCCCAACCCCTGGGTCATCGAATGCATCGTCGCCGAGGACGAGAACGTCCTCCCGATGGTCGCCCCCGGCGCCGCCCTCTCCGAGATGATCCTGGACCGAGACAACTAAGGAGCCCACATGCAGAAGCACATCCTCAACGTCCTGGTCGAGAACCGCCCCGGCGTGCTCGCCCGCATCGTCGGGCTCATCACCGGGCGCGGCTACAACATCGAGACCCTCAACGTCGGCCCCTCCAACGACCCCACCATCTCCAAGATGACCATCGTCATCCCCGGCGACGAGGCCGTCATCGCCCAGGTCGTCGCCCAGCTCGCCAAGCAGATCAACGTCTTCCGCGTGGACGACGTCACCGCCCGGCCGCACATCGACCGCGAGGCCATCCTCCTCAAGGTCAGCACCCGCGCCACCGGCCGCGCCCCCGTCATCGAGGTCGCCATGCTCTTCGGCGCCAAGGTCGTCGGCGTCCAGCCCGACGCCCTCACCATCCAGATGATCGGCTCCCAGATGCAGGTGGAGCAGTTCCTCACCCTCGTGCGCCCCTTCGACGTGCTCGACATCTCACGCTCCGGCTCCGTCGCCATGATTCAGGAGTGACCATGCAGCGCTTCGCCGTCCTCGGACACCCCATCAACCACAGCTTCTCGCCCGTCATGCACACCGCCAGCTTCCGGAGCATCGGCTTCGACGGCGAGTACGTGCGCCTGGACGTGCCCCCCGAGATGCTCGGCGACGCGCTCAAGGCCTTGGCCGACGAGGGTTTCTCCGGCGTCAACCTCACCATCCCCCACAAGATGCTCGCCCTCCCGATGATGGACGCCCTCACCCCCGAGGCCCAACGCCTCGGCGCCGTCAACACCGTCCGCTTCGCCCAAGGCCGCATGGAGGGCCACAACACCGACGGCCCCGGCTTCCTCGCCGCCGCCCAGGCCACCCTCGGCGTCGACCCCGCCGGCCAAGCCTGCGCCGTCATCGGCTGCGGCGGCGCCGGCCGCGCCATCGCCATCACCCTCGCCCACGCCGGCGCCAAGCGCATCGGCCTCCTCGACCTCGACCGCCCCCGCGCCGAGGCCCTCGCCGCCGAACTCCGCGCCCAAGGCTTCGCCGCCCAGGCCATCGGGCGCGACGCCCTCCGCGAGGCCGACTTCCTCGCCCAATGCTCCCCCAGCGGCCTGGCCGTCTTCCCCGAGCCCGCCGCCACCGCCGACGAGCTCCGCGCCGGCCAGGCCCTCTACGACATCGTCATCCCCCCCCGCCACCCCCAGACCCCCACCATGCGCGAGGCCGCCAAGGCCGGCGCCCGCGCCGCCAACGGCGTGCGGATGCTCGTCGAGCAAGGCGCCCTCTCCTTCACCTACTGGACGGGCCTGGAGGCCGACCGCGCCGCCATGCTCCGCGCCGTCGAGGAAGGCGTCTCCGGCCATGAATGAGTGGCTCATCAACCTCCCCGAGGAGGACGCCACCTTCCTCGCCCGCGTCGCCATCGCCTTCGTCGTCTGCCTCGGCGCCGTCATCGGCAGCTTCCTCAACGTCTGCATCTACCGCATTCCCCTCGGCCAATCCGTCAGCCGCCCCCGCAGCCACTGCTTCGGTTGCGGCAGGACCATCCCGTGGTACCACAACCTCCCCATCCTCTCCTGGTTCATCCTCCGAGGCCGTTGCGCCTACTGCAAGAGCCCCATCTCCTTCCGCTACCCCTGCGTCGAGGCCCTCACCGCCCTCCTCTTCCTCCTCGTCTTCCTCATGTGGGGCAACCCCGGCCTCCTCGCCCTCAACCACCTCCAGACCCCCGAGCTCATCCCCTTCCTCTGGCTCTTCGCCGCCTCCACCGTCGTCAACGTCATGATCGACATTGACCACCGGATCCTCCTCGACCGCATCTCCCTCGGCGGCACCCTCCTCGCCCTCGCCGCCTCCGCCGCCTTCCCCACCCTCCACGGCTACATGCTCTGGCACCAAGGCCTCCTCGCCTCCCTCGTCGGCGCCGCCGCCGGCTTCGGCCTCGGCTTCGCCATCGCCTGGCTCGGCGAGCGCATCTTCCTCCAAGACGCCTTCGGCTTCGGCGACGTCAAGTGGCTCATGCTCTTCGGCGCCCTCTTCGGCTGGCATGGGATGCTCTACATCCTCATGATCGCCGCCTTCCTCGGCCTCCTCATGGGCCTCGGCGCCATGCTCGCCCAACGCCTCCGCCGCGCCCCCGCCGACGACGGCCCCCTCGCCATCCCCTTCGGCCCCGCCCTCGGCGCCGCCGCCCTCCTCTGGCTCCTCTGGGGCCGCTGGGTCCCCCGCGCCCTCCTCTGGCTCCAAGCCCACGCCCTCGCCCACCGGCAGGCCGTCCTCCTCACCCTCATCCCCCTCCTCCTCCTCGCCACCGGCTGGCTTATCTGGCGCGTCCGCGCCATCCGCCGCGCCGCCCTCGAGGACGGCCTCGAACCCCTCCCCGCCGACGACCCGGCGCCCGCCGGCCCAGCCCCGTCCCCCGATGGCGCGATGTGTTATACTAAGGCCGACAAGGAGGACGCCCAATGACCTACGCCAAGCAATTCGCGCAAACCTTTTGGGATGGCTTCACGACCGTCTTGGACCTCGGCCCGATGCCCCAACTGCGCCCAATCCCCTACCACCGCGTGCCCTTCCCCACCGAGGAGGAATCCTACGCCCGTGCGCTGGAGCAGGTGGCGCAAACCTTCAGGCATACCCTCGCCACCCCAAACGCCCGGCGACTCCTTGAGGCTCCCGCCCAATGAGCACGCCCCCCTCCTCGCAGACGCCATCCGAGGCCACCCCCTCCCATCTGGTGTTGCAGCACATCGAGTGGCGCACGCCACTGCCCCCTCCCCAGGTGTTGCAGGAATACCAGCGGATCTCGCCAGACACCCTGGCCGCCCTGCTCCGCATGGTCGAGGCCCAACAGACCGCCAACCGCGATTACCTCCTGCGCGAGCAACAGAATGCGCTCACCATCCGTTGCAAAGAGGAAAACACCCGTCGACTGTGGCTGGCTGTTTTCGCCCTCGGGCGACTCTTCGCGCTCTGCATCGCGCTCGCGGGCTTTGCCCTCTGCGCCTACCTCGCCTACCTGGACTACCCCAAAGTCGCCGCGTTGCTCTGCGGGGGCGAGCTCGCCGTCCTGGTCTACGGCTTCCTCCGCGGCAAAGCCACGGCGCCCCATGAGGACCTCCCCGCCGACGACCCACCCTCCCCCCAGCCCCCCCAAGCCCCATGACCGACACCATCCTCCTCGAAGGCCTCCGCGTCGAATGCATTGTCGGCGACCTCCCCCACGAGCGCACCTTCCCCCAGGAACTCTTCCTCGACCTTGAGCTCCGCTGCGGCTGCCTCCCCGCCACCGCCACCGACGCCCTCGCCGACACCGTCGACTACGTTACCGTCGCCAAAACCGTCCGCGACACCCTCATCGCCGCCCGCTGCCGCATGATCGAACGCGCCGCCCAGCTTGCCGCCGACGCCTGCCTTGCCGCCGACCCCCGCATCCAAGCCGTCCGCGTCACCCTCCGCAAGCCCCACGCCCTCCCCGGCGTCGTCGCCGCCATCCGCCTCGACCGCGCCCGCGAACCCTGACCTCACCCCCCGCCCGGCCGCCAATCCTCCGCGCCTCGGCGGCCGATCCACCTCGGCTCAGCCGCCAATCCACCGAACGTCGGCGGCTGACGCTCCCAGAGGTGGCGGCTGATCCGCTGAGGATGTCCTTCAGGTCCTTTTTGTCCTTCGGGTCGTTCGGGTCCTTTTTCGTCTGAAGGACAAAAAGGACTTGGGGGACTTGAAGGACCAGAAGGACGGGGCCTTGCCCAGAGGTGGCGGCCGAAGCCCTGCGCGTTGGCGGCCGATCCACTTTGGGTTGGCGGCTGATGCCCCAAGAGATGGCGGCCAGGGTGTTTTTTCCGCGAGGGTGCGAGGGAGCGCGACGGACGGCGGGCTAACGCCGGGCGAAAGCAGCGGGGGCGCAACCGCCCCCTTGTTTCGCCCTCCCGCCCGCCGACTTCGCGCCGCAAGAGGTTTGGCGATTCCTTCACAGAAGCCGAGGCGCCCGGCGCGGGAGGGCACGGAGTGCCCGGTGTTGGCGCCGAGGTGTCCCGGCGCGGCCACGTCTTCGCGGAGGTTTGGCCGCCGATGGGTGGGGTCTTGGCGGCTAAGTCTCGGGGACTTGGGGGCCGATCCACCTTGGCTCAGCCGCCGATCCACCGAGCGTCGGCGGCTAAGTCTCGGGGGGATGGCCGCCGACGTTCGGATGGGGGGTGGCGGGGTGGGGTGGAGGGAGGACGGAAAAAAGGTCTTGCGCGGATGGGGGGGGGTGGTACTATAGTGGTGTCCGGGTGCGATGGGCGCACGTCGGCATGAAGGAGTATATCTCGGTATGAAGTCTGTTCTCTCCGCGGCCATCGCCGCAGTGGCCTTGGGCGCCGCCCAGGCCGTAACCATCGATTGGCAGGGCATTGACCTGCCTGAATCCCCCGACCACGGCGCCTACTCATCCGAAGGCGGAACGGATCGCGGCAAGTTGGATCTCAGCGGCGTGCTGACCTCCGAGACCTGGACGGTCAAATGCTCGATGGTCATTTCCAACGTCCGCACGCCGTTGGGCTACAATGTGTTGCTTGGCCTCGGCGGGACGGGGGACAGCAATGGCGACCCGCGCATCATCATCAACAAGGACACCGGCAAACTCCAGACGACCTTCCCTAACGAAAATAACGCGAACGCTTGGGTCGTCCAAGAGCCCTTCCCTTACGAGGGGCCGGCGTTCGGCGAGGGAACCTACACCTTCATCATCTCGAAGGAGGGCGAGGGCACTTATGCCTTCTATGTCGGCAAGGACGCGGAGCCCGCCGCAACCCCGGCGTTCACCATGACGGTCACCGACAATGTCGGCTCCGACTGGGAGGACACCACGCTCACCTGGGGCGCCCAACGAGATGGTAATAATGCGTTGGGTGCCGTCGCTGATTGGGAGATCGGGGACTTCGCCTATCTCAACCAGAGCTACAAGGCCGCGCTCATCCCTGAGCCGACGGCTTTGGCGTTGCTGGCGTTGGGGTTGGCGGGCGTGGCGCTTCGCCGCAGGGCCTGACCTTTTGCATTGCGAGCGAGGCGGGCGGGTCTCATGGCCCGCCCGCCTGTTTTGTTTGGGTCGTGCCGCTGATTGGGCTTGGGTGGCGTGCGTCATGGCGTAGGCAGGGGGGTGGGTGGGG
>CASEMS010000058.1 GCA_949288955.1 uncultured Lentisphaeraceae bacterium
CCACCTATCCCCGCCCCACCAAAACCAGAAAGGCAGCCTAAAATGCGGATATTCTCGGCACTCCCAAAAATCATGCGTCATTTTACTTGCATTTCTCAGACCCCCGTCGCTGCGCCACACCCGCCCCCCCCCCTTCGCGCACCTTGGCGCCCTCGCGGGGAAGTGAGCCGCGGAAGATCAGCCGCCGACCCGAGGTGGGTCAGCCGCTGAGCCTCCCCCGATCAGCCGCCGAGCCGAGGTGGATCAGCCCCCGAGCCGAGGTGGATCAGCCGCCGAGCCAAAACACGCCCGCGGGCGCGCCCACAAAGAAAAGGCTTGACACCTATTGGGGGGGGGGCATGATAGTCTATGGTCGTGGCCTTGGGTTGTCCGGGCCGAACGAAAGGATTTGCGATGAAGAAGGGATGTGTGCCGCATGGGTGCCGTGTCTGGTTGGCGCTCTTCGCCGCCGGGGGCATGGCGTGGGCGACCCCCGCCGCGGACTGAGCGGGCGACGACGTGACGCTCGGCGCGAACGACGCGCAGGAGCGCGTGGAGGTGCCCTCGGGGGCCTCGGGCAAGACCTTCAAGACGCTCACCGTGGCGGGCGATTACGCCCTCACCGGCGCCTCGTGGCTGAAGGCGGAGACGCTCAGCGTCCCCACGGGAGGGCGGCTGACGCTGTCGCCGGACGGCGTCGTCCGCACGCGCCATCTTCGGCTGACGCTGAAGGGCCACCCCTCCGAGGGCGAGGGGTCAGCCACCCCAACGGCATCGCGCTCGCCGAGATCGCGCTCTGCCAAAACGAGGCGCGGATCCCTTGGCCGGAGGGCACGGCCATCCTGGCCTCCCAATACGCGGACTACGCCGGCCAAGGCCACTCCGACGACGACCTCATCGATGGCGACCTCGGCACCAAGTGGTTCTGGGACAAGGCGCCCGCGGACGGCGAATGCACCATCACGCTCGACGCGCCCGAGGGCGGGCGCTTCGTCTTCGACGGCTACACCTTGGCGATGGCCGACCAGAACGGGCGCAACCCGCTGACGTGGGAGCTCGCCGTCAGCGAGGATGGCGAGGTCTGGGAGACCCTCGACCGCCTCGACCTGGGGCTTGAGGCCATCCTCGCCCTGCCCACCAACAATTGGATGGGCGAGGAGCCGCTGGCCGTCGAGCCCAAGGACGCCGCCACCAACGGCTTCCTCATCGAGGCCGGCACGGCGGAGATCGCCGGCACGCTCGCGGGCGCGGGGCGGCTCGTCGGCAGCGTCGCCTTCGCGGAGGGCGCCACCCTGGAGGTCGCCGAGGGCCACCACCCCACGATCGTCGGCACGGCCACGGGCGCGCCGAGGCTCGACGTGCCCGAGGGCCTGCTCTCCCAGACGACGAACCTGCCCGTGATCGCCGCGCCCGAGGGGCTGACGCCCATCGCGCCCGAGGGCTACAAGACGGCCTATGAGGGCGGCGTCTATTGGCTCCGCAGCGCCTTGGAGGCTCCGCTCGCCGCCACCATCGCGGGCGAGGCCGACTGGGCGGGGGCGGGCTGGGCGGACGCCGGCCAGAGCGCCGTGTCGCCTGAGTTCTGAGATCTCCCGCAGGCCGCCGGGATGGCGGCCACGCTCACGGCGGGCGCCGAGGGCGGCACGCTGGCCTTGCGGGAGGCGACCACCCGCGTGGCGCGCTCACGATCGGGGCCTCCGAGGGGACGCTTGCGCTGAAGGGCCCGGACGTCACCTTCGGCGTCGGCCGCCTGGAGGCCGCGTCGGCCACCGTCGCCGGCACGCTGGCCCTGCCCGCGCCCACGGTGTCGGCCCGCTATGTGCGCCTGACCCCCACCGCGACCGTCGTCGGCGGGCGCAACAACAAGGGCATCGCCATCGCTGAGTTCCAGCTCCTCCTCGGCGGCCAGCCCGTCGCCTGGGAGGGCGCCACCATCCAAGCCTCCTGGGGCGAGGCCTACGCAGGCGCCTCCGACGACGCGCTCATCGACGGCGACCCCGGGACCAAATGGTTCTGGGAGACCGCCAAGGACGAACCCTGGGAGCCGGAGTTCGAGGGCTGCACGCTCACCCTCGACGCCGGCGAGGGCAAGACCCTCACCTTCGACGGCTACCGCCTGGCGATGGCCGACCGCAACGGCCGCAACCCCCGCCGTTGGACGTTCGAGGTCAGCGCCGACGGCCAGACATGGCACACCCTCGACGCACAGGACTTTCCCTCCGAGGAGGCCCTCCTCTGGCCCCATGAGGCGTGGATGGGGCAGGCCTTCGCGCCCCTCGCCCCCGTGACGCTCGCGCTGGGCGAGGAGGGCATGACCGTCACCGAGACCGGCACGCTCGCCGGCGGCGGCGTCATCGCGGGCGACGTAACCTTCGAGGAGGGCTCCGCCTTGGCGCCCGACGGGCGCTCCGCGCCCACCGTGACCGGCGCCGTCTCCGGCACGGTGGCGCTCACGGGCGGCCAAGACCTCCTGGACGCGACGCCCATCGTGCCGACGCTCCGCGCCGCCAAGGGCAGCCTGGCCTTCACGGGCATTCCCGAGGGCTACGAGGTGCGCCACGCCAACGGCGTCTACTGGCTGGCCCCCACGCTGGGCCGCGCCTTCACCGCCACCCTTGCGGGCGAGACCGCGTGGACGGAGGCCGAGTGGCGGGACGCCGAGGGCCGCGCCGTCGCGCCGGAGGCATGGAAGACCCTGGACCCCGCGGAGACGACCCTCACCGTAACGGCCGCGGAGGACGCCACCCTGCGGCCGGAGAACGGCCCCGCCGGGCGGCTCGGCGCCCTCACGGTGGCCGACTCCGGGCACACGCTGACCTTGGCGGGGGGCGATTGGTTCATGCCGCACGCCCTGACGGTGGAAGGCGCCGTCGCAAGCGACTCGACCGTCCTGCGCCTGACCGAGGCCACCACCCTCGCGGGGACGCTGACCTACTCGATCGACGACGGGATCAACGAGACGCTCCCCCTGCTCGCCGGCGAGGGGACGCTCACCAAGATCGGCGTGGGCACCTTGCAGCTGCCCACGTCCACCACCGGCGGCCCCACCATCGTCACGCGGGAGGGGACGCTGAGCCTGCATGAGGCGGGCGAATACACGGCCATCCCCCACCTGGTCGCGGAGGGCACGGGCGTCGTCCAGCTCACCGGCGCCGCCCTCTCCGTCACCGACACGGCGGCCACCCTCACCCTGCGCAATGGCGGCATCCTCCGCCTGAACAACGGCGCCGACGGCGCGCAGCGGCGCTTCGACGCCCAGATCCGCGTCGCCAACGACGGGACGGACGGCTCCGCCGCGCACATCCAAGGCGCCGCCAACGGCGAGCGCGCCTCCCTCTGCGGCGGCATCACCGGCCACGGCCTGCTCGTCTTCGACGCGGGCGCCTCCAAACTCTATTCCCTCGACTGCCCCATCGCCGAGGAGGGCGGCACGCTGCGGCTCCGCTTCGCCGACGCCGGCAACCGCATCCATGTGAACAAACCCGGCACGCACACCGGCGGCACCGTCATCGCCTCCGAGGTGCGCGTTGCGGACGCCGAGGCCTTCGGCCGGGGCGACATCACCATCGAGGCCGGCGGTGCGCTGACCTTGGACGGCGTATCACTGAACGTCCGCGAGGCCTTCGCCAACAGCGGCACGGTGACGGGAACCGTCAACCTCTGCGGCGGCGCGTCGCTGACGGTCGGCACGGCCACCTTCGACACGCTCACCGTGGAGCCGGGCGCGACCATCCCCCTGACGCTCCCGGAAAGCGTCCATCCCGCCAGCTGCCTCATCGACGGCGACCTGACGAGCAAGTGGTTCTGGGAGACCGCCGAGACCGTCTATGACGACCTCACGCTGACCATCGACCTGGGCGAGGGCAACGCCCCCACCTTCGATCGCTTGGACACTCAAAGTCAGCGACGATGGCCAGACATGGAGGACCGTGGACACCCAGCGCGTCTCCGCCGAGGAGGCGCTCGCCTGGCCCACCTACGCATGGATGCCGCGAACCCTCGGCGTGCCCGCGCCGCTCCCGATCGTCGTCGAGCAGGGCATGACCCTCACCGGCACGCTCGCCGGCGGCGGCGTCATCGCGGGCGACGTAACCTTCGGCGAGGGCGCCACCCTGCGCCCCCTCCCCGGCACGGTGCCCACCCTCGTGGGCGCGGTCTCCGGCACGTGCGCGCTCGACCTCTCCGCCCTGGACTTCCCCGAGGACGGCTCCGGCCTGCCCGTGCTCCGCGCCGCCGAAGGCGTGTCGTTCACCGCGCCCGAAGGCTACAAGGTGGATTACGCCGACGGGCTCTACGTCGTCACGCCGGATCTGCGCCTAGCGGTGGCGGAGGGTGCCCCCGCCCTGACCCCCGAGCAGGAGCGGATCCTCCTCGGCTTCGCCCGCGGGCAGGGTCTCTCCGGCACGGTCAAGGTGGGCTTCGACCCCGCGGTCAAGGACCCGACCTGGGAGGCCCTGCAATGCTTCGAGGGCATCCTCTCGGCCTCGCCGGAAGCGGGCACGCTCACGGTAAGCTACGCCTTCGGCATCGAGGCCCTCGCCGTGGCCGACGGGCAGGCCACCGTCACCGTGCGGGTGCGCGGCCCCGGCGGCGCGGAGGCGGCCTTCGCCCAAGGCGTCTCCGTCACACTCGCGGAGGTGGGCGCGGACGGAACCCTCGCCGACGGCGCCTTGGCGGACGCCCCCACGGTCGAGGGCGGCACGGCCACCTTCGCCCTCCCGTTGCCGGAGGGCCGCGACACGCTGCTCTTCGGCGCGCGCGCCAGCGCGCCCTGACGCGGCGGACGGCTTGCAAGCCACGCGGGAATATGCCATACTAACGCCGTCATTGTGATTGACAGACCTCGATGAAAGGGAAGACGATGAAGAAGATGATCTACGGCGCGGTCGCCGCGCTCACGTTGCTCGCCACCGGGTGCACCGGCTCCTTCCAGTTGGTGCAGGCGGTGCACCGTTGGCACACCGATTTCGAGAACCGCTGGACGGATGAGGTCTGCTACCTCGTCGCCTGCATCATCCCCATCTATGCGGCGGCCTTCACGGTGGACACCATCTTCTTCAACTCCGTGGAGTTCTGGATCGACAAGAACCCCATCAACAACATCCAGACCGCCAACGCCACGGTGACCCGCCTGAACGCGGACACCCTCCTCGTGAAGAGCAACGCCACCGGCGAGACCTTCACCCTCACCCGCCAGGACGCCAACACCTACACCCTCACCGACGCGCAGGGTAACGCCCTCGCCTGCTCCGTCCAGGGCTCCCTCCTGACGATGACCGACGCGCAGGGCAACACCCGCACAGCCCTTCTCTGAGCGCGCCGCGCCCATCCCCCCACCCCGGGCGGCGACCCCGCCCGGGAGTCATGCAACACGAAAGGACTCCCCCCATGAAGAAAGCCACATTCCTTACGGTGGCGGCGCTCACCCTCGCCGCCGCGACCACCGGGTGCATCGGCAAGTCGCACTCCTTCTGCATGTTCAACGGCATCCTGAAGTGGAACAAGAGCGCCAGCGACAACGAGTAGATCAACGAGCTGATCTTCCTCGGCCTCAACATCATCCCCGTCTACGGGATCTCCCTCTTCGCCGACGTGATCGTCTTCAACTCCATCGACTTCTGGACGGGAGAGAACCCGTTGCAGAGCTTGGTGGCCGGCACCGACACGCAGGGCAACCCCTACACGATCACCCCCAACGGCGACGGCACCGCCACCTTGGCCTACCAGGGGCAGACCTGCACGCTGACCCCCACCGCCGAGGGCATCGTGGCCTCCCAGGATGGCGCCGTCATCGGCACCTTCGCCCGCCACGGCAACCTGGCGACCTTCACGGCGCCCGACGGCACCACCCGCGCGATGGTGCGCTGAGCGCCGCCGAACGGCGAACAAAAAAAGGCCCCCGCCAGTCCAGGCGGGGGCCTTTTCGTGCCCAGAAGGGCCGACGCCGCGAAGGGCGGCGAGATTTCGCTTGACGGGCGGGCGTGAGTTTGCTATCTTGTGCGGCGTTTTGGCGAAAGTAGCTCAGTTGGTAGAGCCCCAGATTGTGGATCTGGTTGTCGCGGGATCGTGCCCCGTCTTTCGCCCCAATCTAAAGCCTCCGCGCGCAAGCGCGGAGGCTTTTTTGCTATAGTTACGGCATGAGACGGATTCTTTTGGCAATGGCTTGCGCGGCGTTGGCGGCGCAGGGGTGGGCGCTGACGGCGGCGACGCGGTCGGCGGCGGAGGCGGCGTTGGGGCGAGGCTTCGCGTGGCTGCGGGGGGCGCAGCAGGCGGATGGGAGCTGGTCGGACCGGCGTTTCCCGGGGATGAGCGCGTTGGCGGTGTGGGCGATGGCGCGGGGCAAGGATCCGGCGAACGCGGCGGCGTTGGAGAAGGCGGAGAAGTACATCGTCTCGTGCGCGCAGCCGGATGGTGGGATCTACGTGCCGATCCCGGGGCGTCGGGGCGGAGGGCTGGGGAATTACAACACGTGTCTGTGCCTGACGGCGCTGCACGCGGCGGGGGGCAAGACGCGCCACGCGCAGGTGTTGCTGGCGGCGCGGGCCTACGTGGCGAGTACGCAGATCGAGACGGAGGGCTTGCATGAGGGCGGCTTCGGCTATGACAAGAGCTCGCCGCGGGCCTACACGGATCTGAACAACACCTTTTACGCGGTGGAGGCGATGCGCCTGACGGCGGATGTGGAGGAGCTGCGCCCGGCAGGCCAGAAGAAGGTGGACATCGATTGGGCGAAGGCGCGCAAGTATGTGCTCTCGATGCAGCAGACGGAGGGGGCGGACGCGGGTGGCTTCGTGTACAACCGGGAGACGCCGCGAGGGGGCGCGGAGGGGAAGGAGGCCTTGCGCTCCTATGGCTCGATGACCTACGCGGGGCTGTTGGCGATGCTGCACTGCCAGCTCTCGCGGGAGGATCCGCGGGTGCGCTCGGCCTATCAGTGGCTGGGGAAGCATTGGTCGCTGGAAGAGAACGCGGGGCAGGGCAACCAAGGGCTGTACTTCTATTACGACGTGCTGGCGCGGGCGTTGGACGCGGCGCAGGTGGGGCGGCTGAAGCTGGAGGATGGCTCGGAGGTGGATTGGCGCGAGGAGCTGGCGAAGGCGTTGGTGGCGCGGCAGAAGCCGGACGGCTCGTGGGTGAACACGAGCAACCGCTATTGGGAGGGGGACCCGGCGTTGGCGACGAGCTATGCGTTGCTGGCCCTGACGGTGGTGTTGGATGAGTGACGACGGCGTAACCTTGCCCGGGCTGAAACTCCTCTCCGTGCTGGGGCAGGGGGGGACGGCGACGGTCTACCGCGCGCGCCAGGCCTCGACGGGCCGCGAGGTGGCCGTGAAGGTGCTGGACGCGGACTTCGTGCGGACGGAGGAGGACGTGGGGCGCTTCCTGAACGAGGCGAAGGCCTGCGCGCGCTTCCGCCACCGCAACATCGTGCGGGTCTACGACGTGGGGGAGACGGCGGGGCTCTATTACTTCGTCATGGAGCTGGTGGAGGGCTACACCTTCGCGCATTACCTGCGGCGCAAGGGGCAGGTGGCGGTGGGGGACGTGATGGTGATCCTGGAGTCGGTGGCCGCGGCGTTGGAGTACGCGTGGGCGAAGTTCCGCGTGGTGCATTGCGACCTGAAGCCCGACAACCTGATGGTGGACGCGGACGGGACGGTGAAGGTGATGGACCTGGGCGTCTCGCGTTCGCTCCTCACCGCGGCGCGCGGGGCCGACAGCAACGGCGAGATCATGGGCACCCCCGCCTACATGAGCCCGGACCAGATCTACGACCTGCCCGACCTGGACGGCCGGGCCGACATCTACTCGCTCGGCGCCACGGCCTACCACCTGCTCACGGGGAGCGTCCTCTTCCCCGGGAAGACCGACCAGCAGGTGGTGGACGCGCACATCGGCCCCAACTTCGCGCGGGATCCGCGGGCGCTCGCCCCCACCCTGCCGCGGGCCTTGGCGCTGATGCTCAACCGAATGCTTGCGAAAGACCGCACGTTGCGGTATCCTAATTGGGAGACGTTGTCCGCGGACATCGCGCGGCTCTACGCGGGCGAGCCCCTGCTCGCCACGCCGTTGCAGCCGGGCGAGAGCTCCGTGGCCTTCAACGCGGAATGGTAAGAAAGGAAGCACCATGCACATCCTCGTCACCGGCGGCGCCGGCTACATCGGCACCCACACCGTCATCGAACTGCTCCAGGCGGGCTACGACGTAACCATCGTCGACAACCTCTACAACTCGCAGGAGGAGGCCGTCCGCCGCGGCGCCGAGCTCGCCGGCCGCGCCCCCAACTTCCACAAGGTGGACCTGCTGGACTACGACGCGCTCGAAGGCGTCTTCAAGCTGGCGAAGTACGACGCGGTCATCCACTTCGCCGGCCTCAAGGCCGTCGGCGAGTCCGTCGCCAAGCCCCTCTTCTACTACCACAACAACATGACCGGCACCTTCAACCTGCTCAAGCTGATGAAGCAGTACGGGTGCCGCAACATCGTCTTCTCCTCCTCGGCCACCGTCTATGGCATGCCCGAGAAGGTGCCGCTGGACGAGCACTGCAAGACCGGCGCGCTCAACCCCTACGGCGCCACCAAGCTCTTCCTCGAACGCGTCCTCTCCGACGTCCACGCGGCCGAGCCCGACCTGGGCGTCATGCTCCTGCGCTACTTCAACCCCGTCGGCGCCCACCCCAGCGGCCGCATCGGCGAGAACCCCAACGGCATCCCCAACAACCTCATGCCCTAC
>CASEMS010000059.1 GCA_949288955.1 uncultured Lentisphaeraceae bacterium
CGGCGCCGCCCTCACCGTGACCACCGACCAGCCCCTCACCGTCATCGACCGCGGCACGCGCCGCCAAGTCCCCGCCGGCACCACCCGCCTCCCGCGCCAGGAGGCCAGGCCATGACCGAGGCCGATCTGCTCGCCGCCGCGCGCGAGGCCGCCCAAAACGCCTACGCGCCCTACTCGCGCTTCGCCGTCGGCGCGGCCCTCCTCGGCGCCGATGGGCGGATCTACGCGGGGTGCAACGTCGAGAACGCCTCCTACGGCCTCACGCTCTGCGCCGAGCGCAACGCGCTCTTCCATGCGGTCGCCCGCGGGTGCCGCGCCTTCGCCGCATTGGCGCTCGTCGCCTCGCGTCCCACGCCGCCCTGCGGCGCCTGCCGCCAGGCGTTGGCGGAGTTCTGCGACGGCGCGCTGCCCATCCTCCTTGCCACGCCCGACCCCTCCGTGCCGCCGACGCGGACGACCTTGGGCGCGCTCTTCCCGCAGCCTTTCGCCTTGTGAGCGGGCGGGGGCCGCCCTGCCTGTGCGCGTCAGAGCGCGGCGATGGGGATGGCGCGCCCCCCCGCGAGGCGGGAGGCCTCGGCGGCGTAGGCCATGGCGTGGGCCTGGATGCTGGCGTGGAAACGGGCGGGGTAATGCGCCGGGGGGAGGGTGCGCAGGGTCTCCACCCAATCGCGCAGGATGCCGTCGTTGCCCAGCACATAGGAGCTTTCGTGGGTGGGGCCGCCGGCTTCGAGCGCGGCGTCCCATCGCCAGGCGCGGCGGTCGGAGAAGCGGCGGATGGTGAGGGTGCGGGCGTCGCCGACGATCTCGCCGTCGGTGAGGCAGAGGCGCGTCTCGCGGTCGCGGCCCCACGTGTAGCTCTCCATGCAGTGTTGGACGGTGACGCCGTTGGCGAAGAGGAGATTGACGGTCTGGTGGTCGACGGCGTCGTTGCCGCCGGCGTAGACGCAGCGGCCATAGGGGCCGCGGAGGGCGGCCTCGATGCCCTCGGTGGAGGGGTCGGGCAGGGCATAACGCAGGTCGGCGCCCTCGCGTAGGAGCCTGATGGCCGAGAAGGGGCAGGCGCGCTCGATGGCGGCGGGGCAGTCGAGGCAACGCGCCGCCGCGCCGGGGGGCGCGCAATCGGGGCGGAAGTGGCGCAGCCCGCCGAAGGACTGCACGCAGAGGCAGGGCGCGCCCACCCACCAGGCGAAGAGGTCGAAGTCGTGGCTGCACTTCTGCACGATCATCGGCGTGGAGGCGGCGGTGCGCCCCAGCGGCCCTCGGCAGAAGGCGTGCGCGGCTTTGCGGTAACCCACCGGCTCCAAATGTTGGATGCTCACCAGGCGTCCGAGCGTGCCGCCGTGCACCAACTCGGCGATCTTGGCGTAGTAAGGGGTGAAGCGAAGGATGTGCCCCACTTGGACGAGGCGGCCGGAGGCGCGGACGGCCGCGTCCAGCCCCACGCATTCCTCCCAGGTGGCGCCGGCGGGCTTCTCCAGCAGAAGGTGCAGCCGCCGTGCGAGGGCCTCCCGGGCCGCAGGGAAGTGAAGGCGGTCGGGCAGGGCCACGATGGCGCCCTCCAACCCCGGCACGCCAAGCGCGTCGCGCCAGTCGGCGAAGACCTGCCCCGCACCCAGTCCCAACCGCGCGGCCCAGGCGGCGCGGAGGGCGGGGTCCGGCTCGGCGATGGCCGCCACCCGCAGGTCGCCGGGGTGCGCCAACGCCCAACGGGCGTAGACGCCGCCGCGGTAGCCCAGCCCCAGGATGGCGACAGCGAAGGGGTCGCGGTGGCGCGCGGAGAACTCGCAGCCGCAGTAAATCTGCCGGTAAAGCCCCAACTCGGCGGCGCGGCGGTTGGAATCCTGGAAGCCGCCGCGCTTCTTGAAATCGTAGGGCGCGAAGGCGGCGCCCCCCACCTCGCGGCCAATGGCGTGGATGAGGGCGCTGCGCTTGTGCGGGGAGACGGTGAGGCTGGTGGTGAAGGCCGCGCAGCCCAACTCCCCCATCCGCGCCGCCGCCCGCGCCAAGGAGAACCGGAAGCACCGCGCGCACCGCGCCCCACCCTCAGGGCACGCCTCGAAGCCCTCGGCCACCGCCTCGCGCCACGCCGCGTGGTCGGGCGCATCCTCCACGAGCGGGATGCCCTCGGCGCGCGCCAAGGCCTGCGCGGCCTCACGTCGGCGGAGATATTCGGCGTGCGGGTGGATGTTGGGATTGAAGAAGAAAAGAAGCGGCTCCCAACCCTCCTCCTTGAGCACACGGACGCAATGCGACGCGCAGACGCCGCAACAGGTGTGCAAGAGGATTCGGCCTTTCGTTCCCATACCTCCACTATACCAAAGGACGGGCCGGTTGGCTGATTGTCGCCCCACCCGACACGCCAAGCACGGCGGCACGACGGAAAAACAATCACAACGGACACAAAGTCCACAAAGGGCGACGGGGGGATCAGTCGCGAGCGATAAGCCAATCGTGGGCGGGGACGATGTGGATGGGGAGGCCGCCAAAGGTGATTTCCTCGCGTTCGTGGTGGGTGACGACCCAAGCCTCCCGGCAACCGACGGCTTTCGCGGCGGCGACGGCGCCGCGCAGTTCGCGGGCTCTGACCTTGGGGGTTTCGAGGGTGTAGGCGACCTGCACGACGGCCAAGGGGGAGCGACCGTGGCAGACGACGAAGTCCGCCTCGTTACGCGCGTCCTGATAGTAGTAGACAGCGTCGCTTTTGGGGCTGGCACGACGAAGCAGTTCCAGGAAGACGACGGTTTCGAGGCGCCATCCGAGGTTCTCGCCGGCGAAGGCATCCCGACGGTTGCTCATGAGGCTGACGTCGACGGGATAGATTTTCTCGCCGCGCAGACGCAGGTGGCTTTTGGGGGACCATCGGAGGAGCCCTCGCAGAAGGTAGGCCTGCTTGAGGTAGAAAACGTAGGCGGCAAGCGTGTTGGGGGAACAACTCAGCGCGAGGCGGTTGCGGATGGCGGCGTAGTTGAGGATGGTGGGGGCGATGTCGAGCAGGTAGTGCGCCAATGTCCGGAAGGGTGCGGCGTGGCGTAGGTGATAGCGTTGGCGGATGTCGCGCTCCAGAATGGCGTTTGTCAAGGCCTCCAGGTATTTGGGCGCATCGGGTGCGCCGGGCCGGGCGAGGGCCGGGAAGGCACCGTCGTGCAGGTAGGCATCCAGGGCGGCACGGCGGGCGCCCACGGCCCAGGTGGTGGGGCTTCCCGCATCGACGCCGTGCGCCAGGCAATACTCACCGAAGGAAAAGGGGAGCAGCGCGATGGGATTGTAACGCCCGGTGAGATGGGTGGCCAGCTCGCCGCCCAACAGTTTGGCGTTGGAGCCGGTGACCAAGACCCGGATCCCGCGCCGTAGCAGCCGATTGACGAAAAGATACCACTCCGGAATGTTCTGAATCTCGTCGAGGAAGAGGCACTGGAAGTCCCCATAAAGCTTATACAGGGTCTCCAACATGACGTTGAGATCCCTCCCGGTGGCCTCCGCCAAACGCTCGTCGTCGAAGTCCACGTAGGCGAAGGTACGCCCGCTTTTGCGCAACACCGAATGGCAGAGGGTCGATTTGCCGCTTCTGCGCACGCCAAGCACCACTTGGGCAAGGTCGCTGTCCAAGCGCACCAACCGTTCCTCGGCGCGGGGGATGATGTCGGCCTCCGCCCATCCGGCGACCTCCTCGCGCTGCTCAGCAAGAACCTGCTCCCATTCTGTCCGCGTCATGCCCACGTGTTCCTTTCGGTCTCTATCGTAGCACAATCCGGGAGCCTGTTGCGCTATCGTCGCACATTTTCGGTTTTTCTATTGCGCTAAGGGGGTCTCAAAAAGGCTTGCCCCGACTGGATTCCGCCTGGATCCGCGAATCTATTGCGCTATTGTTACACTTTTCGCGATTTCTATTGCGCTATCGTTACACCTTTTGGGGACCCGCCAAGGTCGCCCTAGGCAGTCGTGTTCGGGGAAAAGGAGGGCGCGGGCAACGCCAAGCACGTCTGGCACGACGCGGGGAAGATCACAAAGCGCACGAAGGGGAGGCACGGGGGGACACGAAGCACGACGGGGATGGGCAATCACAACGGGCACAAAGGCCACAAAGGGGGCGTGGGCGGGGCCCGCGCGGGACTGGATGGACGGCGAGGGGGAGACCACAGAGGCTCACGGAGGGGGACACGGGGGCGCACGAAGGAGGATGGGGGACAATCACAAGGAACACAACGGGCACAAAGGGGAGCGCGGGCGTGGCCCGCGCAGGACCGGATGGACGGCGAGGGGGGAACCGCGGATTGCGCGGATTGGGGCAGATTGGGGGTCGGCTGCCGCCGACAGGACTGCCTGGTGGAGGGAGCACGGCACCCTCCCCACCCCGGCTTAGCGGCTGATCGACCTCGAATCAGCGGCTGATCCACCTCGGGTCGGGGGCTGATCCATTTTGGCTTAGCGGCTGATCCACTTTAGGTCGGGGGCTGATCGACGTTGGGGCGGGGGCTGATCCATTTTGGGGCGGGGGGTGAGGGTGGGCAGGGCGGCGTCTTTGGCGGATTTTTCGCCTCTGTGGGGGGCGCCCTCGCCTCTTTTTCGCCGGGCTTTTCCATCGTGCGATTTGGCCTTTGGCACGTGGCGGCAAAAAAGGCGTTGACTTTCTTCGTAGGGGTGTGCTATCTTTCTTATCGGTCAGTGCGGATTACTCCACCCCACCACCACCGCACTGACCCTGGGCCGGAGGCCCTCTGCCTGGCATGCCGATTCCTTCCCCCACCCGAATCGGGCAGATTACGCCGCGGAGGATCACCTCCGGCCCCCTTTTTTGCCTTCGCGTCTACGAGCGTGGCGGGCACAAAAAAAGCCCCGACCTGTGCAGGCCGGGGCTTTTTTTGCCGTCTTGGTGCGCTTACTTGCCGGCGATCTGGCCGGAGAGGGCGAGCATCCGGGCCTCGACGGACTGGATCTCGGCGAAGCCTTGGGAGGAGACGGGGTTGACGCCGTCGGAGGCTTCCATGGAGGAGTCGGCCTCGTTGTAGATGGTGTGGGGGCAGCCGGTGGAGGGCGTCGAAGAGGATGTTGCCTTTGTAGAGGCTGAGGGTGACGGTGCCGTCGGCGTATTGGGCGAGGGTGTCGACGGCGTTGCGGGCGGCGACGGTGGTGGGGTCGTAGTAGCGGCCGTCGTAGATCTGGTCGGAGATGAGCTTGGAGAGCTGCATGAAGAAGAGGGTGGCGCGGCGGTCCATCGTGGCTTGGTAGACGTAGCGGATGGCGGAGCCGAGGAGCTCCATGCCGGGGGCTTCGTAGACGCCGCGGCTCTTGGTGCCGATGATGCGGTTCTCGAGGGCGTGCTTCATGCCGATGCCGTTGCGGCCGCCGATGGCGTTGGCCTGCATCATGGCTTCGAGGGGGGTGACGTCCTTGCCGTTGATCTGCACGGGGCGGCCTTTGGCGAAGCGGATGGTGACCTGCTCGGGCTTGTCGGGGGCCTGCCAGGGCCAGACGCCCATGGTGGGCTCGACGATGGTCATGGAGGTTTCCATGCTCTCGAGGTCCTCGGCCTCGTGGGAGAGGCCGGCCATGTTGGCGTCGGTGGAGTATTTTTTCTTGCCGCCGGCGAAGGCGACGATGCCGAATTGGGCGAGGTAGTCGACCATCTGGGTGCGGCCGGGGAACTGCTTGAGGAGCCCGGCGTCGCGCCAGGGGGAGTAGACCTTCATCTCGGGGGCGAAGACGTTGGTGTAGCGCTCGATGCGCATCTGGTCGTTGCCGCGGCCAGTGGCGCCGTGGACGAGGACCTGGACGCCGCGCTTCTTCATCTCGGGGATGAGGCCCTTGATGGTGACGGCGCGGCCGATGCCGGTGGAGTTCCAGTAGCCGCCGTCGTACATCGCCTGGCACTTGATGGCTTCGAGGCAGGCGTCGGCCATCTCGTCGCGCAGGTCGACGATGACGGTCTCGATGCCGGTGGGCGCCATGCGCTTGGCCACGTCGTTGATGTCCTTCTCGTCGGGCTGGCCAATGCCACCGGTGAAGCCGATGACTTTGACGCCGTGCTCCATCATCACCTTCGCGATGGTGCGGGAATCGAGGCCGCCGGAGACGCAGGTGCCCGCGACCATGCCTTTGAGATCGTCCAAAACCAATGCCATAATGGTGTCACTCCAGTTGGGTTGAGAATCGGCGCATAGTGTAGCACATCCGCCCGGCCGTCGTTTCCCGGCGGGTCCCGGCGAAAAGGCGGGGCCGTGCGACGCGGGGCGGGCGCGTGTGCTATGATAGGTGGGTTTTGGGGCGGATTGGGCCGCCCGCAGAGAGAGAGGAACAACATGAAGCAGCTGAACCCCACCGTCGCGGCGATCCCGCCTTCCGCCACCTTGGCCATCTCGAGCAAGGCGGCCGAGCTGAAGGCCCAGGGCGTGCAGGTGTGCGCCTTCGCGGCGGGCGAGCCGGACTTCGACACGCCCGAATGCATCAAGCGCGCGTGCGCCGAGGCTTTGGCCGCGAACAAGACGCGTTATGTGGCGGCCGCGGGGCTCCCCGCCTTGCGCGAGGCCCTGTGCGAGAAGCTGTCCACGGCCAACCACGTCGCCTACGAGCCGGGCCAGATCCTCATCGCCAACGGCGGCAAGCACGCCCTCTCGCAGGTCTTCCTGACGATGCTCAAGCCCGGCGACGAGGTCGTCATCCCCGCGCCTTACTGGCTCTCCTACCCCGAGATGGTGCGCGTGGCCGGGGGCACGCCCGTCTTCGTGCGGACGCGCGTGGAGGACCACTTCCTGATGACGCCGGAGGAGCTGGAGGCGGCCATCACGCCGCGGACGGTGGCGGTGGTCATCTGCACGCCCTCGAACCCGACAGGCATGATGTACACGCCCGAGCAGCTGCGGGCGTTGGGCGAGGTGGCCATCAAGCACGACCTGTGGGTGGTCTCCGACGAGATCTACGAGCGCATGGTCTACGGCGAGGTGGCGCACGCCTCGATGGCCTCCTTCGGCCCGGCGTTCTATGAGCGCACCATCACGGCCAACGGCTTCTCCAAGACCTACGCGATGACCGGCTGGCGTCTGGGCTACGCGGCCTCGCCTAAGCCCTTCGCCAAGGCGCTCGCCGCCCTGCAAAGCCACATGGCCAGCGCGCCCAACACCTTCGCCCAGTGGGGCGCCCTCGCCGCGCTCAAGGAGGCCGAGCCCGACGTGCAAACGATGGTGGCGGCCTTCGCCAAGCGGCGCGACCTCATCCACGGCCTGATCTCCGCCATCCCCGGCGTGAAGTGCCCCAAGCCGCAGGGCGCCTTCTACGTCTTCGCCGACGTCTCGGCCTTTGGCATGGACTCGCTGACCTTCGCCAAGCGCCTCCTGGAGGAGCGGCACGTGGCCGTGGTGCCGGGCGTGGCCTTCGGCGACGACAACTGCGTGCGCCTGAGCTACGCCTGCTCCGAGGCCAACATCACCGAGGGCCTCCGCCGCATGGCCGACTTCTGCGCCACGCTCCGCTGAGGCCGCCCATGCACCGCCACGCCTTCTTCCGCGCCGCCCGCACCCCGCAGCCCGCCCTGCTCCGGGGGGCCGACGTGGAGTGGCTGGCGGACCTCGACCGCACCGGCTGGATCGTCCTCTCCCGCCCCACCGCCCTCCCGGGGCGCGAAGACCCCGTGGCCGCCCTCCTCGACGGCAACGGCGATGGCCGCGTGCGCGTGCCCGAGGTGTTGGCGGCCATCGACTGGCTCCGCCCCCGCCTCGCCTCCTTCGATCGTCTCTTCCTCCCCTTCGCGGGGCTCGTCCCCGACGACCTCCGCGCCGACACGCCGGAGGGCAAAGCCCTCGCCGACCTCCTCGCCCAAATCGCCCCCGACGGCACGCCGGTGACCGCGGCGGCGCTCGGGGAGGCGCGGCAGACGCGCCTATGCGCCCCCGGGCAACCGCCGCTCTGCGGCATGGCGGAAACCTTCCGGCGCCTCTGCCCGAGCCCAGAGGATGCGGAGACGCTGAGCCGCAAGGACTTCGAGTCCGCGTGCGCCCTCACCGACCGTGTCCTGGCTTGGCGCGCCGCGCTCCCGAAAGGCGACTGGACGTATGAGGACGCGGTCGCCTTCGCCGCGCTGCGCCAATCCGTCGCGGATTACTTCCTCGCCTGCGAGACGTTGCGTTACGACCCGGCCGCGACCCCGCCCCCCCGCGACCCCGCCAAGCCGTTGCGCGAGGCCCCGCTCGCCCTCCCTTCGGCGGACTCCACCGGCCTGCCCCTGCGCGGCGGCCTCAACCCCGCGTGGAGGTGGGCCGCCGAACGCCTCGCGAAGTGGACGGGGCGCGACGACGCCGTGCTCACCCCGAAGGCGTGGCACGCGCTGTACGGTCGCTTTGCCCCCTTGATGGCGTGGTACGACGGCACGGAGACCTGCCCGCCCGGCGAGCGAAAGGCCTTCTTCGACACCGTGGATTGGGGCGACGCCGAGGGGATCGCCCGGCTCGCCGACCCCGCCCTCCGCGCGGAGTTGGCGCGGCTCATCGACGCGGAGGAGGCAAAGGCCCCCCTCCGCGCGACCTTCGATGCGTTGGAACGCTTCCTGACCCTGCGCGAGGGCTTCCTGCGCTTCCTGCGCAACTTCGTGAACGTGGCCGACCTCTACCCGCCGATGGCCGACCCGCTCTTCCTGACGGGGACGCTCTTCATGGACGGTCGGTGCTGCCGCCTCTGCTTCCCCGTGGAGGGCGACGCCGCGGCGCACGCCAAGGCCGCCGAGGGGTCGCGCTGCTGCCTGGTCTACTGCGCGTTGGAGCGGAAGGGCGAGGCGGGGAGCACCATCCTGGCCGTCTTCACGGCGGGCGCGACGGGTGCGCTGACGGTGGGCAAACGCGGCGTCTTCTTCGACCTTCAGGGGCGCGACTGGGAGGCCGTGGCCTGCCACGTGGCCATCAACGCCATCAGCCTCTCGGAGGCCTTCGTCGAGCCGTGGCGGCGGATCGGCGCGGCCTGCGTGGAGACGGCCCGCAAACTGCTCGCCGGCAAGGGCGACGCCGCGGTGGCCGCGCTGGCGCCCAAGCCCGCCAAACCGGCCATGCCGCCGGAGATGGCCTCGGTGGCGACGCTGGGCATCGCGCTCTCCTTCGTGGCCTCGGCGGCGGCGGCGATCGCGGCGGCGGTAACAAACGCGCCGCTCTGGAAGACGGGCGCGGTGGCGGCGGGGGTGGTTCTGGCCGTCTCCGTGCCGAGCGTCATCCTGGCGTGGTTTCGCCTGCGCAACCGCGACCTCGCGCCCATCCTCAACGCCTCGGGCTGGGCCATCAACCGCGCCATCGGCCTCACGCCGCGGCTGGGGCGTTTCTTCACCCGCCGCGCCAGCCTCGTGGGCCGCCGCTTCGTCCTCCCCAGCCGAAAGGAATGACCATGCCCGCCAAGTATCCGCCCTTCCTGGGCTCCGAGCACGCCCCCGCCCCCGCCGACCAGGCGGCCTTCCACGTCATCCCCGTGCCGATGGAGCTGAGCGTCTCCTATGGCGCCGGCGCGGCCAACGGCCCGGCGGCCATCCTCGCGGCCTCCGACCAGCTGGAGGCCTACGAGCGCGGCGGCTTCCCCTGCGCGGGCGGCATCCACACCACCCGGCCCGTCCGCCCCACCCCCGCCAAGGCCAAGGACCCCGAGGCCTGGCTCAAGGCCATCGAGAAGGCCGTCGGCCACGCGCTCGACTGCGGCGCGCGCCCCGTCGTCCTCGGCGGCGAGCACACCGTCACCCTCGGCGCGCTGATGGCCTACAAGGTGCGCGGCGCCAAGATCGGCATCGTCCACTTCGACGCCCACGCCGACCTGCGCGACGAATACGAGGGCAGCAAGCTCTCCCACGCCTGCGTCCTCCGCCGCTGCCACGAGCTCGGCTTCCCCGTCGCCCAGTTCGCCACCCGCGCCTACTGCAAGGAGGAGGCCGACTACCGCGCCGCCCACCCCAAGACCCTCTTCGCCTGCGACGGCGAGGACCTCGCCCTCAAGGGCCCGCCCTCCCCCATCCTCCCCAAAGGCTTCCCACGCCAGGTCTACGTAACCTTCGACGTCGACGGCCTCGACCCCGCCGTCATGCCCGCGACGGGGACGCCCGTGCCCGGCGGCCTTCTCTGGTACTCCGCGCTCTTCATCCTGCGCGAGATCGCCTCCGCCCGCACCATCGTCGGGTGCGACGTCGTGGAATTGGCGCCCATCCCCGGCCTCCACCACGCCGACTTCACCGCCGCCAAGCTCACCCAACGCCTCATGGGGCTGATGCGGTGACACCCCACCCCCGCGCCCCCTCGCCGCTCGACGAGGCCCTCGCCCGCTTCGAGGGCGCGCGCCTCGCGTACGTCGACGGTGTGTGGGTCAACGAGTCGGTGCGCGGGCGCGACCTCAAGTATTACATCTTCGACTGGGACGACAACATCCTCTGCATGCCCACGCGCATCCACATGGAACGCCTCAGCCACGGGCGTTGGGTGCCGCACGTCTGCTCCACCGCCACCTTCAGCGTCATCCGCAAGGACACCGCGCGCTATCGCTACCCCCAGGGCCGCCGCGAGCTCGCCTTCGTGGAGTTCCAGGACGCCCGCACGCCGCTGGGCGGAGGCGCCTTCATGGAGGACCTGGAGCGCGCGCTCGACGCCATCGCCGAGGGCCGCCGCAGCCCCCCGCCCAGCTTCGCCGCCTTCCGCAAGACCCTCGTCGAGGGGCGCCTCTTCGCCATCGTCACCGCCCGCGGCCACGCCTCCGAGACCCTCCGGCAAGGCGTCGAGCGCTTCATCGAGCGCGTCCTCACCCCCGTCGAGCGCGAGGTCATGCTCATCAACCTGCGCGGCTATTCCTACTGCTTCGACCACGTGCAGACCTTCCCCTCGCAGACCGCCGTCCTCCGCCGCTACCTCTCCCTCAACCGCTACCACGCCATCACCTCCCCCGCCTTCGACCGCCGCCTCGCCGCCGAGGCCCCCCAGATCACCACGCAGGAAGGCCGCAAACGCTTCGCCATCCAGGACTTCGTCGACCACCTCGTCCACATCTTCGAGACCACCGGCATGGACGCCCTCCGCCGCCCCATCTCCATCGGCTTCTCCGACGACGACCCCCACAACGTCGCCGCCGTGCGCGACTACATCGAGCGCGACCTGCTCCGCCGCCTCCCCACCGTCAAGTTCTGCGTCTACGACACCTCCGACGGCGCCGGCGCCCACAAGATGACCATCTCCGGCCAGCTGGAGCTCCCCCTCGGATGAACGTCGCCGTCGCCTTCTCCGGCGGCGTCGACTCCGCCGTCTGCGTCCGCCTCCTCCAGGCCCGCGGCCACGCCGTCACCGCCTGGCACCTCCTCCTGCGCGAGGCCGCGCCCGACCCCGCCGTCCCCGCCCTGGCCGACGCCCTCGGCGTGCCCCTGCGCCTGCTCGACGCCCGCGACGCCTTCGAGCGCGCCGTCGTCGCCCCCTTCTTCGCCGCCTACGCCGCCGGCCTCACGCCCAACCCTTGCTGCCTCTGCAACCCACGCATCAAGCTCGGCCTCCTCCGCCGCGCCGTCCAAGGCCCCCTCGCCACCGGCCACTACGCCGCCCACGCCCGCGACCCCGCCACCGGCGCCCCCACCCTCCGCCGCCACCGCGACCCCGCCAAGGACCAGACCTACTTCCTCTGCGCCCTCCCCCCCGCCGCCCTCCGCGGCCTCCTCCTCCCCCTCGCCGGGCAC
This sequence comes from uncultured Lentisphaeraceae bacterium, assembly GCA_949288955.1. Classification (GTDB taxonomy): domain Bacteria; phylum Verrucomicrobiota; class Kiritimatiellia; order RFP12; family DVOR01; genus Spyradenecus. The sequence goes on from CASEMS010000059.1 coordinate 11,663, forward strand.
ACCCGCGCCGACGTCGTCGCCCTCGCCCGCCGCTGGCGCCTCCCCATCCCCGAGCGCCGCCTCGCCGCCGGCAGCCAGGACGTCTGCTTCCTCCCCGACGGCGACTACCGCCCCGAGCTCCGCCGCCGCCACCCCGAGACCGCCGCCCCCGGCGACATCCTCGACCCCGCCGGGCGCGTCATCGGCCGCCACGCCGGCCTCGCCAACCACACCCGCGGCCAACGCCGCGGCCTCGGCGTCGCCACCGGCGGCCGCGCCTACGTCGTCGCCTTCGACCGCGCCCGCAACACCCTCACCCTCGGCCCCCGCGAGGCCCTCCTCACCCCCGCCTTCCGCGTCGCCCCGCCCAACTGGCTCGTCCCCCCCACCTTCCCCCTCCGCTGCCAAGCCGTAACACGCTACCACCACGCCCCCTTCGCCTGCACCCTCCACGCCGACGGCGCCGTCCTCCCCGACGCCCCCCAAACCCTCGTCACCCCCGGCCAATGGTGCGCCTTCTACCGCGGCCCCCTCCTCCTCGGCGGCGCCCCCATCCTCCCCGACGCCTGAGCGCGGCTTGCGCGGCGGGGCAAGGGTGTGCTATTCTATGCGGACTTTCCTGCGACGTGTCTTAGGATACGTTCCCCGTTGCGGGCAAGCCCCGGCGTCGGGGCGGCTGTGGAAGGTGTCAGCACCCTAGACAAGGATGAACACCATGATCGACAAGAACGCGATTCGTCAGCAGTTCCAGCGCCACGAGCGCGACACCGGCTCCAGCGAGGTGCAGATCGCCACGCTGACCAAGCGCATCGAGCAGCTCACCGAGCACCTGAAGGCCAACAAGAAGGACAACGCCTCCCGCTACGGCCTCATCCGCATGGTGAACAACCGCCGCAAACTCTTGGATTACCTCAAGGGCAGCAACGAGGAGGCCTACCGCAAGGTGGTCGCCGACCTCGGCCTCCGCCGCTGACTGCCGCCCCACGCGGCAAACGAAAAAGCCCCCCGCCTCACACGAGGCAGGGGGCTTTTTTTGTGCCCACGCACGGCACATCGCCCTCCACCGTGCCCACGCCGAAAGCCCCTTCCCCTGCGGCGTGCGCGCAGGCGCGTCCGCAGGACGCGCCCGGGGGTGCAGGGTGCCTTGCATCAGCCGCCGATCCATCGAGACTCAGCCGCTGATCCACCGAGACTCAGCCGCCAAGTCCCCAAGCGTCGGCCGCCGGGCCGCCGAGACGCCCGGCGTTGGGGGTGGGCGGCGGTATGCTAGAATAAGGGATATGAAAGCGAAGGCTCTTTGTTGGCTGGGGGGCGCCGTGGCGGCGCTCGGTGGTGTGTGCGCCGTCTTGGCGTGGCCGCGCATGGGGGCGTCGGGGCCGGGCGCGGAGGGCTCGGAGGCGAGGGGGGCGGGGGTACCGACCGACTCCCCCGCCACGGCGGTGGTAGGGAGCGCGACGTTGCCGGAGACGGTGCCGGAGGCGTGCGCGGATGCCTCGGGGCGCGTGCGGCGGACGGTCTTCCCAGAGGGCGACGCCGCGCTCGCGACCGTCCGTGCGGCGATCGCGCGGGCGGGGGGCGAGGCC
>CASEMS010000060.1 GCA_949288955.1 uncultured Lentisphaeraceae bacterium
CGGCGCCGCCCTCACCGTGACCACCGACCAGCCCCTCACCGTCATCGACCGCGGCACGCGCCGCCAAGTCCCCGCCGGCACCACCCGCCTCCCGCGCCAAAAAACGCTTGACACGGCGGCGCGGGGCGTGCTATCTTGGGCGGCGTCATGAACGGATTGGCTCTGCACAACAGCGCGCGATGGCTCTGGCGAGGGGACTCGCCGGAGTGTGTTGCGTCCTGATAGGGCAGACAGAAGACAGTTTCGGCGACCCCGGCACGCTTAGCCACGGGTCGCCTTTTTGTTTGGTCAGATGGCCGCGCCTCCGGAGGGAAGAGTGTTCTTCCGCCGGGGGCGCGGTCTTTTTCGTGGAAAGAGGGCATCATGCAGGGAATCATGGACTATGGGACCTTCGAGGGGCTGTGCGCGCAGGGCCGCCCCATCGCGCTGACGGATGAGACGTTGGCGGACGTGGAGACGCCGGTGAGCGCCTTGGCGCGCGTGGCCGGCGAGCGGGATTGCTTTTTGCTGGAGAGCTGCGGGCAGGGTGGGCGCTTCGCCCGTTATTCCTTCCTGGGCTTCGCCCCGCGCGGGATCTTCACGGTGGAGGGCGGCAAACCCTTCCTGGACGGGCGGGCGTTGGCGTGCGGGGGCGACCCGCTGACGGCGCTGCGGCCGCTCCTTGGGCGTGCGCCGGTGGGGCGGGAGGGGCTGCCGCCGTTGTTGGGCGGGGCGGTGGGCTTCGTGGGTTACGAGATGGCCGGGCGCTTCGAGGCGCTGCCGCCGCCGAAGGGCGCGGCGCCGACGCCGGAGGCGCTCTTCCTCTTGGTGGACGATGTGCTGGCCTTCGACAATCTCCGCCACACCATCATGGCCGTGGCGACGGTCGACCCCGCCGCCTTCCCTTCGCCCCGCGCCGCCTATGAGGCCGGGCTCCGTCGCCTGGCGGCCCTGAAGGCGCCCTTCTTCCGGCCGCGCGAGCCGCTCCCCGCGCCGACGCCGGAGGCCGAGCCCCCACGCTTGGTCAGCGAGATGGGGCGCGAGACCTTCTGCGAGCGGGTGGAGGCCGCCAAGCGGGCCATCCGCGACGGCGAGTGCATCCAGGTGGTGCTCTCCCAACGGTTCGCGGCGGATTGCGACGTGGCGCCCATCCAGCTCTACCGCGCCCTGCGGGCGGTCAATCCCTCGCCCTACACCTTCTTCTTCCGCCACGGCGACCTCGCGCTGATCGGCTCCTCCCCCGAGACGATGGTGCGGCTGGAACGCGGGCGCGCGACGGTGCGCCCCATCGCCGGCACCCGCCGCCGAGGCGCGACCCCCGCGCAGGACCGCGCCGCCGCCGACGCGCTTCTCTCCGACCCCAAGGAACGCGCCGAGCACCTGATGCTGGTGGATCTGGGGCGCAATGACCTCGGCCGCGTCGCCCTCCCGGGCAGCGTGCGGGTGGAGGACTTCATGCACATCGAGCGGTACTCGCACGTCATGCACCTGGTCACCGACGTCCACGCGCAGCTGGCCGACGGCCTCGACGCCTTCGACCTCCTGCGCGCGGCCTTCCCCGCGGGCACGCTCAGCGGCGCGCCCAAGGTGCGGGCGATGGAGCTCATCCACGACCTTGAGGACACCCCGCGCGGCGTCTACGGCGGCGCGGTGGGCTACCTCTCCAACACCGGGGACATGGATCTGGCCATTGCCATCCGCACTTTCCAGCTCCTCGGCCGCCGCCTCACCGTCCAGGCCGGCGCGGGCATCGTCTTCGACTCCGACCCCGGCCGCGAGTACGAGGAGACCCTCAACAAGGCCGCGGCGCTCTTCAACGCCGTCCGCCTCGCCGCCAAAGGCTTCGACCTCCGCTAAACGAAAGGCCCCGCCATGATCTTCGTGCTCGACAACTACGACTCCTTCACCTACAACCTCGTCCACCTCCTCTACGCCCTCGGCGCGGAGGTCGTCATCCGCCGCAACCGCGAGGTGCCCCCCGCCGATGTCCTGGCCCTCCGCCCCGCCGGCATCCTCCTCTCCCCCGGCCCCTCGACGCCCGACCGCGCCGGTTGCCTCCTGGGGCTGGCCCACGCGGCGGCGGAGGCGGGCGTGCCGACCCTCGGCGTCTGCCTCGGCCACCAAGCCATCGGACAGGCCTTCGGCGCGCGGGTCACCCACGCCCGGCGCGTCATGCACGGCAAGGTCTCCGAGGTGACGCACGATGGCCTCGGCCTCTTCGCGGGCGTGCCCAACCCCTTCCGCGCCGTGCGCTACCACTCCCTCGCCCTCGATGAGGCCACCCTCCCGCCCTGCCTGGCCGTCACCGCCCGTGCGGAGGATGGCGAGATCATGGGGATTCGCCACCGCACCCTCCCCATCGAGGGCATCCAATACCACCCCGAGTCCATCCTCACCGAGGCCGGCTGCCGCCAGCTCGGCAACTTCGTCGCGAGGTGCCGCCATGCGTGAGCTTGACCGTGCGCTTGAGGACGCCCTCGCCCGGCGCGACCTCTCCGAGGCGCAGATGGCCGCTGTTTTGGGCGAGGCCGTGCGCGGCGAGGCCGACCCCGTCCGCCTCGGCGCCCTGCTCGTGGCCCTGCGCATGAAGGGCGAGTCCCTCTCCGAGGTCGTCGGCGCCGCGCGCTTCCTCCTCCGCCACGCCGTCCCCGTCGAGGTCGGCCTCCGCCCCGTCACCGACATGGTCGGCACGGGCGGCGACCGCGGCGCCAGCTTCAACGTCTCCACCACCGCCGCCCTCGTCGCCGCCGGCGCGGGTGTAACGATGGCCAAGCACGGCAACCGCGCCGTCAGCGGCAAATCGGGCGCGGCGGACGTGCTGGCCGCCTGCGGCTTCGACCTCGATTGCCCGCCCGAGGCGATGGGACGCGCCATCGCGGTGCATGGCATCGGCTTCCTCTTCGCGCCGCGCCTCCACCCCGCCTTCGCCGCGGTCGCGCCCGTGCGGCGGGCCCTGGGCATCCGCACCCTCTTCAATCTCCTCGGGCCTCTGGTCAATCCCGTGCGCCCCTCCGCCGCGGTCATCGGCGTCTACGACGCGTCGCTCACCGAGCTCTTGGGCGCGGCCCTCCGCGAACTCGGCGCGAAGCGCGCCCTCATCGTCCACGGCCACGATGGCCTCGACGAGCTGACCGTCACCGCGCCCAGCCGCGTTACGACCCTCGACGCGGAGGGCACCCTCCGCACCCGCGACCTCTTCCCCGAGCTGCTCTTCGGCCAACGCTTCCCCGCCGCCTCCATCCGCGGCGGCACGCCTGCCGAGAACGCCGCCCGCCTCCGAGCCATCCTCGAAGGACGCGAACGCGGCGGCGCCCGCGCCATCGTCCTGCTCAACGCCGCCGCGGCCATCGCCGTCTCCGGCCTGGCGCCCTCCATCGAGAAGGCCCTGCCGCTGGCCGAGGCGTCCCTCGACTCCGGCGCCGCCCTCGCCAAACTCCAAGCCCTCGTGGAGGCCAGCCATGTTGCCTGACATCCTCGCCCAGATCCTTGCCGCCAAGCGCGAGGCCCTCGCCGCCGCCAAGGCCCGCACGCCCCTCGCCGAGCTGAAGGCCCGGTGCGCCGACCTGCCGCCCACGCGCGGTTTCGCCGCCGCCCTTGCCAAGCCCGGCGTGCGGATCGTCGCCGAGACGAAGCGGGCCTCGCCCTCCAAGGGGCTGATCGCGTCCGCCTACGACCCCGCCGCGAACGTCCGCCGCTACGAGGCCCTCGGCGCCGCCGCCTGCTCCGTCCTCACCGAGGAACGCTTCTTCCTCGGTTCGCTGGCCGACCTCCGCGCCGCCCGCGCCGCCACCGCCCTCCCCCTTCTGCGCAAGGACTTCCTCTTCGACGCCTATCAGCTCTTCGAGGCCCGCGCCGCGGGTGCCGACGCCGTGCTCCTCATCGCCGTCCTGCTGCCCAACACGCAGCTGGCCGACCTCGCCGCCCAGGCGCACGCCCTCGGCCTCGACGTCCTGGCCGAGGCGCACGACGCGGAGGAGGTGGCGCGGCTCGTCGGCCTTGGCCTGCGCGTCATCGGCGTGAACGCCCGCGACCTGCGCACCTTCCACACCGACCTCGCCGCCGTCCGCGGGCTGATTGCGCAGATCCCGGGGGACCGCCTCGCCGTCGCCGAGAGCGCGATCCGCTCCAAGGACGACCTCGCCGCCACCGGCGCGCGGTGCGCGCTCATCGGCGAGGCCCTCATGCGCAATCCCACCCTGCTCCCGGAGTTGCTGAAATGAGGGTGAAGATCTGCGGCATCACCAACGCGGAAGACCTGCTCCTGGCGGACGCCGCGGGGGCGGACTTCGCCGGGTTCGTCCTTTGGCCGGGCTCCAAGCGCTTCGTGCCCTTGGCCCGATTGGCCGAGTTGGCGCGCGTCCCCGTGCGGCTCCGGCGTGTGGGCGTCTTCCTGGATGCCTCCCCCGCCGCGATCGCCGAGGCCGTGCGCGTGGGCCGACTCCACGTGGCGCAGGTCTATGGCTGCGCCTTCCGCCGCGCGGATGTGGAGGTCTGGCACGCCGCGCCCGGCCGCCACCGCGGCACGATCGTCCTCGACGCCGCCCCCGGCCAGGGCAGGGTGGGGGACTGGGCGCGCGCCGCGCGGCTGGCCCGCACGCGCCGCCTTGTCCTTGCCGGCGGGCTCACCCCCGAGAACGTCGCCGCCGCCGTCGCCGCCGTCCGCCCCTGGTGCGTGGACGTCGCGGGCGGCACCGAGGCCGCCCCCGGCCGCAAAGAGCCCCTTAAAGTGTTCGACTTCATCAGAAAGGCAAAGCAATGACCCACATCGGCCCCTACGGCGGGCAATACGTGCCCGAGACCCTCATGCCCACCCTCGCCGAGATCGACGCGGCCTTCCGCGCCGCCCTCGACGACCCCACCTTCCAAGCGGAGCGCGACGCCCTCCTGCGCGACTACGTCGGCCGCGCCACCCCGCTCTACGAGGCCAAGCGCCTTTCCGACGCCCTCGGCGGCGCGCGCATCCTCCTCAAGCGCGAGGACCTCTGCCACACCGGCGCCCACAAGCTCAACAACGTCCTCGGCCAGGCCCTCCTCGCCCGCCGCATGGGCAAGACCCGCCTCATCGCCGAGACCGGCGCGGGCATGCACGGCGTCGCCACCGCCACCGTCGCCGCCCTGCTCGGCCTCCCCTGCCGCGTCTACATGGGCGCGCTCGACGTCGCGCGCCAGGCCCCGAACGTCGACCGGATGCGCGCCCTCGGCGCGGAGGTCGTGGCCGTGGAGAGCGGCTCGCGCACCTTGAAGGACGCGATGAACGAGGCCATCCGCGATTGGGCCGCCACCGCCGAGGGCACCTTCTACGTCATCGGCACCGTCGCCGGCCCCGCCCCCTATCCCGAGATGGTCAAGACCTTCCAATCCGTCATCGGCCGCGAGGCCCGCGCGCAGTGCCTGGCGCAGTTCGGCCGCCTGCCCGACGCCGCCATCGCCTGCGTCGGCGGCGGCTCCAACGCCATGGGCCTCTTCGCCGGCTTCCTCGACGACCCGTCCGTCCGCCTCATCGGCGTCGAGGCCGGCGGCGAGGGCCTCGCCACGGGCCGCCACGCCGCCAGCATCAACGGCGGCACCATCGGCGTCCTCCACGGTGCCAAGACGATGCTCCTACAGTCCCCCGAGGGCCAGATCCGCGAGGTCTACTCCGTCTCCGCCGGGCTCGACTACCCCGGCGTCGGCCCCGAGCACTGCCACCTCGCCGACATCGGCCGCGCCACCTACGCCGTCTGCGACGACCGCCACGCCATCGAGGCCTTCGACGCCCTTTGCCGCACCGAGGGCATCATCCCCGCCCTCGAATCCTCCCACGCCCTCGCCGAGGCCATCCGCCTCGCCCCGACCCTCCCCAAGGACGCCCTCCTTCTCGTCTGCCTCTCCGGCCGCGGCGACAAGGACATGGCCAACGTCGCCGACTGGAAGTCCGCCCACCCCGAGCCCGCCTCGGAGCCCTCCGCCCCGCCCCCTCCCCAATCTCCCACGCCCCCGCCCCTCCAAGCCTCCGAGCCTGCGAGCATCCAACCTTCCCACCGCCTCCGCGACGCCTTCGCCCGCGCCAAGGCCGAGGGGCGCGTTGCCCGCGTCTACTACATGACCTGCGGCTTCCCCGACCCCGCCGCCAGCGACGACGCCCTCGAAGCCCTCGCCGAAGGCGGCGCCGACGTCATCGAGCTGGGCGTCCCCTTCTCCGACCCCATCGCCGACGGCCCCGTCATCCAAGCCGCCGGGCAGGCCGCCCTCCGCAACGGCGCCACCCTCACCGCCGCCCTCGCCCAGGCCAGGCGCCTCCGCGCCCGTCACCCACGCCTCGGACTGGTGCTCTTCTCCTATTATAACCCCCTCCTCGCCCACGGCCCCGCGCGCCTCTGCCAAGAGGCCGCCGAGGCGGGCATCGATGGCCTCCTCGTCGTCGACCTCCCGCACGAGGAGGAAGGCGAGCTCCGCCCCCTCGCCGAGGCCGCCGGGCTCGACTGGATCCCTCTCGTCTCCCCCGCCACCACCCCCGAACGCGCCCGCACGCTCGTCCGCGGCTGCGGCGGCTTCGTCTACGTCGTCACCGTCCGCGGCATCACCGGCGCTCGCAAGGCCCTCCCGCCCGACCTCGCTGGCCGCCTTGACGCCCTCCGCGCCGTCACCGACCTCCCCCTCGCCGCCGGCTTCGGCATCGCCGACCGCCCCACCGCCGACGCCGTCGCCCGCCATGCCGACGGCATTGTCATCGGCTCGGCCGCCGTCAACGCCCTCGCCACCGGCGGGCTCCCCGCCCTCCGCGCCTTCCTCGCCACCCTCCGCTAAGGGCGTTCGAATGGGAAAAAGGGGGCGGGCCTCACGGCCCGCCCCCCTTTTTTTGTTTGTGCTCGGTCAGGCTCACGCCACCTTGCGGCGGAGCGCCACCCCCGCCACGCCCAACGCCAACAGCGCCAACGCCGTCGGCTCAGGCAGCACGGTGGTCTTCTCCTGCGTCAGCCACGCGATCTGCGCCTCGCTGAGCGCCGCGTCATAGCCCGACATCTCCTCCAGCTTGAAGAAGTCCGCCACGCTCGTGCCAGCGCCGTAGGAGTTGATGTTCGTGATGGCGAAGCTCTCCGGAGGCGTCGCAAGCGACCCCGAGAAGGTTCCGACCACCGTCGTATTCACGTAGCAGGTGGCGGTCATGGTCTGCGTCGCGGCATCGTAATTGTAGACGATGGAGAGCAGATACTTCTGGCTCGCCTCCGTGGTGACCGTGCCGGTGCCATCGAAGGTGACGTCGCCCTGCCCCGCCGTGACGCCAACTTCCTTGCCGTTGCTGGTTGCACCACCCGTCCCAGACATGCGGAAGGTCGTTCCAGGGTTATTCCCCGTATAAGAGGAATGCAACCCGTCCTGTACCGTGAAGATGGAGGAGCGGTTGTTGTTGAACGTGTCGGGCGTGGAGATGATGGCGACGACAGTGCCGCAACCGTTGGAGAGGTTGAGCGTCTTGTTGTTGGTGTTGGTCGACGTCCAATCATAGGACGACGGCTTCCAACCGATGGTGACGGCCTGGGCGGCGCCCAAGGCCAACGCGGCAAAGGCCGCGGTGAGGATTGCTTTCTTCATTGTGGAGTGTGTCTCCTTTCGCCCCGGAACGCAGAGATCGGCGAGTGCCCCGGGACGAAACATGCCCTCTCCGATGTCTGTTACGAGGTCTTAGGAAACCTTTAGAGAAACACCAAAAAGGGCACGCGAGGGCCGCGTGCACACAATCGACGTCTCTACAAAAGTTCCTAAGTTCCGTAACACGTCTTGTTTGTGCGCCTGCACAGACCGTGGCTCACCCACGGCGTATCCATAGAATAGCACCCCAGGTTCCTTCCGCGCAACCCTTTTCTTTTCCGCCGTGATGTGTCATAGTAAATTGCACCGAAGCGAAAGTCGCTATGCTTCCTATGCGTCAAATGCGATTGCACCGAAGGAGGCGACATGGGCCACGCTTT
>CASEMS010000061.1 GCA_949288955.1 uncultured Lentisphaeraceae bacterium
CACCCCCGCCCAGAACCCCGCCGGCACCCGCGCCGCCGCCGAACGCCACCTCGGCCGACTCGGCGAGGACGGCTTCGCCCTCCGTTCCCTCACGTTGGAGGACAACGGCCTCTTCGCGCCCCCCTCCCTCCTCAACGCCGCCCGCCGCCAATGGGCCGCCCAGGCCAACGCCTCCGCCGTCCGCGACGAACCGCCCCCGGCCCCCGAGGCCGCCACGCCCCGCCGCGCCCCCCTCGCCGAACCGCACTGGATCCTCAAAGCCTCCGCCCTCCAACACCCCACCCTCCTCGGCGACGAACCGCCCCACGAGCTCATCCTCACCCTCCCCGCCGACGCCGACGAAACCCTCCTCGCCCCCTGGCTCCGCGCCTTCCCCCGCGAACGCCTCCGCGTCGCCCTCCCCCTCGCCCTGCGCGACGCCGACCTCGGCCCCATGGCCGCCCTCGTCGGCGCGCTCGCCGACCGCGGCCTCCGCCGCTTCGAGTGCGCCGACCTCACCTCTTGGCAACTCCTCCGCGACCTCCAGCCCACCTGCGACGCCTTCGACATCACCGCCGACTGGACCTGGTACGCCGCCAACGCCGAGGCCGTCCGCCTCCAACACGCCTGCGGCCTCACCGCCGCCGCCACCGGCTTCGAGGCCAACCTCCCCAACCTCCTCACCCTCCCCGACAATCCCCCGCGCGAGATCCTCGTCGTCGGCTACGCCCCCCTCTTCATCGCCTGCGCCGCACCCCTCCTCCCCCACCCCGACGGCGCGCGCCTCACCGACTGCTCCGGCCTCCCCCTGCGCGTTACGCGCATCGGCCGCCACTGGGTCACCTTCTGCGAACGCCCCTGGTCCGCCCAGCCCTTCCTCCCCGAACTCCTCCGCGCCGGCCTCGGCCGCCTCCGCGCCGACCTCTCCTGGGCCGGCGCCGCACTCCCCCTCCTCGACTGGCGCGACCTCCTCCGCCATCCCTCCCCCCTCCCCACCCACTTCGCCACCCCCCGCCTCTGACCCACCCCGCCGCCGAGTGAGTCTTTTCCGCGAGGACGCGAGGGTTCGCGAAGGCAGAAGACCTTTCCCTCGGAAGCCGGGGCACTCGGCGCGGGAGGGCACGAACGTGCCCGGCGTTAGCGCCGACGTGTCCCGGCACGATGGCGTCTTCGCGGAGACTTAGCGGCTGAGTCTCGGAGGATCAGCCGCTGACACGAGGTGGATCAGCCGCCAAGTCTCGGGGAGGGAGGGGCGAGGAGGGTGCGGGTGGCAGGGGAGTCCGCGCACAGGTGTGCGCACCGCGGGGAATGATGAGGATGGGCGTGGGACGGTAAGGGCGGCTTGCGTTATACTGAAGGCGAAAGGAACGCCTATGAAAGCCTTGCTGCTGTCTGTGTTCTTGTCGCTCCCGCTCGGCGCGTGGGCGGGGGATGCCGTCTCCCCGCGCTTGACGGGCGGGCAGGAGGCCGTGCCCATCACGTTGGATTTGCGTGGCTCGCGCACGTTGGCGCTGACGGTGGAGGTCGGCGGCGACACCTATGACCATGACCAGGCCATCTGGGGCGACGCGGCGATCCTGCTGGAGGATGGCTCGCGCGTGCCGTTGGCCTCCCTGACGCCCGAGGAGACGCAGGTCGGCTGGGGCACGTTGCTCCGCGAGGGCAGGAACCATCTTGGCAAGCCGCTGACCGTCGGGGGGAAGACCTTCGCCTCGGGGCTCTGGTCGCACGCGCCCGCCTTCCTGCTTTACGCGTTGCCGGAGGGCGCGGTGCGCTTCGAGGCCAAGGTGGGCATCGACGCCAACGCCGGCACGAAGGGGAGCGTCGTCTTCCGTGCCTCCACGCGCGACCCAAGGCCCTTGCGTGCGCTGTTGGCCGATTATGCCCTGATCGACCCGCAGGCGTTGCGCCGATTGGCCGAGACGCGCGACCGTGAGGCCTGCCTGGCCGTGGCGGCGATGGCCGAGGCCCTGCCCGCCGCCGGGCTCGACCCCGCCACGCTGACGGACGAGATGGCCGCGCGGATGCGCGAGGCGCTCGCCCGTTACCGGGCGATCATGGTGCGGGACAACCCGGCGGTGGACTTCGACGAACTCCTTTTCATCCGCCGCAAGGGCCCCTCCGGGCTCGTCGCCAACTGGCAAAGCAACTCCAAGGCGCCCAAGCGCGGCTACGACAACGCCCTCTTCCGCCTGAACGTGCGCGACCCCGAGGCCGCGCCCAAGGAGGTCTTCCGACCCGAGGGTGGCGCCTTCATCGGCGACGTGGATCTGCATTGGGGGGCCGAGCGCGCGCTCTTCTCCTCCATCGGCAAGGCCAACGGCGCCTGGCACGTCTTCGAGCTGGACCTCAAGACCGGACAGGCCCGCCAGGTTACGCGCGATGACGCCCCCGACATCAACCATTACGACGCCTGTTACCTCCCGGATGGCCGTATCGCCCTCACCTGCACCGCACTGAACTACGCCGTGCCCTGCGTCAATGGCGACACCCCGGTGGCCAACCTCTTCCGCGTCAATGCGGATGGTTCCGGCCTGGAGGCGCTGACCAGCGACCAGGAGCACGCCTGGTGCCCCATGGTGATGGCCGATGGCCGCCTCCTCTACCTGCGCTGGGAGTATGCCGACATCCCCCACTCCAATTCGCGGATGCTCTTCGCCTGCAACCCGGACGGCACCAACCAGCGCGCCTTCTACGGCTCCAACTCCTTCTGGCCCAACGCGCTCTTCTACGCCCGCACGCTCCCCGGCAGCAACGCCCGCTTCGTCGGCATCGCCACCGGCCACCACGGCGTCGCCCGCGTCGGCGAATGCGTCCTCTTCGACGCCACCCTCGGCCGCGAGGAGGCGCAGGGCGCCGTCCAGCGGCTCCCCGGCTTCGGCCGGCGCGTCGAGCCGATCGTGCGCGACCAGCTCGCCGACGCCAGCTGGCCCAAGTGCCTCCATCCTTACCCATTGGACGCGGACAACTTCCTCATGGCCCGCCAACCCGCCCCCGGCGCGCCGTGGGAGATCGTGCTGATCGACCGTTTCGACAACGCCATCGCCCTCCGCCGCGAGGCGGGCGCCTACCTCTTCGAGCCGATCCCCCTGCGCCGCGAGCCGACGCCCCCCGTCATCCCCGACCGCGTCCGCCCCGGCCAGCCCGCCACCCTCTACGTCGCCGACCTCTATCAGGGCCCCGGGCTCCAAGGCATCCCACGCGGCACGGTCAAGGCCCTGCGCGTCTACACCTACACTTACGGCTTCCGCGGGCTGGGTGGGCTCTATGGCTCCATCGGCGTGGACGGCCCGTGGGACATGCGCCGCATCCTCGGCACCGTGCCCGTGCGCGCGGATGGCTCCGCCTTCTTCTCCGTCCCCGCCAACACGCCCATCGCCCTCCAGCCGCTCGACGCCGAGGGGAAGGCGCTCCAGGTCATGCGCAGCTGGCTTCTGGCGCGGCCCGGGGAGACGCTCGCGTGCGTCGGCTGCCACGAGCCCATCGCCGCCGCCGCGGCCCCCGCGCCCGTGGTGCGCGGCTCCCCGGACGCCATCACCCCCTGGCGCGGGCCGGCCCGCAACTACACCTTCGCGCGCGAGGTCCAGCCCGTCCTCGACAAACGGTGCGTCGGCTGCCATGACGGCACGAAGGCCCAACCAGATCTCCGCGGCGACCGCATGGTGCCGCGCGGCACGTGGGACTCCGCCATGCACGGACGCCACTGGGGCGGCTTCCTGGGCAAGTTCTCCGAGGCCTACGTCGCCCTCCACCGCTTTGTCCGCCACCCGGGCATCGAGAGCGACATCCGCCTCCAACCGCCGATGGAATGGCACGCCGACGCCTCCGAACTCATCCTCCGCCTCCGCAAAGGCCACCACGGCGTAACGCTCGACGCGGAGGACTGGGACCGCCTGATCACCTGGATCGACCTCAACGCGCCCTACCACGGCCGCTGGAGCGACCTCGCCGGCGAGCCCGCCCGCACCCTCGAAGCCATCCGCGCCGAGCGCCGAGCGCGCTTCCTGGGCGTGGCGGAGAACCACGAGGCCGACCCCCTGCCGCCCGCGCCGAAGGTCGCCTTCGTCCCGCCCGCGCCCGAGCCCTCCCCCGCGCCGGACGAGCCCGCGCCGGAGGGGTGGCCCTTCGACCCCGCCACCAAGCGGCAGGAGGCGCCTATGACGGTCGACCTCGGCAACGGCGCCACCCTCACCTTCCGCCACGTCCCCGGCGGCGCCTTCCTCATGGGCTCCGCCACCGGCTTCCCCGACGAGCGCCCCCGCACCGCCCAGCGCGTCGCCGACTTCTGGCTGACGGAGGCGGAGGTGACGAACGCCGCCTTCCGCGCCTTCAAGGCCACGCACGACAGCTTCGTGGAGGACCGCCACGGCTATCAGTTCGGCGTAACAGGCTATGACGTGGACGGCGACGACCAGCCCGCCGTGCGCGTTACCTGGCGTGAGGCCCAGGCCTTCTGCGACTGGCTCTCGCGGAAGACCGGCCGCGTCTGCCGCCTGCCCACCGAGGCCGAGTGGGAGTACGCCGCGCGCGCCGGCCACGACACCCCCTTCTGGTGGGGCAAGGAGGCGGACGACTTCGGCCCCTACGCCAACCTCGCCGACCTCAACCTCCACTATTTCTCCGGCAACCCCTACGTCCAAGACTGGCGCAAGGCCGCCTACCGCAACCTCAAGAGCCGCGCCGACCAGTGGATCCCCCGCGTGGGGACGGTGGACGACGGCGGCTTCCTCTCCGAGCCCTCCGGCCGTTGGCGCCCCAACCCTTGGGGCCTCCGCGACCTCCACGGCAACGTCGCCGAGTGGACCCTCTCCCAGGAGCGCCCCTATCCCTACCGCGCCGACGACGGCCGCAACGACCCCGCGCCCTCGGAGACGCGCCGCATCGTCCGCGGCGGCTCCTGGAACGACCGCCCCGCCCTCGCCACCGCCTCCTTCCGCCGCGCCTACCGCGAATGGCAGCCCGTCCACGACGTCGGCTTCCGCGTCCTCATGGAGGCCCCGAAGTAACCCACCCCGCCGCCGATGCGCGGAGACTCGGCGGCTGAGTCTCGGAGGATCAGCCGCCGACGCAAGGTGGATCAGCCGCTGAGGCGAGGAGAGAGAGCCGCCGACGCAAGGTGGATTGGCGGCCGATGGGTTCTTTTCCGCGAGGACGCGAGGGTGCGCGAAGGACGGCGGGCTAACGCCGGGCGAAAGCGGCGGGGGCGCGAACGCCCCCTTGTTTCGCTCTCCCGCCCGCCGCCTTCGCGCCTCGGAAGCCGGGGCACTCGGCGCGGGAGGGCACGGAGTGCCCGGCGTTAGCGCCGACGTGTCCCGGCACGATGGCGTCTTCGCGGAGACTCAGCCGCCAAGTCCACGAGACTTAGCCGCCGACGCAGGGAGACTCAGCCGCCGATCCACCGAGCGTCGGCCGCCAAGTCTCGGAGAGGGAGCCGCCGAGGCGAGGTGGGGCAGAATGTTCCGCGCACAGGGGTGCGCACCTTGGGATAAGGATGGGAAGGGGGCGGAAGGTGGGAAGCGGGTTGCGCTAGACTGGGGGCGAAAGGAGCGCAACGTATGAGGCAACAGATTCTTTCTTTGGCCGCGGCCGCCGCGGTCGCCGTCGCCGGGGTGGCGCAGGCGGAGGAAATCCGAATCGAGACCGCGAAGACGGTCATCATCCTGGAGGTGAACGGAGAGCGGGACGTCGGCTGGATTTATTGGGGCGCGAAGGCGGACGAGCCCGCGCAGAAGTGGTGGCGCGGGCCGTTGCTCTCCTGCTTCGGCGGATGGGCGGAGGTGGATCCGGCCTTGCGTGTAACCCATGCCGATGGCACGCTGACCACGGCGCTGAAGTTTGAGCGGTGCGAGCGTCAGGCGCTTGACGCCAACCGCACGCGCACCACCCTCACCCTCAAAGACCCGCTCTACCCACTGACCGTGCAGGTGGCCTTCACCGCCTACGCGAAGGAAAACGTCGTCACCCAGCAGGTAACCCTGACGCACCAGGAGCCCGGCGACATCGTCGTCCACGCGATGGCCTCGGCGGCGCCCACCTTCCCGGCGGGGGATTGGTGGCTGACGTCGTTCCAGAACCGTTTTTTGGACAACTGGCCCAATGAGATGCACCTCTATGAGGAGCCGTTGAACCCCGGCACCAAGCGCATCGCCAACTATCGGAGCACCCGCTCGGCCTACTTCGAGAACCCCGCCGTCCTCATCAGCGAGGGGCGCGCGCAGGAGGAGGCTGGCAAGGTCTACGGCCTGCTTGTGGCGTGGACCGGCAACTGGGAGATCGATCTGGCGATGGACACCGGGCGCGGTCTGCGCGCCAAAGCCGGCATGGCCGCCCTCGGCGCGGATTACAAATTGCCGCCGAACACGCCCTACGTCTCGCCTGAGGCCATCCTGGCCCACTCGGCCGAGGGCAAGGGCCAGCTCTCGCGCAACCTGCATGACTACGCGCGCAACTACGTCTTGGTCGATGGCGACAAGCCCAACCCCATCCTGCTCAACTCGTGGGAGGGCGTCTACTTCACCTTTGACGAGGCCAAGATCAAGGAGATGATCCGGGACGCCGCCGAGATGGGGCTGGAGCTCTTCGTCCTCGACGACGGGTGGTTCGGCAACGGCGAGTATGCCCGCGACGCCGCCAACGCCGGCCTCGGCGATTGGCAGGTGAACGCCAAGAAGCTGCCCTGCGGGCTCCAAGGGCTCGCCGACTACGCCAAGGGCCTCGGCATCCGATTCGGCCTCTGGATCGAGCCGGAGATGGTCAACCCCCGCAGCAACCTGGCCAAAGCCCACCCCGAGTGGGTCGTCAAGAGCGGCCGCCGCGACATCCCGCAGGGGCGCAACCAATGGCTCCTGGACCTGACCAACCCCGCCGTGCAGGACTTCGTCTTCGAGACCTTCGACCGGATCCTGACGGAGGCCCCCGGCATCTCCTATATCAAGTGGGACGCCAACCGGACCGTCGCCAACGTCGGCTCCGCCTATCTGCCCGCGGACCGTCAGGCGAACTTCTGGTATGACTACGCCCGCGGCCTCTACGCCGTCTACGCGCGCATCCGGGAGAAGTATCCCCACCTCCAGATGCAGGTCTGCGCCTCCGGCGGCGGCCGCGTGGACTACGGCGCGTTGGCCTACCACAACGAGTTCTGGACCAGCGACAACACCTCCGCCATCCGCCGCATCTTCATCCAGTGGGGCACCACGCACCTCTATCCCGCCAAGGCGATGGCCGCGCACTTCTCCCGCTCCGGCGTCGGCAACCCGTTGGACGCGCCCTTCCCCGCCAGCTTCCGCCTGCACGTCGCCCTCTCCGGACGCTTCGGCTTCGAGCTGCAGCCCGCGCACCTCACCGAGCAGGAGCGCGCGATCGCCGAGGAGGGCGTCCGCGCCGCCAAGGACTACATCCGCGACATCGTCCAGTTCGGCGACCTCTACCGTCTCCACAGCCCCTATCTGCGCGATGGCTACGCCGCCCTCTCCTATGTGACCAAGGACAAGACCCAGGCGCTTGTCTTCGCCTACAGCCTCGACACCGCCTATGACAAAGGCCCGCTCGCGCTCACGCTCGCCGGGCTCGACCCCGCCAAGCGCTATCGCGTCGATGAGGTGCTCGTGCCCCCCGCGCGCAAGCCGCTCGCCCTTTCCGGCAAGGTCCTCACCGGCGCGGCGTTGATGCGCGACGGCCTCTCCCTGCCCATCACAAAGCTGTACGACAGCTGCCTCCTCCGCCTCCGCGCCCAGTGAGGCGCCAAACAACCCTCCGTAGGCAAGCCTGTGAGAAATGCAAGTAAAATGACGCATGATTTTTGGGAGTGCCGAGAATATCCGCATTTTAGGCTGCCTTTCTGGTTTTGGTGGGGCGGGGATAGGTGGT
>CASEMS010000062.1 GCA_949288955.1 uncultured Lentisphaeraceae bacterium
AACAGCATCTCCCGCACCGTCACCCTGAAAGGACTCACCGCCTATGAAGCTATTTCAGCTCTATCCTGAAGCCCTGGCTCATTTGGCTTGCAAATCGCCATTGTGCAATTTCACCGGCGAAGGCTTTTTGGCGAAGAACCGACAAGGGGCTGTGCATTGTGTTATACTTGGGGCGTTGAACGGAACCTTGGAAAGAGGATCGACCATGACGATTGAGCATTTCGATGAGCCCGCCTTTGATGCCGCGGTGGCTTCGGGCGTGACGTTGGTGGATTTCTGGGCCACGTGGTGCGGTCCCTGCAAGATGCAGGGGGCCATCTTGGATAAGTTGGCGTTGCCTCCGGAGTTGGAGGGGAAGGTGCGCATCGGCAAGGTGGACATCGACAAGGTACCGGCCTTGGCGGTGCGTTTCGGCGTGCAGACCATCCCCACGATGATTCTGTTCAAGGATGGGCAGAAGCTTGAGACGATGGTGGGGGTGACGCGCGCGGACGTCCTGACCGAGAAGCTCGCCCAGGCGGCGCTCTGACCGGGACACGCCATGCGGTGGCTTTTCGCATTCACGGTGGCGACGGCGCTTTCGGCGGTGGCTCCGGCCCAACGGGCCGGGGGTTCGGCCTATGCCCAACAGGCGCAGGCGTTGCGTGAGCTTCAGTATCAGGTGCAGACCTTGGCGGCGCGCTTCGATGCCATCGAGCAACGGCAGGCCTCTCTGTCGGCACGGATCGCGACGTTGGAGCGTGGCTCGGGGAACTCCGGGCTGGCGACGAAGGATGAGGTGGCCGCACTTCGCACCGACCTCGCCTCCGTGCGCACCGCGCAGGGGCGCCTGCGGGATGAGATCGTGGAGGATCTCACCGCGCGGATCGCCACCATCGCCAAGCGACAGGAGCAGGCTCGGGCGGCGGAGGCGAAGGAACGCCAGGCCGCCCAACGTTCGGGTTACAGCCACACGGTGGAGGCGGGGCAGACGCTTTCGGCGATTGCCCAAGCCTACAAAGTCTCCGTGAAGGCCATCATGCGGGCGAACAACATCACCGATCCCACCAAGTTGCAGGTGGGGCAGACGTTGTTCATTCCGGATCCATAAGTGTTTCAAGGGCGAAGGCGCGTGCCTTTCGCCCTTTTTTTGTACCCGCGTCCGGCGGGATTGTTAGGCTTCCGCAAGGAGGATGTTAGGATGTTGGCGACGATTGCGGCGTTGGCGGGGCGCTTCCCCGTCTTGGAGACGGAACTGAGCGCGGCGGCGGTCATCGCCTGCCTGTTGGGCGGTCTGGGGGTCTTCCTGTTGGGGATGAAGCAGATCTCCGAGGGATTGCAGGGCGTGGCGGGGCCGCGGATGCGCAAACTTGTGGCGGCGGCGACGACGAACCGCTTGGCGGGGGTGGCGACGGGCGCGGTGGTAACGGCCATCATCCAAAGCTCGTCGGTGACGACGGTGATGGTGGTGGGGATGGTGACCTCCGGGATCATGACGCTCCTACAGGCGATCAACGTGATCATCGGCGCAAACATCGGCACGACGGCGACGGCGTGGTTGGTGGCGGCCTTCCCGAAGATCGGCATCACGGCCATCATGTGGCTGATCGGCGTGGCCTCCTTGGTCTATCTCTTCGCGACGCGCGAGCGGTGGAAGTTCGTGGGCCTCATCTTCCTGGGGTTGGGGTTGATCTTCTTTGGGTTGGAGTTCATGAGCGGGGCGCTGCGGCCCATCTCCGACTCCCAAGGGATGCGCGAGGCGATGAGCCTCTTCTCCGCCACCGGCGCGGATGGGGCCTTCTCGGTCTGGGGGATGATCAAGTGCATCATCGTGGGCGCGGTGGCGACGGCGATCGTGCAGAGCTCCTCGGCCACCACGGGTATCGCCATCATCCTCGTGCAGATGGGCAGTATCGACTTCAACACGGCCGCCTCGCTGGTGCTGGGCATGAACATCGGCACGACGGTGACGGCCTGGCTGGCCGCCATCGGCGCACCCACCAACGCCCGGCGCGCAGCCTTGGCGCACTCCCTCTTCAACGTGATCGGCGTGCTCATCATGGCACCGCTCTTCCCCCTGCTCCTGCCCTCGGCGGTGCGGTTCTTCGGTATCGACGCGATGGACGCGGGCGGTTTGCTCTTCGCCGTGGCGGGCGTGCACACGGCCTTCAACGTCATCAACACCTGCATCTTCCTGCCCTTCACCAAGCCCTTCGCCTGGCTCATCACCCACATCATCCCCGACCCGAAGGTGCGCGAGCTGCCGCGCCTGGCCGTCCTCAACCCCCTCAAGCTCGCCCCCGTGGTGGCGGTGGAGCAGGCCCGCAAGGAAGTGGAGCACATGAGCCACCGGTGCGAGGGCGTCATCGACGACTTCCGCAAGGTGCTCCTCGGCCAGGCCGACGACGACATCGAGAATGGAATCTTCCACGCCGAGGAGGAGCTCGACGTGGTGCAGCACGAGGTCTCCTCCTTCCTCGGCGCCATCATGTCCGCCAACCTCCCCTCCGACGTCGCCTACCGCGCCCGTATGCTCCTGCGCGTGGCCGACGAATACGAATCCGTCTCCGACGAGTTGGCCGCGCTCCTCAAGCAATTCATCCGGATGCGCCGTGGCGACCTGCGCCTCTCCGACCAAGGCCGGGAGGAATTGCTTGGGCTCCACGACCTTTGCCGGGCCTTCGCCGCCACCGTCTCCGAGGCCTTCCGACAGGGCAAGACGCACGCGCCCGACCTCCTTGCCCATATGCGCTCCGACGCCGGCGCCATCTCCGCCCGCGTCAAGCAAATCCGCAAGGCCCAAATGGCCCGGCTTTCCGAGCACGATCCCTCCATCAACCCCCTCTGCGTCGTCATCGTCCTCGACGTGCTCAACCTCTACCGCCGCCTGAAGGAGGACTGCCTCAACATCGGCGAGGCCATGCTCGACGAGACCCGCTAAGGGCAATCGCGCATCCAGCCTACCGCTGTGCTATAATGCCCCCTCCATTTCAGAGCGAAAGGAAGCAGTGCGATGGCCATTGAGATCACGAAAGAAGAGGTGTTCGCGTTCCACGACGGCGGCAAAGTGCGCGTGGCACTCAGCAAACCGCTGAAGACGCAAAAGGATTTGTGCCTGGCCTACACGCCCGGCGTGGCGCAGGCCGTCAAAGCCATCGCGGCGGAGCCGACGCGCGCCTTTGACCTCTCGGCCAAGCGCAACCTCGTGGCGGTGGTCTCCGATGGCACGGCCATCCTCGGCCTGGGCGATCTCGGCGCCGCGGCCTCCATCCCCGTCATGGAAGGCAAGGCCGCGCTCTTCAAGTCCTTCGCGGGCGTCGATGCCTGGCCCGTGCCGTTGGCCCACTGCCGCCAGGGCGGAGCAGACACGGGCAAGACCGACCCCAAGCGCGTCATCGAGGCCGTCCGCGCCATCGCCCCCATGTACGGCGGCATCAACCTGGAGGACATCGCCGCCCCCGCCTGCTTCGAGATCGAGGACACGTTGGACGCGGAGCTCGACATCCCCGTCTTCCATGACGACCAATGGGGCACCGCCGTCATCACCGTCGCCGGCCTCATCAACTACGCCACCATCGCCAAGCGCGCGTTGGGGGATCTGCGCGTGGTCATCAACGGCGCCGGGGCCGCCGGCATCCGCATCGCCGACATGTGCAAGGCCGCCGGCGTGCGCGACCTGACGATGTGCGACTCCAAGGGCGTCATCCGCGCCGACCGCGACGACCTCTCCGCCCACAAACGCCGCCACGCCGTAACCACCGACAAGCGCACGCTCCGCGAGGCGCTCGCCGGGGCCCACGTCTTCATCGGCGTCTCCGCCGCCGGTGTACTGACGGGCGAGGACGTGAAGACGATGGCGGATTTCCCCGCCATCTTCGCGATGGCCAACCCCGACCCGGAGATCGAGCCGGCGGAGGTGGCGCGCGCGTTGGCGGGCAAGCCCTACGTCATGGCCACCGGCCGCTCGGACTATCCCAACCAAATCAACAACGTCCTTGGCTTCCCCTTCCTCTTCCGCGGCGCGTTGGATGTGCGCGCGCGCACCATCAACACGGCGATGAAGGTGGCCGCCAGCCATGCCCTCGCCGCCCTCGCCCGCGAGCCCGTGCCCGAGGACGTCAAGGCGCTCTACCCCGGTGAGACGCTCACCTTCGGCCCCGGCTACATCATCCCCAAGGCCTTCGACCGCCGCCTCTACGCCGCCGTCTCCTATGCCGTGGCCGAGGCCGCCGTGAAGTCCGGCGCCGCCCCGGCGGAGACGGATCTGGCCGCCGTCAAGGCCCGCCTGGAGGCCGGGCTTTGAGCGGAGAGGCCTCCCCCACCCTCGCGCAGGAGCAACAGCCCAAGCAGCCCTCCCTCGCCCAACGCCTCTTGGCGCTGACGCTCACCTTTGGGAAGTTCGGCGGCATCACCTTCGGCGGCGGCTACGCCATCGTGGCGCTGTTGGAGGATGAGTTGGTGCGCAAGAAGGGGTGGCTCACGCAAGACGAGCTCTTCAACATCATCACCATCGGCGAAAGCACGCCCGGGCCCATCGCCGTGAACACGGCGACCTTCGTCGGCTACCGGTTGGCGGGGGTGCTGGGCGGCATCGTGGCGACGGTGGCGCTGGTCTTCCCCGCGTGGCTGGTGATCGTGGTCATCAGTGGGTTCTACCTCCAATTCCGCGAGAACACGTGGGTGGCGGCGGCGCTGGCGGGCATCCGCGTGGCGGCGATCGTGCTCATCGCGCGGGCCTTCATCCGCATGGGCCAGGGCGTGCCGCGCAACGTGGCCAACGCAATCGCGTGCGCGGCGGCCTTCGTGTCGGTGGCGTGGTTCGACCTCAACGCGCTCTGGTTCGTGGTCGGCGGGTTGCTCTTCGGCGTGGCGTGGTATGGCGTCCGCCCCCGCCTCGCCGCGCGTGGGGAGGCCAAGCAATGATCTACTGGACGCTTTTCTGGACTTTCGCGAAGGTGGGGCTCTTCACCATCGGCGGCGGCTACGCCATGATTCCGCTCATCCAACAGGAGTTGATCGACCGCCACGGCTGGATCACCCCCGAGCAATTCACCGACTTCGTCGGCATCGCCGAGAGCACGCCCGGGCCTTTCGCCATCAACATCGCCACTTTCTCCGGCATCCACGTGGCCGAGCAGTCCGGCGCGAGCCCCCTGCTGGGCAGCCTTTGCAGCACCGGCGGGGTGGTGCTCCCCTCCGTGGTCATCATCCTGCTCATCGCCGGGGTCTTCCACTACGCCATGCGCCACTGGGCCGTCCGCGCCGCGCTCGAAGGCGCCAAGCCCGTGGTCGTCGGCCTCATCGGCGCGGCGGCCTGGACGTTGCTGGGGCACACGCTCCTGCCCGGCGGCGAGGCGGGCTTCCAATGGCTCTCCGCCGCGCTGGCGGTGGGCCTCTTCGCCCTGACGCAATGGGTGCGCCTCGGGGCGGTGTCGCTTATCCTGCTGGGCGGTGGGTTGGGTCTGGTGCTGCGATGCTGCGGCATCTCCTTGTAACGGCGCGCCGCCTCCTCGGCTGGACGCTCGACCTGATTTACCCACGCGACTGCGTCTTCTGCGAACGTCCCGCCGGCGACGGCGGGCACATCTGCGCCGAGTGCCTCAGCCGCCTCCCCCTCTCCCGCAATCCCTCATGCCTCATCTGCGGCGCGGAGTCGGCCATGCCCGGCGGCCCCGACTTCATCTGCTCCGACTGCCTCCGCCACCGCCCTGCCTTCGCCCGTGCCTTCATCGTCGCCCGCTACGACGGCGCCATCCGCCACCTCATCCACACCTTCAAGTATCACGGCGGCGTCTGGCTGTTGGAAGACCTCACCCGCTTCCTGGCCGCCACCTACATCGCCCGCATCGCCCCCCTCCGCCTCCGCTTCGACGCCATCGTCCCCGTCCCCATGCAGGCGGCCAAACTCCGCGCCCGAGGCTACAACCAGGCCGACCTCCTGGCCCGCGCCCTCGCCCACGCGCTCCACATCCCCTGCCAGACGCACCTGCTCCGCCGCGTCGGCACAGGCGTCCCCTCCCAGACGCGCCTCCGCCGCGAGGAGCGCCTCCGCAACGCGGCGGAGGCCTACCGCGCCGCCCATCCCAGGCACCTCCGCGGCAAGACGCTCCTCCTCGTGGACGACGTGATGACCACCGGCGCCACCTGCGACGTCTGCGCCCGCCTGCTCCGACGCGCCGGCGCCAAGCGCGTCTACGTCCTTGCCCTTGCCCGCCCCATGAGCCTCTGACGCCACATCGGCGAAGACAAAAAAGCCCCGGAAACCCGGGGCTTTTTTTTTGCCTTCCGCGCTTAGGCCTTCGCGTCCGGCGTGGTCTCGTCGAAGAGTTCCTTCTTCAGCTCCTGCGCCTTCTCGGCGGCGGCCTGGTTGCCTTCCTTGAGACCCTTCTTGAACTCGCCCGAGGAACGGCCAAGCGCCCGTGCGATCTCCGGGATCTTCTTGGCGCCGAACACGAGGGCGATGATGAGGACGACGATAAGAATCTGCCACAGTCCTGGGCGCATGGTGGGGTTCCTTTCGGTGGTTCAGCGATAGACGCGGACGGCACGCGCGGCGGCGCGGTCGGCCTCGCGGCGTTTGATGGTTTCGCGGCGGTCGTACTGGTTTTTGCCCTGACAGAGCGCCACCTCCACCTTCACCTTGCCGCGGGGGCTGAGATAGAGGCGCAATGGGATAAGCGAAAGGCCCTTCTGCTCCACCTTGGCCCGCAGCCGCAGGATCTCGGCCTTGTGCATGAGCAGGCGACGCTGACGGAGCGCGTCGTGGTTGAAGCGGTTGCCGAAGGCATAGGGCGGGATGCGCACCTGCATCAGCCACAGCTGATTGCGGTCATCCACCTTGCACCAGGCGCCAAGGAGCCCCCCCTCGCCATTGCGAAGCACCTTGACCTCCGTCCCGACAAGCTCGATGCCGGCCTCGAAGCGCTCCAAGATGGCGTAATCGTGCCGAGCCTTGCGGTTCTCCACAAGGGTGGCCGACTGCCCCTTCGCGCCTTTCCTGCCCGAGGCCATGGCCGCACCCTGCCGGTTACACGTGGCGGCCCCAACGGGCCTGCGCCTCCATGTGCTTCTCCACGGCGTCCATGTCCACCTGGGCCACCACGAGTCCCTCGGCGATCTCGCGCAGCGCGATGTCGGACTTGTCCTCGAACTTGGAGAGGGGGCGCAGGAAAGGACGCTCGCCGCGGTTGAGCTGGCGGGTGCGCTTGGAGACGAGATTGACGAGCACGGGGATGCTCGGCACCCGCGTGCGGGCCTTTTCAAGCATGTCAAGGTTCATGCGAATCCTCCTATGGAAGGGATGGCTCGTTCACTGCGCCGGGGTGGGCGCCACGTCGGAAAGCGGGCTGTTGGCGGGGAGCACCGGAACCGGCGCGGGCGCCACGGGGGCCTCCTCGCGATTGGCCAGCGAGGTCTCCAGGCCGCCGCTCATGATCATGGCGATGCCCAACGTGTTCAGGATCAGCAGCACGCCCAACACCACGGTGGCACGGCTGAGCACATTGCCCGTGCGCCCACCGAAGACCTCCTCGCCGAAGCCGCCGCCGAACGCCGACCCCATGCCGCCCGAGGGATCCTTCGGCGGCTGCAACATCACCACCGCCACCATCAGCAGCGCCACAATCGCCTCAAAGACGAAGAGAATACCAAGCACAATCGCCATAGTCGAAAACCTTTTCCTTTCCGTACTGTCTCATTACTGTATCAGAATCGTACCCCATCCGTCAAATCAGGGGCTTCCAGAAGGTATCGCCGATCGATGCAAAATGTAATGACGCATCCAGTAAGGCAAAGAAGGCTCCCCGCAACCCGCCCCCCGGGGGGCGGCGCGCCAACCCAAAAAATGAGATG
>CASEMS010000063.1 GCA_949288955.1 uncultured Lentisphaeraceae bacterium
GCCGAGCCCCCCGCTGAGGGGCGCGACATCGAGGACCTCCCCTTCTAAGAACACTCTGAACCGCAAGGAACACATCCATGCCTATGAAACCCACCCGCCCCGGCGTGCGCAAGCCCAAGGCCGAAGCCCTGCCCCGCAAGCGCCAAGCCGCCCTTGACCCCACCGAGCTCGTCGACATCAACGACATCGAGCTGCTCAGCCGCTTCGTCACCGAATACGGCAAGATCATCCCCGCCCGCGTCACCGGCGTCACCGCGCTCCAGCAGCGCCACATCAAAAAAGGCATCCGCCGCGCCCGCAACATGGGCCTGCTCGCCTAACCGAAAGGAACCGCCAATGTCCCAGCAAGTCATTCTGATGGACGACGTCGAGCACCTCGGCAAGATCGGCGACACCGTGCACGTGCGCGACGGCTACGCCCGCAACTACCTCCTGCCCAAAGGCCTCGCCGAGCCCGTGACCAAGAACGCCCTGCGCAAGCTCGACAAGATCCGCAAGGAGCGCGAGGAGCTCCTCAAGATCCGCCGCGCCGAGGCCATGGACAAGGCCGGCAAGCTCCGCGGCCAGACCCTCACCATCGCCGTCAAGGCCGTCGAGGGCGACGAGGAGGGCAAGCTCTACGGCTCCGTCACCGCCGCCGACATCGCCAAGGCCCTCACCGAGGCCGGCGTCGCCGTCGACCCCGCGATGGTCAAGCTCGCCGAGCCCATCAAGAACCTCGGCACCAGCGACCTCACCATCGCGCTCATGCCCCAGGTGGAGGTCACCCTCCGTCTGGCCATCGTGGCCGAGTGAGGCCCCTCCCGCCCAGACGCGCCGTGCCCCCGCAGGGGTGCGGCGCGTCTGCCCTTTCCCGCGCCTGGGGGCGCCCCGCACGGCGGGGAAAAGAAAAGGGTTGCGGGAATATGCGCCCTTATGGTACTGTATGGGCGATGTCTTTCCCAAGATTTGGCTGGGACGCATTGGAGAACGGAATGTTGCGAACGTTGTTGATGACCGCTTGCCTCCTCACCTTCTGTGGGTGTGGGCTCTTCGAGTCGGATGGGCTGACCCGCGTGAGCGTGGCCGAGCTCAAGCCCGGGGTCATCGTGCCGCAGCTCCGCCCGGGCGTCAAGGTGCGCATCTCCGTCATCGCCTCCGGACAGCCAGTGTTGGAGGAGACAGTCAAGGAGGTCTCCGTCGAGGGGGACATCGTGCTCCCCTACGTGGACGCCGTCCCCTGCGCGGGCATGACTATCGAGGAGTTCCGCAAGGAGCTGCGCACGCGCTACGCGGACTTCTACATCGACCCGCAGGTCTCCGCGGACTACGTGCCGATGAGCGAGGGCGGGACTTCGCCTTATGGCTCGGTGGTGGTGACGGGGTGCGTCGGGCAGCCCGGCATCATCAGCATCCCCGCGACGCGCGACCTGACCGTGGTGCAGGCCATCCAGATGGCCGGCGGCGTCGGGCAGTGGGCGAACCGCGGCGCCGTCCGCCTCACGCGCAACCTGGCCGATGGCACGAAGCAGCAGGTGATCATCGATCTCGATGAGATCGGCGAGAACGGCGCCTCCGAACTGAACGTGTTGCTCATGCCGGGCGATTATCTGGACGTCCCGGAAAGCAACTGGTGATTTGTTGGTCTACCAAGGAAAGAGAGTGATTGACATGAAACAACTGACGCTTCTGGCCGCGGCCCTTCTGGCCGGCAGTCTGTGTGCGGCCCTCACCCCGGCGGATCTGACCCCCGAGGCCATCGCCCCCGCCATCGCCGCCAAACCCGAGACGCAACGCCAGGCCTACGCCCGCGAGGTCCTCCAGGCCATCGCCGCCAGCCCCGCCGACGACGCCGCCAAGACCCAGGCGCTGACCTCCGCCTCCCGCGCGCTCATCTCCGGCGCGGGGCGCGCGCAGGGCATCGCCGTCATCGCCGAAATCTTCAACACCGTCCCCGTCGCCCAGCTTCAGGGCGTGGCCGATCTCTTGGGCGACGTGAACTTCGGGCAGGCCGTCAACGGCTTCACGGACGCGCAGTACGACGACTTCTGCGCGAAGGTGGTCGGCAGCGCCTCCCGCTACATCGAATCCTCCGGCACCGACTCGCCGGCCGTGCGCATGAGCATCCTGGCGGCCACCTTCGCCAAGGCCAGCTCCGATGCCGACCGCACGCGCCCCAAGCTGATCGCCGCCCTCCCCACCTCTGTCCAGGCCGCCGCGGCCACCTACGTCGCCGCCTCCGAG
Organism: uncultured Lentisphaeraceae bacterium; assembly: GCA_949288955.1. Classification (GTDB taxonomy): domain Bacteria; phylum Verrucomicrobiota; class Kiritimatiellia; order RFP12; family DVOR01; genus Spyradenecus. Next base: position 2,224 of record CASEMS010000063.1, read on the forward strand.
CAGGGCAACCGTGAGGTGATCGCCGCCGCCACCGGCGTCGATGAGGTCACCCCCACGCCCGCCGACCCGGACGCCGGCAACGTCGTCCCCGTCCCCGCGCCCGCCGCCGCGCAGGCCGCGCCGACGGTCAACCAGGCCGCCCCCACGCCCGCCGTGGATCCCGCCGGCCCCGAGCGCCTGACCGCCGAGACCGCGTACCTTGAGCAGAACCGCCCCACCGCCGAGGAAGAAGGCGAGGAGGCCCGAACCGTTGAGGTCAAGGTTCCCCTCCTGTTCCACTACGCCACGGATGTCAGCGGCCTGACGATGGAGGCGATGCGCGCCTCCATGTACAACTGGGAGGTCGCCGCCCCCGGCGTCGTCGCGCTCCCCGGCTTGGGCGGCCCGATCGACCCCGTGGCCGGCATCCACGAGCAGGTCCCCGCGAACTTCCCCCGCCCTCGGCCCCTCCCCCCGAGCCCGGTCTACGCCAACCAGCGCATCTAACGTCTGTCGGAGCTAGAAACAACCATGAAAACCCCTCTCAAGCTCGCCGCGCTCCTTTGCGGGTGCCTTCTGGCCACCACCGCCTTTGCCGCCCCCGGCAAGGAGCCCGGCTTCAAGTTCGGCAAAGGCTGGACGCTTCTGCCCCAGGTGAACCTGGGCGTCTTCTGGGAGAGCAACGCCCGTGACACCGTCAACGACGAGGAGTCCGGCGGTGGCTGGCGCGTCCAGCCCAGCTTCTCGCTGAACTACACGGCCAGCCGCACGCGCCTCGGTATCAACGGCTTCTACACCTTCGAGCGTGGCTTCGACAATGACGACGCGCTGGATAGCGACTCCTACGGTGTCAGCTTCGCCATCCTCCGCGAGCTCTCGCAACGTTGGAACTTCTCCCTCTCCGCCTCCTACGTTCACACCGAGGACGACCAGTTCTTCGGCGAGGGCTGGGACCTGAAAAACCCCATGGCCTTCCGCGTGGAGACGGAGGAGTCCGACTCCTACACCGTCAATGGCGCGTTGGGCTACACCGCCGAGAAGTGGCAGGGCTCGATCGGCTTCGGTTGGAGCCGCACGGACTATGACGACGACTGGAACAACACCACCGACACCTACAACGTCAGCGGTTTGGTCGGCCTCGCCATCGGCCCCCACACCTTCTTGAACGTCTCGGTCTCCGGTCAGTGGGACGACCCGTCCTACGGCGACTCCTCCATCGCCTACTACATCATGACCGGCGTCAACGGCGACCTCTCCCGGAAGCTCTCCTACAGCGTGATGGCCGGCTTGGGCGTCTATGACTTCGACGGCGCTGACGGCTACAGCAGCGAGACGGAGTACGGCCCCACCTACAACGCCAGCCTGTCCTACAAGATCAACAAGACCTTCGCCCTCTCCGTGTCGCTCAACTCCCGCTACGAGCCCGAGTACGACGGCATGGCCGAGTGCTACTACGTCTGGTCGCACAACCTCTCCGCGGGCCTCAATGCCCAGTGGACCGACAAGTTCAGCTCCACGTTGCGCGTGGCCGCCTTCTACGAGGACCACATCTCCTCCGACGCGCGCGGCGGCTCGGACAACGACCGCACCTACTATCAGGTGGTGCTCGGCTCGAGCTACCAGTTCAACCGCTACGTCTCCCTCAACGGCTCCATCTCCTGGAAGAACGACCAGTACGACTACGGCCAGAGCGGCGACGACTCGTCGGACGATTTCCGCGCGGACATCGGCCTGACGTTCCGGTTCTGACGGTCAGTCAGGCGGTGGCACCTCCGTGTTCCGGATTCTGCTGACCAAATACTGGGTGCTTGCTCACCTTCTGGTGATCGCAGGCACCCTTTGTTTTGCCCCCGCGTACACGGTGGGCATGGGGCTGTGGGCGGTGGCCTCGCTGCTGCTCATGGCGCTGTGCCTGCCGCCCGTGCTGCGGGGCGAGAGCTTTTGGTTGGCGCGGACGCGCGCGGCGCACGCCCTGCGGCACGACATCGTTACCTGGTCTGGCCTGCTGGCCGTGCTGTACGTGGGGGTGGGCCTCCTCAACGGGCCGCGGACGCTGGAGTATGCCTCCGAGCTTCGCCGGTGGCTGTGGTCGTCGCCGAAGCTGCCCTTCCTGCCCTCCTCGGTGGAGCCGGCGGAGGGCGTGCCCTTCTTCGTCGGTCTGGTGTGCGGGCTGGCGTGCGCGGCGGTGATCCGCGCGGTGATGCCGCGGGGGCAGCGTCTCTTCGCGCTCATTGGGCTGGGGGTGCTGACGGGGGCGCTCACGGCGGTGGGGGGCGTCTTCTGCGCGGTCACGGGGGAGGTGCCGGACTTCGCGTGGCTGGGCGGGCGCTTTGGCGTCTCCGTGCTGTGGCTGCTGATGTTCTGCGTGTGCCTGGGCATCGTGGGCGAGGAGTTCCTGGAGGCTCGGATGCGGACGTGCGTCTGGGCGTTGGCGGGGGCCGTCCTGAACGAGGTGGGGCTCTTCGCGTTCGGGGCGCCGGCCTTCGTGGGCGCGGCGACGGTGGTGGCGGTGATGTGGCTGGCCTTCGCGGCTTTCGCCACGCGCGCCGCCGGGCGCGGTCGGCGACTGCTGTGGAACAGTGTGCTGATGCTGCCGTTCCTCTTCGGCGCGGGGGTGGGGGTGGCGTTGGTGCCGGGCGCGGCGCTGGCGCATGCGGGCTTCTCGATGGAGGCGCTTGCCGCGTCGTGGCAGACCTTCCAGGCCCAATGGCCCTTCCGGTCGGGGCTGGCGTTGGAGGTCTTCGGGGCGAGCCCGATGCTGGGCGCGGGGCCGGAGGGCTTCGCGCACAACGCGCGTTTCTACGTCAGCGGGTCGCTGGGGTGGTCGCTCTGGAAGTCCGGCGGGGTGGGGGTGCCCTGCGATCTGCTGCGCCTGCTCGCGGAGCGCGGGATGGTGGGGGCGCTGTTGCTGCTGTTGCCGGGGTTTGCGCTGATCGGGCGGTGCCTGATGCGCGCGATGGAGTTCAGCCAGGATCTCCGCCATCGGTACAGCCTGCGTTACGTCTTTGTGTTGGCGGGGTCGGTCTTGGGCGTGGTGGCCACGCTCGTCGCCTCGTTTTTCGGCACGCCGTTGCACGCGCCGGCGGTGCTGTGTGCGTTTTTGATTGTCTGCGCCTGCATGGGCGGATGGATGCCCCGGCCGCGATGAGCGCCGGATGACAAGAGGAAGACAGAGCCATGTCCGAGGATAACACGAAAAAGGGGCGGAGCCTCTACTACCAGCGCTTCTCGTCGAGCCAAGTGCCTTCCGGCGGCCCCGCCTACGCCAGCCCGGCCTATGCCACCCCTGTCTACGGCGAGATGGGCGGCGGCGCCTACGGCGCCTCCTACGGCGAGGACGAGCCGATCGGCGGCAGCGCGATGAGCGTGGGGCGCATCATCCGCGTCTGCGCCAACCACTGGATGACCATCTTCGTCTTCCTCATCCTGGGCCTGCTCGCCTCCTTCGTCATCTTCCAGCTCCTGCCCACCAAGTGGGAGGCCAAGGCCTACTACGCCATGTCCGTCCAAGGCCGCTCGCTCGTCCCCGGCCAGGTCTACGCCGAGAGCGCCGGCTACGGCGGCAACGTCTCCCCCCTCCAAGAGGTCTTCAACACCCGCCGCGAGCAGTTCAACACCCCGGCCGTCCAGAAGCGCGTCATCGACCTTTACCGCACCGAGCACAGCAGCAGCGCCGTCACCACCGACGAGCTGATCCGCATCCTCCGCGAGGACACCGAGATGGAGCTGGTCCCCCGCTCCCGCCTCGTCGAGGTCTCCGTCACCGCAGGCGACCCCGAGCTCGCCGCCAACCTCGCCAACGCCTACGTCTCCACCTGCGAGAGCTTCATGGGCGACCAGAACAAGGCCGATGCCGAGCAGGCCGTCGCCTGGCTCACCACCATGCTCGACAACGAGGAGCACATCCTCGCCCAGCTTGACGACGAGCTCCTCGACCTCCGCAAGAGCCGCAAGGTCGAGAGCCTCAACCGCGAGCGCGAGAACATCCAGTCCCGCCTCTCCGCCCTCGACGCCCGCTCCATCGAGCTGGCCTCCCAGGTCTCCGTGGCCAAGGAGCTCCAGGCCGCCCTGGCCGTCATCAAGGAGGACCCCACCAAGTTCGGCACCCTCCCCGAGAGCATCCCGCGCTCCTCCGAGATCGCCGAGGCCTTCCAGCGCTGGCAGACCGCCGTCACCGACAAGCGCACCATGCTCACCCGCCTCACTGAGAACCACCCCGACGTCAAGCTCAAAGCCCGCGAGGAAGAGGTCTACCGCGACCAGTTCGTCGAGGCCGCCAAGCGCGCCTTCGACACCGGCAAGTCCCAGCTCCAGTTCCTCGAACGCCAGCGCCAGCCCGTCGTCGAGGAAGCCTCCGACCTCCGCGCCCGCCTCGTCGCCCTCGACACCGAGGTCATCAGCGCCGAGATGGCCCTCCAGCAGCTGGAGCGCTCCCGCGCCATCGAGGTCGAGAAGACCGCCGACCTCCGCGAACGCTCCCGCGTCGCCCGCCTCAAGGCCGACGAGAACGCCGCCACCATCGACCCCATCCGCGCCGCCCTCCCCCCCGAGAAGCCCGCCAGCCCCAACCCTTACATCGTCTTCATCACCGGCATCGCCGCGGGCATCGCCTTCGGCGTCCTCTTCGTCCTCCTCCTCGACAAGATGGAAGACAAGCTCGTCGGCGTCTCCGACATCGAGCAGCGCCTCCGCCTCAAGGCCCTCGTCGTCTTCCCCCACCTCCGCCGCAAGCAGCGCGCGCAGGTGGCCCTCACCATGCACGACGAGCCCTTCTCCCAATACGCCGAGTCCATGGCCGGCCTCCGCAACCTCCTCGACTCCCCCCGCTACCACGGCCTCACCCAGGTCATCCTCTGCATGTCCACCCAGCCCGCCGAGGGCAAGACCTGCACCGCCACCAACCTCGCCATCGCCTACGCCCAGTCCGGCCAGCGCACCCTCGTCGTCGACTTCGACATGCGCCGCCCCCGCCTCGCCGGCATCTTCGGCCGCGCCAGCGACTCCTTCCCCTCCCTCCCCCACATCCTCGCCCACAACGACCCCGCCGCCTTCGACACCCTCCCCCAGCCCTCCCAGGTCCCCAACCTCGACGTCATCTACTCCCGCGCCTCCAGCTCCATCAGCCCCTCCGTCCTCATGGGCACCAACGTCATCACCGACTTCTTCGCCTGGGCGCGCAAACGCTACGACCACATCATCATCGACTCCCCGCCCTTCGGCCTCGTCGGCGACGTCATCGTCCTGGCCAACCTCGCCGACTCCGTCCTCCTCGTCGCCACCCCCGACAAGACCCGCTTCGGGCCCATCCAGTTCGCCTCCCGCCGCCTCACCGAGGTCGGCGCCCGCGCTATGGCTACGCCACCAGCACCTACGTCCCACGCTCCTCCAAGAAAGAGCAGGCCAAGGGCGGCGAGGATCTCGGCAACGCCGCCTTCGCCGTCGACGCCCCCGTCGCCAAGAAACCCACCACCGCCCCCGACGACAAGCCGCTCGACGACACCCTCGCCTCCGACGACGACTGAGGCCCCACCCAACCAAAATCCCCCGACCCTCCGGTCGGGGGATTTTTTTTTGCCCTTCGCGGGCTCCGCCGGTCGCTCTGCGGGGGGATTTGACCGCGAAGACGCGAGGTTGCGCGGGAGGCTTGCGGGCAGAGGGGGAGGCTTGGAAGTTTGGAGGCTTGGAAGTTTGGAGGCTTGGAGGCTTGGGGGGATTTGACCGCGAAGACGCCAGGTTGCGCGGGAGGCTTGCGGGCTCCGCCGGTCGCTCTGCGGGCTTCGCCCGCTGACCGCTCCTCCTTCGTGTGTCTCCGTGTCCCCCTTCGTGTCCTCCGTGATCTCCCCCTCGTCGTCCATCCAGTCCTGTCGGCGGTAGCCGACCCCCAAATCCGCCTCAATCCGCGCAATCCGCGGTTCCCCCCTCGCCGTCCATCCCGTCCTGCGCGGGCCACGCCCGCGCTCCCCTTTGTGGCCTTTGTGGTCTTTGTGATTGTTCCCCGTCGTGCCCGTCATCCCCGTCGTGCTTCGTGTGCCTCCGTGTACCCCTTCGTGTCCTCTGTGATCTCCCCCCTGGCAGTCCTACGCGGGCATTGCCCGCGCCCCCTTTGAGCCCTTTGTGGTCTTTGTGATTGTTCTTCGTCGTGCTTCGTGTGCCTCCGTGTACCCCTTCGTGTCCTCTGTGATCTCTCCCCTCGTCGTCCCCTGCCCTTAGCCGAGGTGGTGGAGGAGGGCGCGGGGGAGCCAGTCCGGGAGGAGGGCGGAGAGGGCGCGCCAGAAGGCCGGGGAGTGGTTGAAGTGGGAGAGGTGGGTGAGCTCGTGGGCGAGGGTCTCCTCGACCACCTCGGGCCACCAGGCGGCGAGGGCGGGGCTGAGGCGGATCTCCCCGTCGCGGCGGCATTGGCCGAGGGTGCGGCGGCCCAGGCGGCGGACGACGATGCGGGCGGGCGCGGCGGCGAGGCGCGGGGCGAGGGCGGCGGCCTGGGCCTCGGCGAGGGCTTGGAGGCGGGCGTGGGCGTG
>CASEMS010000064.1 GCA_949288955.1 uncultured Lentisphaeraceae bacterium
AAAGCGTGGCCCATGTCGCCTCCTTCGGTGCAATCGCATTTGACGCATAGGAAGCATAGCGACTTTCGCTTCGGTGCAATTTACTATGACACATCACGCTTGGAAAAAAAGGGCTTGCGCGTTGGGCCAAGCTGTGCTATCTTATGTGGCGTCTTTTACCGCTCGGGTGGTGAAATGGCATACACGCATGCTTGAGGTGCATGTGGAGAGATCCGTGGGGGTTCGAGTCCCCCCCCGAGCACCAGCTTAGGCGCCATGACGTCCCACGTCATGGCGCTTTTTTTGTATAATGGCCGCATGAGACGGATCTTCTTGATGGCGGCTTTGGCGCTCTTGGCCGGTGGGTGCATCTGGAACCGGGCGAAGGTCAACGACGCCTCGGTGGCCGAGCGTGTGGCGCAGGTGGTGCCGGGGAAGACGCGCGCGGCCGATCTGCCGCGCATTCTGGGGGCGGAGCCGACGGCGGTCATCCCGTTGCGCGAGGGGCAGGTGCTCTATGGGTGGGCCTACGGCGACGCGAAGACGGAGGGCTTCTCGCTTATCCTGCTGACGCTGACGAAGACGAACTCCGCCTTCGCCTCGGTCTATGTGCTGGCCGACGCGCAGGGCGTGGTGCGGCGGGTGCAGGCCACCCCGCCGCCCGAGGTGGCGTGGGAGACGTGGCCCTTCGGCGAGTGAGCGATGCGCGTGGCCTTGCTTTCCGTCTGCCTTGCCCTGTGCGCCGGGTGCACCTGCTCGCGGATCGTCGTGAACCCGGGGGCGGCCTCGGCGGACACCGCGTGGATCGTCCCGGGGCGGACGACCTTCGCGGAGGTTACGGAGCGGTTGGGTTTCCCGCCGCCCTCGGGCCGGGTGGACGCCGCGCCGACCGCCATCTCCGCCGACGCCCTCCATTGGCGCACGCTGGACACGCGCCGCTTCCAACTCAAGTTCGGCTACATCGTCTCCCCCATCTTCCGTTGGTCGCGCACGGTGGCCTCGGAGGATCTGCTCATCCGCTTCGACGCGGCGGGCCGGGTGAGCCTGGTCTCGCGCGTGCGCCAACGCGGCGATGCCTATGAGTTGCTCGACTTCCGTCGGGCGGGGGAGCGACCGTGAGGGTGGCGTGGCTGTTGGGGCTGGGCTTGGCGGCGGGGTGCGTCTCCGAGCGCGCGGGTTATGCGGTGGCGGAGTCCGCGGCGCCTGACCGCCCGACCTTGCGGCAGGCGGTGGAGGCCTATGGCAACCCCGCGGCGCTGCGCGCGCTCCCCGGGGGCGGGCTGGAGGGGGTCTGGCCGGGGACGGCCACGGGGGGATGGGCCTTCGAGGTGAGCGTCTGGGGCGTGCGGCTGCTGCATTTGGACTGGACGGCGACGCAGGGCGAGAGCCTGCGGCTGGGGGTGCGGTAGCGTGTTGGACCTCTCCGAACTGCGGACGGCCTTGGCCGCGAACGAGCCGGTTACGCTCTCGGCCGCGCCCGGCACGGGCAAGACCACGCGCGTGCCCCCCGCGTTGCTCGACGCGCCGTGGCTCGCGGGCCGCAAGATCCTGGTGTTGGAGCCGCGGCGACTGGCCGCCCGGCGCGCCGCGCAGTTCATCGCCGAGCGTTTGGGCGAGCAGCCCGGGGAGACCGTGGGCTGGCAGGTGCGGCTGGAGCGGTGCGTCGGGCCGCGCACGCGCATCGAGTTCCTCACCGAGGGCCTCCTCGCGCGGCGTATCCTCGCCGACCCCGAGCTGGCCGACGTGGGGCTGATCGTCTTCGACGAGTTCCACGAACGTGCCTTGGCGCTCGACCTTTCCTTCGCCTTGGCGCGGGAGGTGCGCGAGGCCCTTCGTCCCGACCTGCGCCTGCTCGTGATGTCCGCCACGCTGCCCGGGGGCGCGCTTCCCGGCGCGCGGCACATCCATCTGCCCGCCAAGGCCTTCCCCGTCGAGACCCACCACCTGCCGGGCGTGGGGCCGGTGGCCGCCGCATTGCGCGCCCTCCGCGAGGAGGAGGGCTCCATCCTCGTCTTCCTGCCCGGCGAGGCCGAGATCCGCGCCGCCGCCGAGGCCCTCCGGGAGGCCGGCCTCCCCCCCGACGTCCACGTCGCGCCCCTCTACGCCGCGCTGGAGCGTCGCGAGCAGGATCGCGCCGTCGCCCCGCCCGCCCCCGGCGAGCGGAAGGTGGTGCTCGCCACCTCCATCGCTGAGAGCTCGCTCACCATCGAGGGCATCCGCGTCGTCATCGACACCGGCCTCGCGCGCGTCCCCCGCTACACGCCGCGCAACGGCCTCACCCGCCTCGTTACCGTCCGTATCCCCCTCGACCGCGCCATCCAGCGCGCCGGCCGCGCCGGGCGTCTCTGCCCCGGGCTCTGCCTGCGCCTCTGGGACGCCCGGGAGGAGCTGACCCTCCCCAAGGTCTCCCAGCCCGAGATCCTCGACGCCGACCTCACCCAGACCGCCCTGCTCTGCGCCGAGTGGGGCTCCGCCGACCTCCCCTGGCCCACGCCGCCCCCGCCCTCCGCCTGGGCCCGAGCCCAAGCCACGCTCCGCGCCCTTGGCGCCCTCGACGCCGAGGGCCGCATCACCGACCTCGGCCACGCGATGGCTCGCTTCCCCGTCCATCCCGCGTTGGCCGCCATGATGCTTCGGATGCGGAAGGTCGACCGTGCGGGCGGCGCGCTCCTGGCCGCCATCCTCACCGAGGGCGAGAAGTCGCCCCGACTCCGCGCCCTCCAAGACTTCCGCCGCGTCATCGAAGAGACCCTCCGCGAACGTCCGCGCGACCTGTGGCGCCTCGCCACCCGTTGGGCCGGCGGCGACCCCATCCCCCGTCTCTCCCCCGACGCCCTCGCGCCCTATCTGCTCTGGGCCTTCCCCGGGCACCTCGCCCGCCGCCGCGGCGGGGTGGGGCGGTACCTCCTGGCCGAGGGCTTCGGCGCCGCCCTCCCCCCCGACTCTCCCCTCCTCAACGCCGAGTGGCTCATCGCCGCCCGCATGAGCGACGCCGACGCCGAGGCGCGCCTCCTCTGGGCCGCGCCGGTCACCCTCGACGACGCCCTCGCCCTCCTCCCCACCGAGACCGCCCCGCGCGTGGAGTGGGACAAGGCCGCCGGTCGGCTCGTCGCCGCCGAGGAGACCCGGCTGGGTGCCATCGTCCTCAAGTCCCGCCCCCTCCGCGACATCCCCCCCGACCTCCGCGTCGAGGCCGAGCGGTGTCGGCTCCGCCATCAGGGCCTCCCTTGGGACAAGGCCACGACCGCCCTCGCCCAGCGTCTGGCCTTCCTCCGTGCCGCCCTCCCCGAGGAAGGCTGGCCCGCCCCTGACGACGCGGCGCTCATCGACCTCCTTGCGCAGACGCCCGGCCTCTCCCTGCACGACGCCCTCCGCGCGCGCCTCGCCCAGGCCGGCCACACCGAGCGCGAGCTCGACGCCCTCGCGCCCACCCGCTTCACCGTCCCCAGCGGCTCCGCCATGCAGATTCGCTACGACGCGTCCCAGCCTTACGTCGCCGTCCGCATTCAGGAGACCTTCGGGCTCAAGGCCACCCCGCGCCTCGCCCGCGACCGCGTCCCCCTCCTGCTCCATCTGCTCTCCCCTGCACAGCGGCCCGTGCAGATCACCTCCGACCTCGCCTCCTTCTGGGCCACGGGCTACGCGCAGGTGCGCAAGGACCTCCGTGGGCGTTACCCCAAGCATTATTGGCCCGAGGACCCCACCCAGGCCGTCCCCACCCGCCGCGTCCGCCCGCATTGAGGGCAAAAAAAGCCCCTGCGGGGGCAGGGGCTGGACGACGAGGGGGAACCGCGGATTGCGCGGATTCGGACAGATTTGGGGGTCGGCTACCGCCGACAGGACTGCCAGGGGGGGAGATCACGAAGCGCACGAAGGGGGACACGGAGGCACACGAAGCACGACGGGGGATACAATCACAACGGGCACAACGGGGGCGAAGCACGGCGGGGGGACTCACTTGGGCAGCGCGGGAGGCGAGGGCGGTAGGGAGCGGTCAGCGGGCGAAGCCCGCAGAGCGACCGGTGGAGCCCGCAAGCCTCCCGCGTTGCGTCTTTGCGGTTGAACTGAGGAGGATCGGCGGCTGAGTCTCGGAGACTTGGCGGCTGACTCTCGGAGGATCGGCGGCTGAGTCGGGGTGGATCAGCCGCTGAGTCGGGGTGGATCAGGGGCTGAGTCGGGGAGTCTCGGCGGCCGATGCTTTTTTGGGGAGGGGGCCATCCTCTTTGGGCGGCGCGGGAGGCGAGGGTCGGTGGGTGGCGGGGCGTTTTCCCTTTGCCGTTTGCTATACTAGAGGCATGTTGCGATTCTTTCTGATTCTCGTTGGCGTTTGGGCCGGCGGGCTGGCGTGGGCGCAGGGCTTGCGCGTGCGGCTGTCGCCGGAGGAACTGTTCGTGGGCGATGCCTTCCGGCTGGAGGTGTCGGCGGAGGGCGCGTCGCTGAAGAGCGTGGACTTCGCCTTCTCGGGGCCGACGCGGCGGTTGGGGCAGACGCAGAGCTTCATGTCCGTCAATGGGCGCACCTCCTCCACCCTCGGTTGGCGGATCTTGGCCGAGCAAGAGGGGACGCTGCGGTTGGAGCGGCTGTCGGCGACGACGGCGGATGGCCGTAGGCTGACCTATGACGGCCACCCGGAGGTGCGGGTGCGGGCCTTGGTGGCCGACCCCGCGCTGTCGCTCTCCCTGACGGCCGAGCCGGAGGATCCGATGCCGGGTGACGACGTGACGCTGACGCTCACGTTGGTGACCCCTGCCCTCAAGGTGGGCGGCGAGCTCTCCTCCCCCTTCTTCGACGTGGACTTCTTTGGGCGGCCGCGCGCGCGGATGCCGCGTCTCTCCTTCGACCCGACGACGGACGAGGAGTCGCCCCTGCGTGTGGCGGGCCAGGCCCAGGCCGCCCAGCCGGAGGTGGACGGCACCAATCTGGTCTGGCGCGTGCGTTATCCCTTCCGGGCCGTCCGCGGCGGCGAGCAGACCTTCCCTGCCCCGACCTTGCGCGACGTGCGGGTGACGGCGTTGGGCGCGAACGGCCAGGGCGAGAGCGTCCGTTGCGCCGCCATCGGCAAACCGCTGACCGTCACCGTCTCCGAGCCGCCCATCGAGGGGCGTCCGGAGGGTTACGTGGGCGCCATCGGGAAGACCTTCGCCGCCGAGGCCGCGCTCGATGCCCTGAACGTGAAGGTGGGCGACCCCGTGCGCCTGACCGTAACCTTTGCCACCGACTGCGACCCCTCGCTGCTGCGCGCCCCGAGGTTGCCCGAGCTGCCGGGGTTCCGTGCCTATGGCGAGCCGACGCGACGGACGCTTTCGGATGGGTGCGCCTTTGAGTACAGTCTGCGCCCGGTGCGCGACGGCCTGTTGGAAATCCCGCCGCTGACCTTCGCGTGGTTCGACCGCGCGGCGCGCCAATACCGCACCGCGCAATCCGCCCCCGTGCCCCTCCGCGCCCGCCCCACCGCCCAACTGGCCCTGATGGGGCCCGACGGCGCGGCGCTCTCCGTGCCGCCGCCCGCGTTGGTGCATGACGCGGCGACCTTGCCGGGGCGTGGGCGCCCGCGTTGGCCGTGGGCGGTGCTGGTCTTTGGCGCCTCAGCCTTCGTGGCCACGGTGGCGTTGCGGCTGCTCCGCCGTGTGGGGCGGCTGTTGGCCGCGCCGTTCCGGGCGCGTCGGCCGCTGGCCCGGGCGCTCGCTTTGTTGGCCAAGACCGAGGACCCGGCGGAGGCCGCCGCGGCGGTGCGTCTGTGGGCCGGCAGGCCTGCCCTCACCCCCGCCGAGCTGCGCGCCTTGCTCCCGGCCTCGCCCGAGGCCGATGAGGCCGTCGCCGCCTATGCGGCGCTCGAAGGCGCGGCCTATTCCGGCGGTGGGGACAGGCCGGAGGCGCGCGCCGCGCTCCGCCGTCTGCTCCCCACCCTCAAGACCTTGGCGCTCGTGGCGTTGCTCTTCGCGCCGCTGTCGCTCCCGGCGGCGGACGCCTTTGTGCGCGAACAGGCGTGGGCGGCCTCCGTGGCGGCGGCCGAGCCGAAGGATTACGCCGCGGCCGCGAATCTCTGGATCCGCCTGGCGCGGGAGGGGGAGTGCGGGCGCGACGTGCTGCTCAACGGCGCCACCTGCGCGCTTCTGGCGGGGCGGCCCGAGGCGTCGCTGACGTTGTTGGCGCATTACGAGCGGCGTTTCGGGCGTGACGCGGTGAGCGACCAGGCCGTCCGCGCCGTCTGCGCGCGGTTGGGGCGCGACGTGCCGGGGCCGTGGGCGCGGGTGGGGTTCCCGACGGCGGCGGAGTGGTGCGCGGCCTTGCTGGGGCTTTTCCTGATCGTGTCGCTGGTGCCTCGCGTGGGCCGGTGGCGTTGGCTGGCGCTGATTCTCTTCTTGGCGGCGTTCGCGTGGGCCGGCTCGCTGTGGCTGTGGTGCCGTGATGCGCCGTTGCCGGAGGCTGTCACGCCCGCGGAGGAGGCTTTGCCATGAACCGTCTTGTCCCCTTGGCCGCGTTCGCGGCCCTCGTCGCCCTGCCTACGCACGCCGCGCTCCGCTCCGCCGCGTGGGGCACCGATCCCGCCGCGCCGCTCTACGTGGGCCAGGCCTATGACCTCACCCTCACCTTGGTGACCGACGCCAACGAGGAGATCCCCTCCTTTACCATCGACCAGGGCCCCGGGCGGAACCCCGACAGCCAGACGCACTCCGAGGCCAACGGCCAACGCCGCACGGTCTTCCGCTGGCATCAGACGGAGGACGCGCCGCGCCTGGCCTCCATCCCCCTCACGCGCGTGGTGGCCGACGTGATGGCCGTCCAGCAGTTCGGCTTCATGCGCACGGCCAACACCACCCGCCAAGGCGTCGGCGCGGAGGCGTTCTCCTATGAGGTCGTTGCGTTGCCGGGTGAGGCCGCGGGGGCGCCCATCGGGGAATTCGCCCTCAGCCTTTCCGCCGACGCGCCGGACTTCGCGCCGGGCGACCTGCGGTTGCTCACCGCCACCCTCACGGCCCGGCAGGGCGTCGTGCCCAAGGAGGCCGCCTTCACGTTGGAGCCGGTGGAGGGACGCGCCTGGCCGTGGCGCGTGACCGAGCGCACGGAGAAGCGGTTGGTGGCGCAGGCCTACTTTCTGGCCGAGGGGGAGAAGCCCCTCGCCCTGCGTCTGCGTCCCTTCCGTGCCTTTGATCTGCGCACCCGCGCCTTGGCCGAGGTGCCGTGCGCGCCGCTCATGCTCTTCCCGCGCGACGTTTCCGCCGCGCCGGAGGCCGCCCGCGGCCCAGAGCCGCTCCGCTTGGCGCCCAACGTGGACGCGCCGGCCTTGGGCGTGGTGGGCAAGACGCCTCCCGAGCCGACGGGCGATCGTGTCGGCGGTTGGGTGCGTGTCCGTTCCGAGGGCCGCGAGGGGTGGATCCCTGAGGCCGCGCTGAAAGGAGGGAAGCAATGAGATTTGAGGCACCGCTTTTCCTGTTGCTTTTGTTGGCCGTGCCCGCGTTGTGGGCGGTGTGGGTGGCGTGGCGGCGGCGTGTGGCCGAACGGATGGCGCGGTTGAGTCGTCAGGCCGTGGCCGCGCCGGCGCGCTCGGGGGTGCAGACCGGCCTTTTGCTGGGCGCCCTCGCGGCGCTCTGCGTGGCGCTCGCCGGGCCGCGGTGGGGGCGTGGCACCGAGGAGAGCGTCGCGCGCGGGCGCAATCTGATGTTGGCGGTGGACGTCTCGCGCTCGATGCTCGCCGAGGATGTCCGCCCCAACCGCCTGGGCCGCGCGAAGGCGGATCTGATTGATTTGGTGGACGCGTTGCGCGGCGACCGCGCCGGCCTGCTGGCTTTCCGCGGCAAGGGCGTCCTCCTTTGCCCGATGACCTCCGACGCCGCCTTCCTGCGCCAGTCCATCGATGCCCTCGCGCCCGACAGCGCGCCCCCCGGCGAGACGGATCTGGCCGATGCCATCGCCAAGTGCCTCGCGGCCTTCGACCAAGCCCAATCCGATCACAACGCCATTGTTCTCATCTCCGACGGCGAGGACCTCGCCGGTCGCGCCGAGGCTTTGGCCAAGGAAGCCGGCAAGCGCGGCATCCCCATCTTTGCCGTCGGCATCGGTTCGGCGCAGGGGGCCACCATCCCCACCGGCCAGGGCGCGCTGACTTACCAGGGGCAGGCCGTCCGCAGCCGCCTTACCGAGGGCACCCTCCGCGCCATCGCCGAGGCCAGCGGCGGCGCCTATGTCCCTCTGGCCACCGCCGGCACCGCCGAGACCACCCTCGGTGCCGTCTACGCACGCCACCTCAGCCGTCTTGCCGCGGAGGAGGCGCGCACGCGCTTGGAGACGGCGTTTGTCGACCGCACGCCGCTCTTCGCCACGCTCGCCGCCCTGCTCGCCCTCGCCGCCGGGTGCCTTTCGCTCGGACGTGTCTCCGTCGCCACGGCGTGCGTAGCCCTGTTGATGGGTGCCGCCGCCGCGCAGGAACCCGCGCGCGACGCCCAACGCGCTTATCGCGCCGGGCGTTACGCCGAGGCCGCCGAGTCCTACGCCAAGGCCCGCGCCGGTGCCGAGGCCGCCCAGAACGCCGACCTTGCCTTCAACGAGGCCCTTGCCCTCTGGAAGGCCGGCGACGCCACCAACGCCCTCGACCGCGTCCGCCAAGTCATCGGCGCCCCTGACCTCGCCGCCCGCGCCGCCACCCTCGAAGGCACCCTCCTTCTCGGCCAATGCCCCGCCGCCACCAACGAGACCCAACGCCTCGCCCTCCGCCGTGAGGCCGCCGACGCCTTCGCCCGCGCCCTCCGCGCCGAACCCACCGATGTCGCCCGCCGCAACCTCGCCCGCGCCCTCGAAGGGCTCCCTGCCCTTGCCCACGCCGCCCGCCGCGAGGCCGCCCTCCGCCAATACCAAGGCCAAGGCCTTCGCCTTGTCCCCGAGATGCTCGCTCGCCAACGCGCCCTCATGCGCGCCGCCCCCGAGGTCTTCTCCACCCCCACCCCCGCCACACGCCTCCGTTTGGCCGAGGGGCTCGCCCGTGATGTCCGCGCCCAGGCCGACCGTTGGTTCCCCGTTCTTGACGTCCTCCCGCAGGCCGTCACCAACGAGACTCTCCGCGCCGACCTCCTCGCCCGCTCCCAGGCCGCGCAGGACGCCCTCGACCACGCCGCCGATGCCTACGAGGCCGCCGAGGGTTCCGCCGCCCCCCTCCTCGAAGGCGAACCCTTCCTCTACGACCTCTGGAAGACCATCGCCGACCCACCCATGCTCAACGCCGAATCCATCGCCGTCCACACCAACGCCCTTCAGCGCCTCCCCCGTTACCAACCCGCCCGCGATGACCTCCCCGAGGTGCTCGCCCTCACCCAGCAATTCCGCCTCCTCTTCCCCCAATGGGCCGAGCAGCAGCTCCAACAGGCCGCCGCCTCCACCAACGAGACCGCCTTCACCGCCGCCGACCGTGACCTCATCGCTCGCACCGCCGACGCCATCGTCCCCCTCCTCACCCCGCCCGTCTCCGACGACGCCAAGCGGAAGGTCATGGAATCCCTCCTGCTCATCCGCGACCACCTCCCCAAGAACCCCAACCAACAGCAGGGCCAGCAAGGCCAGCAGCAACAGCAGCAGAACCAAGACCAATCGCAGGACCAGCAGCAACAGCCCCAAGACCAGGACCAACAGCAACCCCAGGAGCAGGACCAACCCTCCGAGGAGGAACGCCAGGAGCAGGCCAAGCAGGAGGATCTCCAGGCCCTCCTCCAGAAAGCCGCCGACCGCGAGCGCGAGCACGAGGCCGAGAAACGCGCCGCCACCCCCCGCCTCCCCCCCAACCTCCGCGACTGGTAAGAACGTAAAAGCGCCCCCGACCTAATCCGTCGGGGGCGCTTTTTTTTTGGATGAAGCGCGGCTTGCCCGAGATTAAAGGGGCAGAATCAGCGGGCGTGGCCGAGGCGTTGCTCGGCGGCGTGGCGGAGGGGAGCCCACCAGGCTTTGTTGTCGAGGTACCATTGGATGGTCTTGCGCAGGCCGGTGGCGAAGGTCTCCTGGGGGCGCCAGCCGAGCTCGGACATGATCTTGGTGGGGTCGATGGCGTAGCGGGCGTCGTGGCCGGGGCGGTCGGGCACGAAGGTGATCTGCTCGGCGTAGGGGCGGCCGTCGGGACGGGGGCGGAGCTCGTCGAGGAGGGCGCAGATGGCTTGGACGACCTGGAGGTTGGTGCGCTCGTTGTGGCCGCCGATGTTGTAGGTCTCGCCGGGGCGGCCGCGGTTGAGGGCCAGCCAGAGGGCGCGGGCGTGATCCTCCACGTAGAGCCAGTCGCGGATGTTGGCGCCGGTGCCGTAGATGGGGAGGGGGCGGCCGGCGAGGGCGTTGAGGGTCACCAACGGGATGAGTTTCTCGGGGAAATGGTAAGGCCCGTAATTGTTGGAGCAATTGGTCTTGAGCGTGGGCAGCCCATAGGTGTGGAACCACGCCGAGGCCAAATGATCCGCACTGGCCTTCGAGGCGGAATACGGCGAACGCGGGTCATAGTTGGTGTGCTCGTTGAAGAATCCCTCCGGGCCCAAAGAACCGTAGACCTCGTCCGTCGAAATCAACAAGAACCGGAACGCCTCCCGTTCGGCGGGTTGCAGACCCTGCCAATACGCACGCGCCGCCTCCAGTAGCGTATAGGTGCCGATGACGTTCGTTTGCAGGAAGATCCCCGGCCCATCGATGGAACGATCCACGTGGCTCTCTGCGGCCAAATGCAACACCCCCTCCGGACGAAACTCCGCGAACGCACGTGCCATCGCCGCCGCGTCGCAGACATCCGCCTTCAGGAAATGGTAATTGGGCAGCCCTGCCACCGGATCCACCGACGCCAAGTTCCCCGCATACGTCAGCTTGTCCACATTCAGGACCTCAACGCCCTCTCCCACCAACATCCGCACCACCGCCGAGCCGATGAACCCCGCCCCACCCGTCACCAGAACCCTTCTCATCATGCCCAACCATCCTTTCTCTCAAATCGACCGAGAACGTCGCCATGATACACCAAGCCCCAAGCCATCGTCAAACGCGAGGCATCGCAAGGGAAAACAAGGCAAACAGTGGTGGGCGGTGACGGACTCGAACCGCCGACAGCCTGAGTGTAAATCAGGAACTCTAACCGACTGAGTTAACCGCCCAAGAGGATGGTGCCGGGGGAGGGACTCGAACCCTCACGCTTTAGGGGCGGCAGATTTTGAGTCTGCTGTGTCTGCCATTTCACCACCCCGGCAAGAGTGGAGCGG
>CASEMS010000065.1 GCA_949288955.1 uncultured Lentisphaeraceae bacterium
CCGAGACCCTCTGCCGCGAGCTGCTGGCCGAGCGGCGCGACCCCGCCATCCTCCTGCGCCTGGCGCGCAGCCTCGAGGCCTCCGGCGACGCCGAGGCCGCCCGCAAGGCCTACGCCGAGACCCGCGACGCCCCCGACGCCGACGAGGACGACGCCTTCGTGGCCGCCACCCGCCTCGCCGCCCTGCTCGCCCGCCAGGGGCGCGCGCAGGAGGCCATCGCCGAGCTCACCCGCTTCCTCCCCCGCGCCGCCGACCCCGCCCACCGCGACGCGCTCCTCCTCGAACGCGGCCGCACCTACTACGGCCTCGGCCAGATGGATCGCGCGCGCGACGATTTCGCCGCGGTGGCCGACTCCGCCACCCCCGCTTTCGCCGCACAGGCGCGTTTCTTCCGCGTGCTCTGCCTCTATGGTCTGGGCGACGACGAGGCCGCCCGCCGCTTCGCCCAGGAGTACGTGGCCGCCTACCCGGACTCCCCCCGCATCCCCGACATGGTGCTGTGGCTGGCGAAGAGCGACTTCAACCGCGGCGACTACGCCGCCGCCGCCGAGGGCTTCCGCGCCTTCGCCGAGCGCTGGCCCAACGAACCGCGCGTCCCCACCGCCCTCTACCTCGCCGCCCGCGCCGCCTACCAAGACCAAGACCACGCCCGCGCCGTCGAGCTCGTCGCCGCGCTGGCCCAGGCGGCCCCCCAGGCCCCCAACCTCCCCGACGCCCGCTTCCTCCAGGCCGAGGCCCTCATGGAGCTGGCCCGCCACGGCGAGGCCGCCGAGCTCCTGGACGACCTTGTGCGCCGCTCCCCCAACGCCCCTTGGATCGGCCCCGCCCACGGGCGGCTGGGCGACTGCCTCTTCATCACCGCCACCGACGACCCGGAGCGTTACGCCCGCGCCCTCGAGGCCTACCGCGAGGCCCTCGCCCGCATCGACCGCGACCCCGACGCCGACGCCTGCTACGCCTACAAGATCGGCCGCGTCTACGAGAAGCAGGGCCGCCCCGACGACGCGGCCGAACAGTACGCCCGCCTGATCTACCGCGCCCTCGCCCGCCCCACCCTGTACAGCGACGAGGGGCGCGACTGGCTCCGCAAGACCCTCACCCGCCTGCGCGCCATCGAGGGGGCGCGCGGCAACCTCGCCGGCTACGAGACGCTCCGCCGCCGCGTCGGCCGCGCGGGCCTCCTCCCCGACCCGGACTGACCGCCCCACCCTTTGCGGAATGCCGATGGATTGGCGCAGGGCGTGGGCCGAGCGGACGCTCGGCCTTTTTTTTGCCCCCGGGCACGCCGACGCTCCTTGGATCGGCGGCTGAGCCTCGGAGACTTGGCGGCTGACGCTCCCTGGATCGGCGGCTGAGCCTCGGAGACTTGGCGGCTGACGCTCCCTGGATCGGCGGCTGAGCCTCGGAGACTTGGCGGCTGGGTCTCCTTGGGTCTGCCTGGGCGCGTGGGGGCCACCCGGCTTTTGGGGGGTGGTTTGACAAGGCGGGCGGAAGTGTGGTAGGTTGTGGGGCGTTTTCTGTTTGGCGTAGAAGCGTGGGCGGTGCCTGCGCTTTTTTGATAGTAAAGGAAAAGGAGTCCAGGCGATGGCGACGAATGCGGAGTTCGCGGCGGTGATCAACTTCCTCGAGCGGGAGCGTGGGGTGGATCGTGAGACGATTTTGCAGGCCATCGAGGGCTCGGTGGAGCAGGCCGCGCGCAAGAACACGAAGGTCTCGGCGGACTTCACGGTGCGCATCGACCGCAAGACGCTGGAGATCAAGGCGTGGGACCTCTACGCGGTCTCGGACAGCGAGCGGGGCTTCGGCATCCTCTCGGTGGCGCAGGCGCGGCGCATCGCGAAGAACGACGCGATCCAGGAGGGGGACACGGTGGAGGTGCCCTTCCCGGCCTCGAAGCTGGGGCGCATCGCGGCGCAGACGGCCAAACAGACAATCATGCAGAAGATTCGCGAGGCGGAGCGCTCGAACGTCTACAACGAATACAAGGATCGCGTGGGCGACATCGTAACGGGCACGGTGAAGATGATGGCCCGCAAGGACGTCTACGTGGAGCTGGGCAAGACCGAGGCCGTCCTCCCCGCGAAGGAGCGCCTCCCGGGCGAGGATTACAGCACCGGCTCGGTGGTGCGCGCCTATGTGCTGCGCGTGCAGAACGACGCCTCCGGCCCGGCGATCACCCTCTCGCGCGCCTGCCCGGAGTTCGTGAAGGCGCTCTTCCGCCTGGACGTGGCCGAGGTGGCCGACGGCGTGGTGGAGGTGGTGGGCGTGGCGCGCGACCCCGGCAGACGCTCGAAGGTGGCGGTGCGGAGCCTGGACCCCGCGCTCGACCCGGTGGGCGCCTGCGTCGGCGTCCAAGGCGCGCGCGTCAAAGGCATCGTGCGCGAGCTGAACAATGAGAAGCTGGACATCGTGAAGTACAGCGACGACCCGGAGGCCTACGCCCGCGAGGCGCTCAAGCCCGCCATGCCCACGACCCTGCGCGTGGACGAGAAGACCCACACCATCCACGCGACGGTGCCCGAGGAGAAGCTCTCGCTGGCCATCGGCCGCTCCGGGCAGAACGTCCGCCTGGCCTCCCAGCTCACCGGCTGGAAGATTTCCATCACCGCCGACGCCACCCTCGGTTCCGTGGGCGAGGCCAAACCCGTCGGCCCCGGCACCGGCACGCTCGACGCGGTGATCCGCCGCCTGGCCGAGGCCCTCGGCCAGAGCGAGGAGGTCGCCGCCGCGCTCGTGGGCAAGGGCTTCCTCTCGCCCGAGGGCATCGTCGCGGCCGAACGCGCCTACGTCCAAGCGCAGACCGGCCTCGACGACGAGACGGTCGACGCCATCTATGAACGCGCCCAGGCCATCGCCGACGCCAAGGGGGAGTGAGCTTATGACGCGACTCTTCGATTTCGCCAAGGAGGCGGGCCTGCCCGCCGGTATCGTCCTGGCCAACGCCAAACGCCTCGACATCGAGGTCTCCTCCGCGCTCTCCGCGCTTGACGACGACGACCTGGCCGCACTCCGCGGCTGGGTGGGCGGCCTGACCGCCGAAGCCCGCGCCGACCTCGTGGCCCAGGCCGAGTCCACCCGCCGTGCGCGCCGCGCCAAGGACCTCGCCGCCCAGAAGGCCGACGAGGCCACCAACCGGAAGGCCGTCGAGGCCCACCGCCAGGCCGCGCTTGACGCCGAGGCCGGCCGCGCCCCCGCCAAGCCTGAGGCGCCCCAAGCGGCCCCCAAACCCGAGCCCAAGCCGGAACCGAAACCCGAGCCGAAACCCGAGCCCAAGCCTGAGCCGAAGCCGGAACCGAAGCCGGAGCCGAAGCCGGAGCCCAAACCCGAGCCGAAGCCGGAACCGAAGCCCGAGCCCAAGCCGGAGCCGAAGGCGCCGCCGAAGCCGACCTTGACGCCCACGCCGAAGCCGACGCTGACGCCGACCAAGCCCGCGCCCATCAAGGCCACGCTGACCCCCACGCCGGCGCCCACGCGCAAGCCGCGGCCGGAGGAGGCGCGCCCCGTCTCGTTGGGGCTCTCGCCCACCAAGAAGCCGTCGCGCCCCGCCGACGACCGCGCCAACCGCGGGGGGCCGCAGGGCCGCGCCGCCCGCGGCGCCGACCGTGGCGCCAAGGGCCGCCCCTCCGCCCCCACCGCCAAGGGCGCGCCCGCGCCCACGCAGGCCGTCACTCCCATCGCCCCGGGCCAGACGCTTCAGATCCACGGCCCCATGACCGTCAAGGAGCTGGCCGAGCTGCTCGGCACGCGCCCGAACCTCCTCATCATGGACTTGATGAAGCTCAACGTCCTGGCCTCCATCAACCAGAGCCTCGAACCGGGCGTCATCAAGACCATCGCCGCGCAGCGCGGCTTCGCCGTGGAGCTGGAGGAGCGCCCGAAGCGTTCCGCCGACCGCAAGCCGCAGCTGAAGAGCGAGGACGCCGACGACGAGATCCCCGAGGACAAGCCCGAGGAGATGAAGTTGCGCCCGCCGGTCGTCACCTTCCTGGGCCACGTCGACCACGGCAAGACCACGCTGATGGACTACATCCGCCACACCCACGTGGCGGCGGGCGAGGCCGGCGGCATCACCCAGCACATCGCCGCCTACACCATCGAGGTGGATCAGCGCGACGACGCGGGCAACAAGCGCCTCATCACCTTCGTGGACACCCCCGGCCACGCGGCCTTCGAATCCATGCGCGCCCGCGGCGCCAACATCACCGACATCGCCGTCATCATCGTGGCGGCCGACGACGGCGTGATGCCCCAGACGCGCGAGGCCATCAAGCACGCCCGCAACGCCGGCGTCCAGATGCTCGTGGCCGTGACCAAGTGCGACAAGCCCGACGCCAACCCAATGCGCGTCTACCAGATGCTCCAGGCCGAGGGGCTCACCCCCAGCTCGTGGGGCGGCGACATCGAGTGCTGCGAGGTCTCGGGCGTCACCGGGCAGGGCGTCGACGACCTGCTGGAGACCATCCTGCTCCAGGCCGACGTGATGGAGCTGCAGGCCAACCCCAACCGCCGCGCCAACGGCGCCGTCATCGAGTCCCAGCTCGAGCAGGGCCTCGGCCCCACCGCCACGCTTCTGGTCAAGGGCGGCACGCTCCACGTGGGCGACGTCGTCCTCTGCGGCGAGCACTATGGCAAGGTCCGCTCCCTCATCGACGAGCGCGGCAAGGGCGTCAAGTCCGCCGGCCCCTCCATCGCCGTCAAGTGCACCGGCCTCTCGGGCGTCCCCGAGGCGGGCTCCGAGTTCCGCGTCATGCTCAACGAGAAGCGCGCCCGCGAGCTGGCCGAGAAGACCGCCGAGGAGCACAAGCTGGAGGCCCTCTCCGCCGCGCAGAACGCCTCGATGGCCGACTGGACGAAGATCCTCGCCGGGGACGAGAAGGCGCAGCTCGACGTCATCGTCAAGGGCGACACCCAGGGCACCGCCGAGGCCGTGGTGGAGTGCCTCAAGGAGATCGTCAGCAAGAAGGTCTCCCTCAAGGTGCTCTACTTCGGCGTCGGCTCCGTGACCGCCGCCGACGTGCAGCGCGCCAAGGGCGCCCTCATCGTCGGCTTCGGCGTGAACTGCGAGCCGGGCGTCCAGGCCATGGCCCGCCAGAACGGCGTGCGCATCAACACCTTCCGCATCATCTACGAGCTCATCGAGCACGTCAAGCGGTGCATGCTCGACCTCATCCCGCCCGAGTACAAGGAGGTCGTCCGCGGCCACGCCGAGGTCCGCCAGGTCTTCGACATCAGCAAGCTCGGCAAGATCGCCGGCTGCCAGATGCTCGACGGCACCCTCCGCTTCAAGGGCAAGTTCCGCATCTTCCGCGGCAAGCACCAGATCTACGACGGCCCCATCGCCACCATGAAGCACTTCAAGGACGACGTCAAGGAGATCGCCCCCGCCCAGGAGTGCGGCCTCGGCTTCGGCGCCTTCGAGGGCTTCCAGGAAGGCGACATCGTCGAGTGCTACGAGATGGAAGAGCTCCCCAAGACCCTCTGAGGCCCGCCATGCCCGTCAACCGCCTCGACCGCGTCAACGCCCTCCTCCTGCGCGAGATCGCCGACGACCTCTACCGCGTCCTCCAGTCCGACGCGGAGATCGACATCGCCGGCGTCACCGTCACCAAGGTGGAATGCGCCCCCAACCTCCGCACCGCCGACGTCTGGGTCTCCGTCCGCGACGCCGCCGAGCACCCCAAGTACCTCCGGCGCCTCTCCAAGCACGCCAAGGCGATCCAGGCCCTCATCAACCGCAACCTCACCCTCCGCTTCACCCCCCACCTCCGCTTCCGCCTCGACGTCGGCATCGCCAAAGGCGACCGCGTGCTCGACATCCTCAGCCACCTCCCCCCGCCCGCCGACGGCGCCGACGACCAGGAGCCCGCCCCGTGAGCGACGTCTTCCCCGACCCCGACGGCATCCTCCCCGTGGACAAGCCCGCCGGGATGCCCTCGCACGTCATCGTCACCACCCTCCGCCGCAAGTTCGGCTTCGCCAAGGTCGGCCACGGCGGCACCCTCGACCCCGACGCCACCGGCCTCCTCCTCATCCTCCTGGGCAAGGGCACCAAGATCTCCGACCGTGTCATGGGCGGCGACAAGACCTACCGCGGCACCATCCGCTTCGGCGTCGCCACCACCACCCAGGATCGCCTCGGCGACGTCCTTGAGGAGCGCCCCACCGAAGGCCTCACCCAGGCCGCCATCGAGGATGCCATCGCCCGCGACTTCCTCGGCGACCTCTTCCAGAAGCCCCCCATGTACTCCGCCGTCAAGGTCGCCGGCCAGCCCCTCTACCGCCTCGCCGTCCGCGGCGAGGAATGCGAGCGCGAGGAACGCTTCATCCACGTCTACGCCTTCAAGCTCACCGCCTTCCGCCCCGCCCCCCAAAAGGCCGAGGCCGACTTCGAGGTTCGCTGCTCCAAGGGCACCTACGTCCGCACCCTCGCCCATGACCTCGGGCAGGCCCTCGGCTGCGGCGCCCACCTCTGCGCCCTCCGCCGCGTCGCCGCGGGCCCCGTCGGCATCGACCGCGCCACCCCCTTCGCCGACCTCCTCGAGATGACCCGCCCCGAGATCGTCGCCCGCGTCATCCCCTGCCCCGCCTACCTCGCCGGCACCCTCTGAGCGATGAGCCTCCCCCTCGCCGACGCCAACGCCCTCGCCGGTCTCCCCCCCGGCGCCGTCCTCGCCGTCGGTGCCTTCGACGGCCTCCACCGCGGCCACCAAGCCCTCATCGGCGCCACCCTCGCCTGCGCCCGCGCCACCGGCCGCCCCGCCGCCATCCTCACCTTCGCCGGCTCCCCCCGCGCCCTCCTCCACCCCGAGGCCGCCCCCGGCGCGCTCACCGACCGCGCCGCCTTCCTTGCCCAGCTCCGCGCCCTCGCCCCCGACGCCACCATCCTCTTCCAACCCTTCACCCCCGCCTTCGCCGCCATCACCGCCGAAGCCTTCGCCCACCGCCTCCGCGGCCTCACCCTCTTCTGCGGCGAGGACTGGCGCTTCGGCGCCGGCGCCGCCGGCACCCCACACCGCCTCCGCGACTGGGGCCACGACGTCCGCGTCGTCCCCTACACCCTCTGGCAGGGCGAGCGCATCTCCTCCACCCGCGTCCGCGCCGCCCTCGCCGAGGGCCGCATGGACGAGGCCGCCGCCATGCTCGGCCGCCCCTGGGCCTTCGCCGGGCGCGTCGTCCACGGCCGCGGCCTCGCCGGCCCCACCCTCGGCGCCCCCACCGCCAACCTCCCCTACGTCGGCCGCGCGGGCGAGCGCATGG
>CASEMS010000066.1 GCA_949288955.1 uncultured Lentisphaeraceae bacterium
CGCGGCCGCCGCGGTGGCGGCGGCGCTTGCCTTCGCCGGGTTCGCGGGCGGCGTCGCCGCCCGGCTGGGCGGGTTTCGGCGCGGGGCCCTTCTGGGGCGTGCCTTGTTGGGCGGCGCCGCCGTTCAGCCCAAGGGCTGTCTTGAGTTTGGAGAGAAGACCCATTGCGGTGTCCTCCTGTGGGAAAGGTGAGGCCCAGGCTTAGGCGGCCACGCCGCCCGAGACTCCCGGGAGAAAGCGAAAAAGGGGCGACGTCCTCCTCTGAAGACGTCCGCCCCCCTTCGGAAGCCTGCGCGGGCGCGGCCCGCGCGGGGCGTGATTAGCGCTTGGAGAACTGGAAGCGGGCGCGGGCGCCGCGCTGGCCGGGTTTCTTGCGCTCCTTCATGCGCGAGTCGCGCGTCAGGCAGCCGGCCTTCTTGAGCACCTCGCGGAGGTTGGCGTCGAGGGCGCAGAGGGCGCGGGAGAGGGCGTGGCGCATGGCGCCGGCCTGGCCGGCGATGCCGCCGCCCTTGGCGGAGACGAGGACGTCGTACTTGCCCGCGAGGTCGGTCATCACGAAGGGCTGGTTGATGTAGTCGCGGAGGGACTCGCTGGGGATGTAGCGCGCCACGTCCACGCCGTTGACCGTCCACTTGCCGGTGCCGGAGACGAGGCGCACGTGCGCCACCGCGGTTTTGCGGCGGCCGGTAGCCTTGGAGAGTTCGTTGGCCATGGTATCTAATGCTCCTTTCGCGCGGCTCAGATGCTCAGCGGCTCAGGCTTCTGGGCCGCGTGCGGGTGTTCGGGGCCCGCGTAGACTTTCAGGCGGGTCATGCGGATGTCCGCCGTGTTGTTCTTGGGGAGCATGCCCCAGACCGCGTGCTCGATGAGCCGCTCGGGGTTGCGCTCGCGGACGACGGAGGCGGGGGTCTTGGTCTGGCCGCCGCGCCAGCCGGTGAAGTCCACGTACTGCTTCTGCTCGTTCTTCTTGCCGGTGAGCGCCACCTTCTGGGCGTTCACGACGATCACGAACGCGCCGGTGTCCACCGACGGCGCGTAATCCGGGCGATCCTTGCCGCGGAGCGCGTTGGCGACCTTCACGGCCAGGCGGCCGAGGGGCTTGTCCGCGGCGTCCACGATGAGCCACCGGCGGCTGTTGTTTTCGGGCAACTCGGGGAGAGTCGTCTTGGTCATGTCTGTACCCTGTCTTTCTGGTTCGCGCGCCTGGGCTGCCCGCCATCGACGGTCCGGCGGGCCTGGGCGCACGTCGCGCGCGGGTTCTGCCGGGGCCGGGCACCAGGGAGTCTCGCGTGCCCAGCCAATCCTGCGCGCAAGTCCCAATAACATACCACACTCGCCGGGCGCATTGCAAGCGCGCCCCCCCCGTGCCCCAGGGGGGCGCGGGGGGAGGCGCGGCGAGGCGGGGCTGTCGATAACGTTGGATCAGCGGCTGAGCCGAGGTGGATCAGCCGCCAAGCCGAGGTGGATCAGCCGCTGACCCGAAATGGATCAGCCGCCAAGCCGAAGTGGATCGGCCGCTGAGCCGAGGTGGATCGGCCGCTGAGCCTCGGAGCGTCGGCGGCCGCCGCTCGGAGGCTTGGGTGCCCCCGCTCCCTTTGGCGCGCCACCGAAAACCATTGCGGGGGAAGGGGCTTTATGCTATGGTATGCGCGGAAAGACAGAACAACAGGCATAACCCAGCCGCGGACAGGGTGGCGCACGTTCTTTCCGGCCACGACCCGCGGCAACGGACACACAACCCCATGCAAAACAGCAAGCAATTCTCCACGGAGATCGCCGGGCGGAAGTTCACCATCGAGACGGGCCTCCTCGCCCGCCAGGCCGCCGGCTCCGTGGTCGTCTCCCTGGGCGACACGAGCGTCTTCTGCGCCGTGACCTGCACCGACAAGCCGCGCGAGGGCATCGACTTCTTCCCGCTCCAGTGCGAGTACCGCGAGAAGTTCTACGCGGCCGGCCGCTTCCCCGGCGGCTTCTTCAAGCGCGAGGCCCGCCCCTCCGAGAAGGAGACCCTCACCGCGCGCATGTGCGACCGCCCCATCCGCCCCCTCTTCCCCGACGGCTACTACAACGACGTCCAGGTCAACTCCATGCTCGTCAGCTGCGACGGGCAGCTGGATGGCGACGTGCTGGCGGTGAACGCCGCCTCCGCCGCGCTCCACATCTCCGAGGTGCCCTTCATGGGCCCCATCGGCTGCGTCCGCATCGGCCGCATCAACGGCCAGTGGGTCATCAACCCCACCCACGACCAGCGCCAGCAGTCCGACCTCGACCTCCTCTACGCCGGCCTCCGCGGCAAGTTCCTCATGATGGAAGGCTCCGCCAAGGAGATCTCCGAGGCCGACTTCCTCGCCGCCATGAAGCGCGCCCATGAGGAGGTGGAGAAGATCATCGACCTGCAGATCGAGATGCGCCGCGCCCTCGGCAAGCCCGACAAGGTCATCGCCGACAAGCCCGAGGACCCCGAGAAGATGGCCTTCATCCGCGGCCTCGGCGGCGCCAAGCTCGCCGACGCCCTCGTCATCCCCGGCAAGCTCGACCGCGAGGCCGCCGTCAAGGCCATCCGCGACGACCTCCTCGCCGCCTGCCAGGAGCAGTACGGCAAGGACGAGAACGGCCAGTGGGTCATCGACGACGTCAAGTTCGTCCACCTCTTCGACGCGCTCGAGATCGAGACCGTCCGCGCCAACTTCCTGGAGCGCGGCAAGCGCATCGACGGCCGCGCCCAGCACGAGATCCGCCCCCTCGCCGCCCAGGTCGGCGTGCTCCCCCGCGTCC
This sequence comes from uncultured Lentisphaeraceae bacterium, assembly GCA_949288955.1. Classification (GTDB taxonomy): domain Bacteria; phylum Verrucomicrobiota; class Kiritimatiellia; order RFP12; family DVOR01; genus Spyradenecus. The sequence continues at coordinate 2,774 of CASEMS010000066.1, forward strand.
ACGGCTCGGCCATCTTCAACCGCGGCGAGACCCAGAACCTCGCCACCGTCACCCTCGGCACCTCCAAGGACGCGCAGGACCTCGACTCCGTGGCCGGCGGCCCCAAGCAGAAGCGCTTCATCCTCCACTACAACTTCCCGCCCTACTGCACGGGCGAGGTCGGGCGCCTGGGCACCACCGGCCGCCGCGAGATCGGCCACGGCGCCCTCGCCGAACGCTCCCTCGCCGAGGTCATCCCCGCCGACTATCCCTACTCCGTCCGCGTCGTCAGCGAGATCATGGGCTCCAACGGCTCCTCCTCCATGGCCTCCATCTGCGGCGGCTGCCTGGCGCTCATGGACGCGGGCGTGCCCATCACCGCCCCCGTCGCCGGCATCTCCGTCGGCCTCTTCACCACCCCCGACCTCTCCAAGAAGGTGCTCGTAACCGACATCCTCGGCGCCGAGGACCACTGCGGCGACATGGACTTCAAGATCGGCGGCACGCGCAAGGGCATCACCGGCTTCCAGGTGGACCTCAAACTCCGCGGCCTCACCTGGGACCTCGTGGAAGGCGCCCTCGAAGCCGCCCGCGTCGGCCGCAACACCATCCTGGACTACATGGCCACCGTCATCCCCGCGCCCCGCGCCGAGCTCTCGCCCTACGCCCCGCGCATCACCACCGTGCAGATCCCCACCGACAAGATCGGCGCCCTCATCGGCCCCGGCGGCAAGGAAATCCGCCGCATCACCGACGCCACCGGCGCCCAGATCGACATCGCCGAGGACGGCACCGTCTCCATCTTCGCCGTCTCCGCCGAGGCCATGGAGGCCGCCAAACGCGAGGTCCAGGCCATCTGCGCCGAGGCCGAGGAAGGCAAGATCTACGAAGGCACCGTCACCGGCATCAAGGAGTTCGGCGCCTTCGTCGAGATCCTCCCCGGCAAGGACGGCCTCTGCCACATCTCCGAGCTTTCCGACCGCCGCATCCCCTCCGTGGAAAGCGTCTGCAAGGTGGGCGACAAGATGACCGTCAAGTGCATCGGCATCGACGAGCGCGGCCGCATCAAGCTCTCCCGCCGCGAGGCCATGCGCGACCTCGACCGCCAGTCCCGCCAAGGCTGAGCCCCAACGGCACAAAAAAGGCCCCCGACCATCCGGCCGGGGGCCCTTTTTTGTGCCGCCATGTCAGGCGCGGCGGCGAAGCGCCCTAGCGCGCCAACGTGCCAAACGCCTCTGGTTGCCTATGCGCGGGAGCGCGAAGTCCGTTAAAAAAGGCCCCGGGCGAATCGCCCTGGGGCCGGGTGTGTTGTCTGTGTGTCTGTCGGAAAGTCTGCCCGTCAGAGGCCCAGCGTCCGCACCCACGCGGCGGCCTCCTCCCCCGAGCGCGCGGCGCGGGAACCGGAGACGATGAGCGCGCGCCCGAAGGGCTTGCCTTTGCACTGCGCCTTGAAGTCGCGCTCGCACCGTTGGGCGCCGCCGCCCCCGTGCGTCTGGAAGAGGGCCACGGACTTGCCCGCCAGCCCCGCGCTCTCCAGGAAGGCGCTCACCGGCGGCGCGAGCGTGCCATACCAATTGGGCGAGCCCACGAGCACCACGTCCGCCTCCGCGAGCTCCGGCAACGCCGCCAGCTCCGGGCGCGCCTTCGCGCCGATCTCCCGCTTCGCCCGCTCCAGGCACGCGCCGTAATCCGTGGGATAGGGCTCTTTCGGCGTGAGGGCGAACAGTTTGCCCCCCGTGGCCTTCGCCAACAGCCCGGCCAAGGCCTTCGTGTTGCCGCTCCATGAGTAATAGGCCACCAAGACGCGCTTCTTGGCGCCCTGCGGCGTGCCTGGGGCGATGGGCGCCGACGCGGGCGCAGCCGCCTCCCCGCAGCCTGCCGCGAACGCGCCGACGGTCAGCGCCGCGGCCCTGGTCAGAAACGTCCTTCGAGTCATCGTGCACACTCCTTTCAGTAAGAACGCCCCCAAGATAACGCTTGGAGCGGGCTCCATGTCAAGCCCTTTTTTTCGCGCCCGACCGGCAGGGAAGACAAAAAAAGCCCCGCCCGGGGGTTCCTGGGCGGGGCTTTCAATGCGCGAAGGGGCGCTCAAGGTTCGCGGCGGACGTCGGCGCCGAGGGCGCGGAGGTTGGCCTCGACGGACTCGTAGCCGCGGTCGATGGACTCGGCGTTGTGGATGACGGTCTGGCCCCGGGCGCAGAGGGCGGCGACGATGAGGGCCATGCCCGCGCGGATGTCCGGGCTGGTAACGGTGGAGGCCTGGAGGGCGGTGGGGCCCGTAACGACGGCGCGGTGCGGGTCGCATTGCACGATCTTGGCGCCCATGCCGATGAGGTGGTCGACGAAGTAGAGGCGGCTCTCAAACATCTTCTCGAAGAAAAGCTCGGTGCCGCGCGTCTGGGTGGCGAGGACGATGAGGACGCTGAGGAGGTCGGAGGGGAGCATGGGCCAGGGGCCGTCCTCGATCTTGGGGATGGCGGCGCCGAGGTCGTAGGCCGTGCGGAGACGTTGGCGGGGCGGCAGGCGGAGGATGCCCTCGGACTCCCAGTGCCAGCGGACGCCGAACTTGCGGAAGGCGGGTTCGAGGACGGCCATGTCCGCCGGGGCGACGCCTTCGAGGGTGAGGGAACCGCCGGTGGCGGCGGCGGCGGCGAGGTAGGAGGCGGCCTCGATGATGTCGCCGCCGACACGGAAGCGGCCCCCGCGCAGGTGCGGCACGCCCTGGATGACGAGGCGGTTGGTGCCGATGCCGGAGATGTCCGCGCCCATGGCGTTGAGCATCCGGCAGAGATCCTGCACGTGGGGCTCGCAGGCGGTGTTGTAGAGCACGGTGCGGCCGGGGGCGGTGGCGGCGGCCATGACGAGGTTCTCGGTGGCCATGACGGAGGCCTCGTCGAGCATGAAGTCGGCGGCGGCAAGGCCTTCGGGGGCGACCAGGGTGGCGGCGCCGCCCTTGCGCAGGGTGATCTTGGCGCCGAGGGCGCGCAGGCCATTGACGTGGGTGTCCAGCCGACGGCGGCCAATGCTGTCGCCGCCGGGTGCGCCGCGCAGGCGGATGCGCCGGGCACGGGCGAGCATGGGCCCGGCGAAGAGGAAGGAGGTGCGGATCTTGGCGCAGATCGCGGCGGGGACGTCGGGGTCGGCGCGCAGACGCGTGGGGTCGATGGTCAGGGTGTGGGCGGCGAGGTCGCCCTCGACGCGGGCGCCGAGGGCACGGAGCCCCTCGGCCATGACGCGGACGTCGGCGATGTCGGGGAGGTTGTCGAGGGTCACGGGGCCGTCGGCGAGGAGCGCGGCGGCGAGCATAGGGAGGGCGGCGTTCTTGTTGCCGGGGGCGACGTGCCGGCCGGAGAGGGGCTTGCCGCCCCGGATGACGAGCTTGGACATGGCGGGCCTCAGAGGGTTCGGCGGAGACGGTCGCGCAAGGCTTGGAGGGCGGCCCAGTTCTGACGCTTGAGGTCGGTGGCGAGGGCATCTCCGGCCATCAGCAGACGCATGGGATGATGGAGGGCGATGGTGGGGATGCGCCCGAGGAGCCCCCATTGCCCCACCGTGCCGATGGCCGAGGCTCCCGTCTGGTGGACGGCGCGCGCGGCGACGGGCCCCAGCAGAATGACGGCGCGGGAGTTCACGAGCGTCAGCTCGCGCCGCAGACGCGCCCCGCACGCGCGCAGCGCCTCGGCGGGCGGACGCCCGGAAACGGGGCACTTGAGGGCGGGGGTGACGTAGAGCGACGCACGGGCCAGGCCGATGGCGCCCAGCATCTTGTCGAGCAACGCCCCGGCCTCCCCCTCCAGACGGGAGCCGATGGCCACGGGGTCATCGCCCACGAGCGCGGCGCCGTTGACGATGGCGACGTCGGGGTTGTAGGCGGGGCCGACGCCAAAAAGGCGGCCCTCGGCCGCGCCGTAGGCGCAGGCTCGGCAGACGCGGAGATCCTCACGCAGGGCCTCGACGGCGGCGGCACGGGCCTCCGGCGTGTCCGCCCCGGCGGGCGCGGGGCGGGCG
>CASEMS010000067.1 GCA_949288955.1 uncultured Lentisphaeraceae bacterium
AGGTCGGCCACGCGCCGCTCGGCGCGAGGGAAGGCCTCGGCGCCCGCACGCTCCAAGGCCAGCTCACGGGCGGCCAGGCGGGTGCGCGCGTCGCCCAAGCGGCCCTGGAGGGCGTGGGCGAGGCGCGCCTCCAGCGCGTCGGTGCGCTGGGCGTGGGTCTCGACGTAGCGGAGCGGGTCGCGGAAGAGGGCGGAGCCCTCCAGGCGCCGCACCTCGGCGCGGGCGGCGGCCCAGGCCACGCGGAGGGCCTTGATGAGGCGCTCCCGCGCCTCGGCGAGCGCGCGCTCAAAGTCCTCCTTCCGGCCACAGATCAGCTCGGCGGCGGCGGAGGGGGTGGGCGCGCGCAGGTCGGCCACGAAGTCGGTGATCGCTTGGTCAGGCTCGTGGCCCACGGCGGAGATGGTGGGGATGCGGGAGGCGGCGACGGCGCGCGCCACGCGCTCCTCGTTGAAGGGCCAGAGATCCTCCAGCGAACCGCCGCCGCGGCCGACGATCATCGCGTCGAGCGGCTCGTCGGAGCCGGGCCCGAAGGCGGCGTTGAGCCGCTCCACGGCGCGGGCGATCTCCTCGGCGGCCTCCGGCCCCTGCACGCGGCAGGGCGCCAGGATGATGTGGAGGTTGGGATAGCGGCGGCCGAGGACGTTCAGGATGTCGCGGATGGCCGCGCCGGTGGGCGCGGTGACCACGCCGATGCGGCGCGGGAGGCGCGGCAGGGGGCGCTTCCGCGCGGGGTCGCACAGCCCCTCGGCGAAGAGTTTGCGCTTGAGCGCCTCGAAGCGGCGCAGCAGCTCCCCCGCGCCGTCGGCCAACTCCACGCGCTCGGCGTTGAGCTGGTAGCTGCCGTGGGGGGCGTAGAGGGCGATGCGGCCCGTAACGCGCACCTTGCCGCCGTTCTCGAAGGCCGGCACCTGCCCCTGCGCCTTCTGGCGGAAGGCGAAGAAGGTAACGTTCAGGCGCGCCCCGGCATCGCCCAGCGTGAAGTAGAGGTGGCCGGAGGCGTTCGGCGGGCGGAGGTTCGAGACCTCGCCCTCCACCGTCATGCGCGGCAAATCGTCCAGGCGATCCTTGATGATCGCCGTCGCCCCGCTCACGCTCAGCACCGTGTCCGCCGTCATAAGGGGAACCGCATGGGCCGTCAGAGCGTCCCCGCCAGCGCGGCGGCGAAGGGCGTCGGGGGGATGAGCAGGCCGACCTGGGCCAGGCGGCGGGTGGAGAGGGTGCAGTCGTAGGGGCGCGGCACCGCGGGCGGCGTGCGGTCGGGCACGCATTGGGCGGGGTCGCAGCCGATGAGCGGGGCCATCGTCAGCCCCATGAGGAACTTCGTCATCGGCTCGGCCCCGGAATAGTGGCAGATCCCCGCGAGCCCGCGCCCGGCGTGCGGGGCCAAGGCCAGCAGCTGGCGCGCCACGTCGCGCGTGAAGGTGGGGCGGCGGATGGCCAGGTCGTCCATCCGCACGGCGGCGCCCTTGGCGGCCACGAGGTTGGCGGCCAGCACGGTCACCGCGCTGTCGCGCCAATCCCGGCAGGGGCCGAAGAGGATGGGCACGCGCAGGATGAGGACGTGGGGCAGCGCCTCGACGGCCTCCTCGGCGGCGGCCTTCTGGCGGCCATAGGCGTTGAGGGGGCGGCGGCGGGCGTCCGTCTCGTAAGGCGCGGCCGTGCCGTCGAAGACATAGTCGGTGGAGATGTGGATGAGGGGCACGCCCAGGCGGGCCAGACGCGCGGGGAGGGCGACGTTGAGCGCGAGGAGCGCGGGCGTCTCGGCCTCGCAGCGATCGGGGCGCCGCTGGGCCGCGCAGTTGACGATCAGGTCGGGGCGCGCCGCCGCCAAAGCCGCCAACGCCGCGGGGTCGGCGAGATCCGCCTCGGCATGGGTGGGGGCCGTGACCGCCCACCCCGCCTCCGCGAAGGCCCGGACGGTCTGCGACCCCAACAGCCCGGAGCCGCCCGTAACCAAGACGCGCCCGCTCATGGCCCCACCTCCGGCGCGGAGAGGCGGAAGAGCGCCCGCGCGTTGGCGACGGTCCGGGCGGCGAAGGCCTCCGGCGCCTCCCCGCGCAGGGCGGCCACGGCGTCGGCGGTAGCGCGGACGTAGGCGGGGCGGTTGCGGCGGCCGCGGTAGGGCACGGGCGCCAGGTAGGGCGCGTCGGTCTCCACCAGGATGCGGTCGCCGGGGACGTAGCGGGCCACCTCGCGCAGGGCGTCGGCGTTGCGGAAGGTAACGATGCCGCTGAAGGAGATGAGATAGCCCAGATCCAGGAAGGCGCGCGCCAACGGGATGCCACCGGTGTAGGAGTGGATCACCCCGGCGCGCGGCAGGGCCGCCGCGCGGAGCGCCTCCAAGGTCAGCGCGTCGGCCTCGCGCGTGTGGACGATGACGGGCAGGCCGTGCGCGCGGGCGAAGGCGGCCTGCGCCTCGAAGCACGCACGTTGGGCGGCGGCGGTCTCGGGCCCGCGCCAATGGAGGTCGAACCCCAGCTCGCCCACGGCCACCATCCCCGGCTTCGCGGCGAGCGTCGGCGGCGCGCCCTCGCACGACCAATCGAAGCCCTGCGCGAACCAGGTGCCGCTGGCCTCGGCGGTGGCGTTGAGCGCGGGATTGCCGCCCACGGCGACGACCCCCACCCCGGCCTCCGCGGCCTCGCGCAGCAGCGCGGCCGCGTCGTCGCCCGCCTCGAAGTGGCAGTGCGTGTCGATGAGCGTAGGTTCGGGGCCGCTCACTCGCCGTCCTCGCTTTCGTCAAGGAAGCGGCGGGAGAGGATCTCCGCGGGGAGGAAGGTGCGGTAGGTGCCGGGCTTGAGCTCCAGGGAGAGGGTGCCGTCGAGATCCGCGCGGACGACGACGCCCCGGTAGACGCCCTGCTTGGTGCGCACCTCGAAGTTGGGCTTGAAGTCCAGGCGCACCTTCAGGTCGGTCGTCCTGTCGGCGGCGATTGTAACAGTGCGCGTGGCGTCGGCGTATCCGCGGGCCTTGAGGGTGAGAGTGTGCCGGCCGGGCACCAGCGGGAGGGTGGCGACGGCGGAGGTGAAGCCCTCCTTCTCCTTCGGCTGGGTGGTGAGCAGGCGGCGGCCCCCCTCCCAGACCTCCACCACGCCGGGCTGCGTCTGCACGGCCAAGGTGCCGCGCACGATTTCGAGGCGGAACTCCTCCACCTGCGTCGCCCCGGCGGCCAAGACGACCTCGCGCGTGGCCTGGGCGTAGCCGGGCAGCTCCACGCGCACGGTGTGCGTCCCCTCCGGCAGATCCCCGACCGTGAGGTCCGACTCGCCTCGGAAGACGCCGTCCACGTAGACCCGCGCGCCCTCGGGGATGGTCGAGACCGTCAGACCCGCCGGCAGACGCTCCAACGTGAGGCTCAGCGGCAGGCGCTCGCCCGCCCGCAGCTCCAGGGTGTGCGAGAGCGGCTTGTAGCCATCCAAGGTCAGGCGCACGGTGTGCTTCCCCTCGCGCAGGCGCGCCAGCGTGCAGGGCGTCGTCCCATGCGCCACGCCGTTCACCTGCACGCGCGCGCCCGCCGGGTCGCTCGTTATCTCCAAGGTGCCCGAGTCGGCCACCAAGGCGGCGTCCACCACCCTAGGCTTCCCGTTGGAGAGATCCAGGCGGATGGCCTGGTCCTGGTAGCCCTGCGCGCGCACCACGATGCGGTAGGCGCGCGGCTCCTCGAAGAAGCAATGGAAGGGGGTCATCCCCAGCTCCGCGCCGTCGCACAGCACCGTCGCCGGGCGCTCCGAGCGGAAGAGGACGGGGATCGGCTCGTGCGCCAGCTCGAAGGGTTCGTGGCGGCGTTCCCCGGGGCCGGGCGTCACCGTCCGCCACTGGGTCACATAGCCCGGCGCCGAGAGGCGGAGCAGGGTGGGCGCGTTCGCGGGGACCTCCAGGGTGAAACTCTCGCCCGTGCGGTTCTGCCGGTGGTTCACCCAGAGCGTCGCGGCGGGGCGGCAGGTTACCCGCAGGGTCGCCATCGGGGTTTCCTGCCCCTGCGCCCAGAGCGTCGCCGCCAAGCACACGGCGGCCGACCAGAGCCACATCCTCATCTCAGCGCCCTCCCCTCAGATAACGGTTCTCCACGGCGAGCAGACGCTCCGTGGCCTCGATGTTGCGTGGGTCGTCCCGATCCGGGATCATCCGCAGGATCTTGCGCAGCGCCTCCGCCGCGTCCTCATAACGTTGGGTGTTCATGGCCTGATCCACGGCGAAGGCCGCCGCCTCGTGGCGCTCGGCCAGCAGGGCCTCGGCCTCGCGCAGCCCCTCCCCCAACTCCGCCGCGAAGGCCGGCTTCGGGTTCAGCGTCTCCAAAGCCGAGAGGCCCTTGCGATAGGCCGAGACGCAGAGGAAGAGCTTTTCGTCCCCCAAATCCCGCTGCTCCCAATAGCGCCGCGCCAGACGCAGCTGTTCCTCGCCCATTGCCCGCAGCTCCGCCACCGAATACTGCGTGGCCCACGCCCCCAGCTCGTTGCGCCCGAAGGTCTCCAGACGCTCGCACAACGCGTCGAAGGCGCGCTGCGAGGTGTTCTCCGCCACCCGCGCCCACACCTCCGGCCCGAAGACGATCGTCAGCGACCGCCTCCGCAGCGACACCCCGTCCGCGCTTCGCTCCGGGAAGAGCTCCCCAATCTCCGCGTACCGCGAGTCCACCAACACCTTGCGCAGCGCCTCCCGCGCACGCGGGCTCAACGCCTTTTCCTTCACGAAGCTCCTGTCCGCGTCCCCCAAGTCGTCGATCGCCAACGACAGCGTCCCCCCATCGTCGAAGGAGAGCGTGTAGCGGAAGAGCTTCCGCGCGTCGATCGCCAACCGCTCATAGCGGAACGCGAAGGGCTGCTCCTCCGCCGTCGGCAAACGCCGCGCCGTCTCCCCCTCCCCCGTCCCCTCGCGCCCCAGCGTGAAGAAGAGCCCCGCACCCACCGCCAAGGCCGCCACCGCCGCCAAACCCACGATCAGCCCCAGCATCCCCCCGCGCCGCCGCGGCCCCTCCGCCCCGCCCCCCGGCGAAAGCCCCAAATCCACCTCCCCCTCCGGCGCGGGCGCGGCCACCGGCTCCGGCGCCACGGGTTCCGGCGCCACAGCCCCCAGCGAGACCCGCAGCGCCGTCCCACCAACCGCCACCACGTCCCCCTCCCGCAACGCGACCGCGCCCGAGCCCGCCGGAACACCGTTCACCGACGTCCCGTTCGACGACCCCAAATCCTGGACGAACGCCGCCCCACCCTCCTCATAGAAGCGGCAATGCAGACGCGAGAGCGATCCATCCTCCAAATGGATGTCCGCCACGCGCGACCGCCCCAACGTCGATCCCGTCGGCGCCACCGTGAACTCCGCCCCGCTCTGAGGCCCACTGACAACTCTAACCTTCATCGTTTTCACTCCCCTTTGGGACTTCCTTACTCTACCAAATCCCCGCCCCACCACGCAAAAGGCGGGGCCGCAGGCAAAAAAAAGCCCCGCCTCGGGGGAGGCGGGGTCTTTCTTGTTGGGGCTTGGGTCAGTCCTCGACGACGACGCGGAAGCCGACGTTGTAGGGGTGCT
>CASEMS010000068.1 GCA_949288955.1 uncultured Lentisphaeraceae bacterium
GTGGCGGCGGTGGCGGCCGTCCTCGTGCCGGACGCCTTCCTGCGGGCCTTCCTGCCGGCGGAGGCGGTGGCGGCGTTGCCGGGGGCCGCGCCGGGGGCGTTGGCGACGGCGCTGCTGTGCCTGCCGCTGATGGGGCTGGCGCAGATCGCGACCTTGCAGTTGCCGGCGTTGGGGCGCCCGGGGCTTGGGACGCTCTTCGCCTTCCTGCGCGGCGGCGTGCTGTTGGCGGCCTTTGGGTGGGCCTTGGGCTGGGCGTTGGGGCCGTGGGGGGTGTGGTGGGCCTTCGCGGCGGCCGAGGCGGCCGTCCTGCCGGGGCTCTTCCTGACGTTGCGGCTGGGATGGCAGGGTGAGGGTGGGTCGGAACGGGGCACGCCGCCGGAGGCGCGCCCGGGCGTTCACCCGCGTGTGACCACCCCTTCGCCGCGGCGGCGGCGTCAGGCGCACGCGGCGGCGAAGAGCCAACGGCGCTCCTTGCGTGGCGATCGGCGGCCCGGCCACCCATCCGTGCGGCCCTCTGCCCTCCCGGCGCGGCCGCCGCGCCGGTGAGCACCGCCTGATTTCCTGGGAAAATCGCACCCCTTCCCTGCCAGAATGGGCGTGGGAAGGGGATTTTTCGTTAGGCTAGCCTATTTATTTTCTGGACGGGAAAAGGGTGCGTTCCGCAAGAAAGCGTTGTCGCCTCCGCACAAAACGGCGGAATGATGCAGGTTGGATGGGGGCTTGACAAGTCTGTTCGGAAAGACTAATATTAGCCCGTTTTAATCAAAGCCCCACTGTGGGCCTCGGAGTGAGACGTATGGATGCTTTTCTGTTGCCGACCGACCGGACCGCGTTGCTCAAGCGGCTTTCGGAGCGAATGGCCCCGCATGGGGATATGCTGGCGGGGCTCTCGCCGTCGGCGAAGGGCGCGGACCTGCAACGGGTCTGGGGGGAGACGGCGCCGACGGAGGGACAGCCGTTGATGCTGTACGTGCACGTGCCGTTCTGCGTGAGCCGTTGCGCCTTCTGTGGCTTCTACGCGCATCGGACGGATGAGGTGGCGTTGGAGGCGTACACGGGGCGTCTGCTGCGGGAGATCGCTCGCGAGGCGGATCGCGGGGCCTTCACGGCGAAGCCGGTGGACGTGGTCTATTTCGGCGGGGGGACGCCGACGGCGCTGAGCGCGGAACAGCTGCGGCGGGTGATTGGGGCGATCTACGAGCGCTTCAACGTGGCGCCGGATGTGGAGTTCACGGTGGAGGGGCGGATCTATGGCTTCGACGATGAGCGGGTGCGGGCGTGTCTGGAATCGGGGGTGACGCGTTTCTCGTTCGGCATCCAGAGTTTCCAGACGGAGCTTCGGCGGAGCCTGGGGCGGCGGAACAGCCGCGAGGAGCTCTTGGCGCGCCTTGAGGCGATCAAGGGGATGTGCGGGGAGCGGATCGCGTTGGTGGCGGATCTGATCTACGGTCTGCCGGGGCAGACGCAGGAGCAGTGGCTGGAGGAGAACATCAAGACCGTCCACGCCTCCGCGCTTGACGGCGTGGATCTCTATTCGCTCAAGGTCTTCCCCGGGCTGCCCCTGGCCAAACGAATGGAGCGCGAGGGCTGGAGCGAGGAGGAGCGCGCGGCGCGCCATGCGGCGGCGTGCGCATGGTTGGAGGCGCAGGGGTGGCGGCAGCTCTCGTGCACGCACTGGGGGCGCAACGCGTTGGAGCGCAACCGTTACAACCATTGGGCGAAGACGGGGGCGGACATCGTGCCCTTCGGGTGCGGGGCGGGCGGCTTCGTGGGTGATTGGTCGTTCATGCAGACGGGCGACCTGGAGGCGTGGGGGCGGGCCGTGGAGGCCGGCGAGAAACCCCTCGGCACGGCGATGCGAAAGCCGGCGGGGCACCGTCTGCGCGCCAAGCTCACGGATCAGATGGAGCGTGGGGTCTTCATCCCCGACGATTTCCCGGGCACCGACTTCTCCCCGTTGCTGGAGAACTGGGAGAAAGCCGGTGTCTGGGCTTCTTTGCCCGATGGCACGATGCGGCTGACGCGGCTGGGCGAGTATTACCAGGCAAAGCTGTCGGCGATGCTCTCGGGGTATTTCTTCGCGAGTCGGCCTGACGCATTCGAGGCGATGCGCGCGGCGGCCCGGGCGATGAAGTTGGGGGGCGAGTAAGTGAGCGGCGTGCTCCGAAAAAGCTTCTACTGGGACACCGAGAGTCTCATCGTGGTGGGACTCTTCACGGCGCTGGGCAAGGCGGCGTCGCTGTTGGTGGCGTTGCTGGGCGGGGGAATGAACCCGGTGACACTGCTGCTGAAGAACGGCATCGCGACGGCGTTGCTGGTGGTGATGGTGGCGCGGGTGCGGAAGTTCGGGGCGCTGATGCTGTACACGTTGGTGGCGCAGGTGGTGTCGTTCCTGATGACGGGCGGGATCATGGTGAGCACGTTGCCGCTCTATCTGCTGGGGGCGTTGGTGGCGGATGGGCTGATCGCGCTGTGCGGGGGCTATCGCAAGATTTGGGCGGTGCTGTTGGGGGTGGCGATCTACGACGCCTTCGGGCGGCTCTTCGGGTTGGCGATGTCGTTCCTGATGGCGCGTGAGAACGTGGGCATGGTGGGAGTGGGCGCGGTGATTGTGGCCTTTGGTTATCTGGGGTGCCTCTTCGTGGGGTTGCCCTGCGGCGCGAAATTCGTGAAGGAGCTCCGTCATGCGGGCATTATCCGTGAGCTCTGAACGGGGCAACGGCGCGGCGGCGCTGGACATCCGCACGCGGCTGGCGATTTCGCTGGCGGTCTCGGGCGTGAGCATCTACCTGAGCGGCACGGGCCCCCTGCTGGCGTTGGGCGCGGTGACGTTGCTCTACGTGCTGACCTCGGGGCGTTACAGGGTGATTGCGGTCTCGTATCTGGCCGTCTGTGCGATGATGGCCTTCACGGTGGGCGTCATCGTCGTCTCCTTCAAGTTCGGCGAGTGGCTGGTGGCGGGGACGGCGTGGGAGGAATCGGTGGCGATGCTCAAGCCGGCGATGTTGGGCAACTTCCACACGCCCTTCCTGCGCATGATCCCCGCGCTCAACGTGCTCCTGGCGATTGGGCTGGACTTCTCGGTGCAGCGGTTCGTCGGCGCGATGAAGAGCCTGCGCCTGCCGCGCGTGGCGCTCGTGCCGCTGATGGTTTTCTGCCGCTTCGTGCCGGAGTTCGTGGACGTCATCCGGCAGTTGCGCGACGCGGTTCGGATGCGCGGCTTCTCGATGAGCCTGGGCGCTGCGCTCGTGCATCCCATCCAAGCCATCCGCCTGACGGTGGTGCCGCTGACGGTGCGCACGCTCCGCATGGCCGACCATCTCTCCGTCGCCGCCGAGATGAAGCGCGTGGGCTACGCCAAACGCCCCACGCAATTGCTCGCGCTGCGCTTCGGCAAGGCCGATTTCGCGGTACTCGTCGCCGCGGCGCACATCCTCGCCCTCATCTGCGTGTGGCAGGCCCTCATCCCCGCCACGCCCTACGGGCCCCGCTCCGTCCAAACCCAGGAGGCGCGCCATGAGTGACCTGATGGTCGAGGCCGAGGACGTCGCCTACCGCTATCCCTTCGCCGAGGCCCCCGCGCTCGAAGGGCTCACCTTCCGCCTTCGCAAAGGCGAGGCGATGCTCATCACCGGCGCCAGCGGCTGCGGCAAATCGACCCTCCTGCGCCTGCTCAACGGCCTCATCCCCAACCATTACAAAGGCACGCTCACCGGCGCGCTCACGGTGGCCGGCGAGACCTGCCCCGTGCCGATGGAGACGTTGGCCAAGCGCATCGGCACCGTCCTCCAGAACCCCGACGAGCAGTTCTTCGCCACCACCGTGGAGGAGGAGGTCGCCCTGACGCTCGAATGGCAATGCCGTCCGCGTGAGGAGATCCGCCGCCGCGTGGACGGCGCCCTGCGCGTGCTCGACCTCACCGACCTCGCCCGCCGCTCCGTCTTCACCCTCTCCTCCGGCGAGAAGCAGAAGGCCACCCTCGCCGCCGTGCTGGCCGCCGAGGCCGACCTCGTCGTCATGGACGAGCCGACGGCCAACCTCTCCCCCGAGGCCACCGAGGAACTTGCCCGCCTCGTCCTCCGCCTCAAGCGGCACGGTGTTACACTCGTCCTCGTCGACCACCGGCTTTACTGGCTCCGTGGCGTCCTCGACCGCCTGCTCGTGCTCGACCGCGGGCATGCCGTCTTCAACGCCGAGAGGATGCCCGGCGGCGAGGATTTGCTGGATGTGCTCGCCGCCCAGCCGCGCGTGGCCGACTGGGGGCTCCGCCGCGTGAACGTCGCCCGCCCCGATCTGCCGCCCTGCGACACCTTCGGCGCGCCCGCCGTCGAGATCCGCGACCTTGTCTTCCGCCATTCCAAGAAGACCCGCCTGATCTACGACGGCTTCTCCGCGCGCATCCCCCGCGGCGCCATCACCGCCATCGTCGGCGCCAACGGCGCGGGCAAGACCACCCTTGCGCGCCTCCTTTGCGGCCTCGCCAAACCGCAATCCGGCGAGATCCTCTACGAAGGCCGCGCCCTGCGCCGCCGCGACATCCGCGAACGCGCCGCCTTCGTCATGCAGCAGATGGACATCCAGCTCTTCATGCGCACCGTCCGCGAGGAGCTCCTCTTCTCCGCGCCCCGCGCCGTCCCCCGCGCCGACCGCGAGGCCGAGGCCGACCGCCTCCTGGCACTTTTCGGGTTGGCGCACCTGGCCGAACGCCACCCGCAGTCCCTCTCCGGCGGCGAGAAGCAACGCCTCGTCATCGCCTGTGCCCTGATGAAGCGTCCCACACTGCTCATCCTCGACGAGCCCACCAGCGGCCTCGACGGCCGCAATATGCGCGTCATCGCCGCGCAACTCGCGCAGTTCGCCCTCGACGGCGGCGCCGCCCTGCTCATCACCCACGATTTGGAACTGCTGGAGCTGGTCGCCCAGTGCCAGCTCCGCATTGCCGAACCCCAACGAAAGGAAACCGAACCATGAACATCCTCGTCGCCTACTCCTCCGAGACCGGCAACACCCGCCGCGTCGCCGAAGCCATTGCCGCCGCCCTCCCCGGCGCCGCGCTCTACGACGTCAAGGCCGCGCCCGACCCCGCCGCCTACGACTTCATCGCCATGGGCTTCTGGGTCGACAAGGGCTGGCGCGCATTCGCGGCAAAAAGGTCTTCACCTTCTTCACCCTCGGCGCCAACCCCGACTCCATGCACGCCAAGACCTGCGCCGAGGCCGCCCCCAAGGCCTACGGCGAGGGCACCGAGCAGGTCGCCGCCTTCTGGTGTCAAGGCGCCATCGCCCCCAATCTCATCGCCTGGATGCGCAAGATGCCCGCCGGCAACCCCCACGCCCCGACCCCCGAGGCCGAGAAACGCTGGGCCGAGGCCGCCAAGCACCCCGACGAAGCCGATCTCCAGCACGCCGCCCAAGCCGCCGCCGAGGCCCTCGCCAAGGTTCAGGCCCAAGCCTGAGCGGCACCGAACGTGCGGGTCTCCAGCGTCCGCGAAACCCGAACACAAACACACAGACAAGGATTCCATCCTTATGAAACACACCCACCTCAACCGCACCAAACGCCACGCGGGCTTCACGCTCGTCGAGCTCCTGGTCGTCGTCGCCATCATCGCCGTCATCGGCGCGGGCGTCGCCGTAACCTACCGCAACCTCGACGACAAGGCCCAGACCGCGATGGAGATCTCCGACTGCTCCATCCTCAAGAAGGTCATCGCCCAGTGGGGCGCCATCAACGACGGGAAGATCCCCGACGGCCTCGACTCCCTCGTCTCCGTCGACGGCGAGCTCTACTCCACCATGCCCGAGCTCGGGATGGGCGAGGACGTGCCCAGCGACACCTCGATGGGCCTCAACGGTCCCCTCGGCTACTCGCTCGCCGTCCGCCAGGCGCCCGACGTCGTCCTCTCCAACCTCTCCGCCGCCGGCCTCACGCACGTCTATCGACACCTCATCGGCGAGGACAACGTGAACGGCAACGCCAACGACTCCACCTGGGAGGCCGGTGAGACCACGATGGCCCTGCCCCCGATGATGGGCGGCGGCGAGGTCACCATGACCTCCGGCCAGGTCGACACCTCCCGCACGCTCTACACCCTCACCGAGGGCGGCGACAGCACGATGGAGACCGCCCAAGCGCTCGTGGACGACCCTGGCCCCGACGATCCCTCCGCCTGGCCCGCCGATGGCTACACCGCCGCCGACGGCGTCACCTACGCCACCCAGAGTGCCTTCGTCCAAGCCCAGCAGGAGGCCCAGGAGGTGCTCGACGCCCCCGTCACCGACAAGCTCGCCTTCGTCTGGTCCGGCAGCGGCGCCAACCAAGACGGCGTGCCCATGCCCATGAACATGTCCGAGGAGATCATGACCAACTGCGGTTACACCGCCGCCGAGGTCGCCAACCCCGAGAATGATGTCGAGAGCGAGATCGCCGCCGGCAAGAAGTGCTACCTCGTCGTGATGGGTCTGGGCCGCTTCGCCTCCATCTACGACGCCAAATCCATCCGCGTGGACGCCCCCGCCTACGGCAAGCGCAACGGCCAGAGCAAGGCCTACTACAACCGCTACCTCGTGGTCATCAGCGTTCCCTTGGAGGAATATGACTCCATGAGCGGCTCCTCCGTCCTCCCCGCCGTCGTCGACGTCCTCACCCCGCAGGGCTACTCCGTCGCCGCCCTCCGCGACAAGTACATCGCCGACGAGGAACGCGTCAAGGACTAAAGGGAGGCTTGGAAGTTTGGAGGCTTGGAGGTTTGGCGGCTTGGCCCGCGCAACCCGCAGACCCGGCCGCCGATCCTCCGAGACTCAGCCGCTAAGTCTCCGCGACTCAGCCGCCGATCCAACGAGAGGTAGCCGCTAAGTCTCCGAGAGTCAGCCGCCGATCCAAGGAGAGGTAGCCGCTAAGTCTCCGAGACTCAGCCGCCGATCCTCCGAGACCCGGCCGCCGAACCCAGAAAGGAAAGAACATCGACATGAAGACGTCCACGCCCAACCCCATCCCCGCCCGCCGCGGCTTTACCCTCGTGGAGCTGCTGGTGGTCATCGCCATCGTGGCGGTGGTGGGCGCGGGCGTGGCCGTCACCTATGGGCGCGACGTGGTGGACGACGCGCGGCGGCGGATGACGCTCCACGAGATGGGGCAGATCCGCGACGCCTTCGCCCGTTTCCACGCCGACAACGCCCCGCGCCTCCTCGCTGGGCTCCACGCGCCCGACGATTCCGAGGCCTTCCCCTCCGCCGCCTTCCTGGGCACCTTCCACGGAGGCGACCGTCCCACCGAGGGCGACCGCACTTACGGCATGATCGAGTTCTTCGAGCGGTACGGC
>CASEMS010000069.1 GCA_949288955.1 uncultured Lentisphaeraceae bacterium
CCGAACACGGAAGTGAAGGGCCTCATCGGCGAGGGTACTGCGGGGTTCGCCCGTGGGAGAGTAGCACGCCGCCGGGACTTCCCAGAGGGGCCGCGAGCAACCGCTCGCGGCCCCTCCTTTTTTTGTGCCCTGACCATGTCTCTTTCGCTTGGGAGCCTTGTCCCAACACAAAAACGCATAGGGAGGCACGCCGCAAGGCGCGCGGGCTTTCGCTTGGGGGCCTCGCGACGACACAAAAAAGCCGCCGGGGAAACGGCGGCCTTTTTGTCCTCGAACGAATCGTGCGCGGGTTACTTGCTTTGGCGGCAGAAGTACTCGATGGCGCGGTCGTAACGGCGAATCGCGTCTTCGGCGTCCTCGGACTTGATGCCTTTCTCAAGGCAGGTCTTGAGGTGGCCTTCGAGAATCAGCTGACCGACGCGGTGGAGCAAGTTCTTGGCGGCGCTGACCTGTAGGAGGATGTCCTCGCACTGGGTCTGGCGGTCGATCAGGAGGATGATCGCGTTGCACAGTTTGATGGTCTCGTCGAGGCGCGTTTCCAAGGTCTCTCCGTCGGTGGGCGCGCAGCCATCTTTGGCGATGGGGTCGCCGCCACGGCAGAAGCAATCGATCGCGCAGGTGTAACGCTGGGTGGCGCTGCCCACGTCTTTGGTCTTGACGCCGTCTTCGAAACAGGTGCGGAGATAGGATTCAAGAATCAATTGGCCGACACGGTGGAGCGCGTTCTTGGCGGCGCTGACCTGAAGGAGGACATCCTCGCACTGAGCCTTGCGGCCGAGCATGCGGAGAATGCCGTTGCACTGCCCGATGACCTTGTTCAGGCGGCGATGCAGTGCCTCGTTGATGGGGTAGGTCTTCCCCGCGCCGTTGGCGGCGGCGGTGATGGCCTCGTCAACCTTGGTTTTCTTTTTTTTCTTCATACTCTCACCTTCTCGTTATCTTGGCACACGAACGGCGCATTACCGCTCTTCGACCAAAATGCCTCCCATTATATAGATATGTTGACCGCAATGCAATTACTTTCTCTGCCGGGAGGAAATTGGCATGGTTGCACAACCTATTTCCCTCTAATGCGATAAGCCGCGCTTTCGGCGTTTTGCGCCAGGCGTTGCGCACGTTTTCTTTTGTTTTCTGACCCCGAAATCGCCCATCGCGGCGCGTGTTTCGCGCAGCGCTGCGCGTCTGTCTACCATGCGACGCAGGCTGTCGGGGCGGGTCCGGGGGCGTTGCATTTTTGCCCAAGTGTGCTAGACTCCACGGTCATGAAAGGAGTGATACCATGAGCATTGGAAGGCGATCGTTTTTGGCCCTGGCCGGTTTGTCGGGGATGGGTGCGTTTGCGGCGCGTGGCGCGGAACCCCAGCGCAAGGTCGGCGAGGGGGGCGCCTGCGCCTCCGTCTCCTTGGATGGCGACCTGCTGACGGTGCGTTCCCCGTTGGTGCGCGAATCGTGCCGCCTGTTGCTGATCGGCGATGCCCACTACGCCACGGACGACGCCCGCGGCGAACCCTTCCGTCAATATTCCAACCGCATGTCCGGCGGCCCCCGCGACATGGGCGATCTCCGGAAAAACCTGGAGCAGGGCAAGAAGGCGGGCTGCGCCGGTGCGTTGCTGGTGGGCGACATGATCAACTTCCCCAGCGAGGCCGGGGTCGAGCAACTGACCGACGTCATCACGAAGGCTCCCCTGCCCGCCCTCTACATCTCCGGCAACCACGATTGGCACTACGAGGGCCTCCCCGGCACGGAGACCGCCCTCCGCAAAGAGTGGGTGGAGCGCCGCCTCAAGCCGCTCTACCAAGGCCGCGACCCCATGGCCTACGCCCTCCGCCTTGGCGGTGTGAAGGTGCTGATGGTCGACGACTCCACCTACGAGATGCTGCCCGAGCAGGTTGCCTTCCTGCGCCGTGAGCTCGCCGATGGCGCCCCCGCCATTCTCGCCGCGCACATCCCGCTCTACGTCCCCTGGCGCCGCAACGACATCTTCTTCGGCGTCGGCCATCCCGACTGGGGTGCGAAGTCCGACCCGTACTGGGAGATCGAGCGGCGCGAACGCTGGCCCGAGAAGGGCCACACCGAGACGACGATGGCCTTCTGGCGCGACGTCTGGTCCGCCCCCAACCTCCTCGGCGTGGTGGCCGGCCACATCCACACCCAGAGCCTCGACGTCTTCGGCGGACGCTTCCAATTCGTCCTCCCCAAGCGCACCCCGCGCCAACTCCTCATCACGCCGGCCTGATGCCGACCTCCGCACATACCAAAAAGGGCGGGCCCATCCGGGCCCGCCCTTTTTTTGTCCCCACGTGGCCCACGGCCCGGAGGCGGAGTCGGGTCAGGGACGGAGGAGGTGGGGCGAGTCTGGCGCCAGGCCGAGCTCGGCGAGGGTGCGCAGGTGGGGGAGCAGGTCGCCGGCGGCGCGCGTTACGTGCGCGTCGGTGCCCAACGAGAGCGTCACCCCCTCCTCCAGGCAGATGCGGAAGAAGGCGAGGTCAAAGGGGTTCTTGTGATGGTTGATCTCCGCCGCCACGCCCGCCTGCGCCAACATCCGCGCCACGGGGCGGTAGAGGTGGCCCGGCGTCGGGCGCCCCGACCACGGGAAGTAGCGGAAGGGGTGCGCCAGGATCCGGATTGGCTGGGCCAACAGACGCTCCACGTCGCGCATCCAGGCGGCCTCCACCTCCGCCTGGGTCGCCCCCGGCGCGAGCCCCTCCACCTCATGCACCGCGCCGATCAGATAATCCCACCCCTCGCGATCCTCCGGGGCCAGGCAGAAACGCCCGCCGCAGCACAGATCCACCTCCAGCCCAAAGCGCACCCTCGGCCCCAGGAGCGCCCGCAGATCCGCCACCCACGTGCGATAGGCGGCCATGCGCCCGCGCCCCGGCGCGGCCCACGTGCGCCCCACCAACGCCTCATCCCCCTGCCAACGGAACTTCAGCGCGTCCGGCCCGAAATAAAGCGCGAAGGCGTGCTCCGAGAACCCCTGCGACGCCACCCCCAGCGTCAGCGCCAGATGCGCCGCCTCCGCCAGGTCGATCCCCCGCCCGCAATAGGCGAACTGCGTGTGCGCGTGCCAATCGTGCAGCCCCCCCGGCAGGCGCAGATCCAACGCCCGCCCCCCCACGAACGCCTGATACGGCCCCTCCGTCTGCGGCGTCTCCCCCACAAAGACGCACGGCAGCCCATTCAACGCCGCCTCCGCGACGAACCGGTTGCGCAGCCGCGCGTCCGGCAGCCGCTGCTCCGGCAACGCCACCCCGCGCACCGCGATCCCCTCCGCCCGCGCCCGCTTGAGCGCCTTGTCCAACAGCAACACCCCGAACGGCGCGGTCACCAGCGCCCCCGGCAGAAAAAGCAGATCCGTATCCATGCCCCACATTATACCGCAACGCGACCGCGGGTTGGAAATGGGGGGCCGTTTTGGAAGCTCGGCGGCCGACTCACCTCGGCTCGGCGGCCGACCCACCTCGGCTCGGCGGCCGATCCACATTGGGCGAGCCGCCAAGCCTCCCAACCCCCGAGCCCCCAAACTTCCGAACGCCCCATCTAGTGGCTTGCGTTTTGGCGGGGAATGGCCTATAATAATCCCATCAACATGAGAAAGCGATGTTGCGGATGGAAGTGAAGTACAGACGGATCCTGCTGAAGCTGAGCGGCGAGGTGCTGAAAGGCACGTCGCCCGCCTGCCATGACCCGCAGGTGTTGGGCGACGTCGCCGCGCGCGTCGCCGAGCTCACGCGCCTGGGCGCGCAGGTGGGCATCGTCATCGGCGGCGGCAACATCTTCCGCGGCCTCGCCGGCGCCCGCGCCGGCACCGACCGCGTGCTGGGCGACACGATGGGGATGCTCGCCACCGTCATCAACGCCCTCGCCGTCCAGAACGCCCTCGAACGCCAAGGCGTCCCCGCCCTGACGATGACCGCGCAGCCCATGCCCCAGGTGGCGCCCCTCTTCGACGCCCGCCAGGCCTGCCGCCTGCTCGCGGACGGCACCGTGCTCCTCTTCGCCGGCGGCACCGGCAACCCCTTCTTCTCCACCGACTCGGGCGCCGCCCTGCGCGCCGCCGAGATCGGCGCCGACGCGTTGCTCAAGGCCACGAAGGTCGACGGCGTCTACTCCGCGGACCCCGCCAAAGACCCCGCCGCCACGCGCTATGACACCCTTACCTACGAGGAGGCCCTCGCCAAGCGCCTGAACGTGATGGACGCGGCGGCCTTCGCCCTGTGCCGGGACAACGGCATCCCCATCGTGGTCTTCGATTTCCACGCCCCCGACGCCCTCCGCCGCGCAGTCCGCGGCGAGCCCGGCTTCGGCACCGTGGTCACCGAGACCCGCCCCTAACGACCCTGGAGGTTACGCCCCATGAATACTGCCCAAGACGTGATCAAAGACGCCACCACCCGCATGGACGGCGCCCTCGCCTCCCTCAAGGAGCGCTTCTCCGGCCTGCGCACCGGCAAGGCCTCCCCCTCGCTGGTCGATTCCCTCCAGGTCGAGTACTACGGCGTCCCCACCCGTCTGCGCGACATGGCCAACATCTCCACCCCCGAGCCCCGCCAGATCTCCATCGCCCCCTTCGACCCCTCCGCCCTCGCCGGCATCGAGAAGGCCATCCTCGCCGCCAACCTCGGCGTCACCCCCCGCAACGACGGTCGCCTCATCCGCATCACCATGCCCGAGCTCACCGAGGAGCGCCGCAAGGAGATCGTCAAGGTCGCCAAGGGCCTCGCCGAGGAGTGCCGCGTCGCCATCCGCAACGTCCGCCGCGACGCCAACGACGCCATCAAGGCCCTCCAGAAGGACGGCAAGATCTCCGAGGACGAGGCCAAGAAGGCCCTCGACGACGTCCAGAAGCTCACCGACGCCAAGGTCGGCAAGGTCGATGCCGACACCAAGGCCAAGGAAGCCGAGGTGATGGCCGTCTGACGGCCATCACCCACCACCCACCCACTCTGCAAGCAAAGGAGCGCGGAACCATGGCAGAACCCCGCAAAATCACCATCAAACTGAGGCCCGTCGGCGCCAAACCCGCCGCCGCCAAACCCGCCGCCGCGCCCACGCCAGAGCCCGCGGCGCAGCCCGCCCCCGCGCCCGAGCCGACCCCCG
>CASEMS010000070.1 GCA_949288955.1 uncultured Lentisphaeraceae bacterium
ACCTATCCCCGCCCCACCAAAACCAGAAAGGCAGCCTAAAATGCGGATATTCTCGGCACTCCCAAAAATCATGCGTCATTTTACTTGCATTTCTCAGCCAACTTGGCTAATAAATCGGTTGGCGAAAAATCGCCCCGAAGCGCGCGGGCTGTGTTATAATCCTTGCATGAAGAAAGGTCTGACGTTCCTGTTCACGGTGTGCGCGGCGACTTTGGTCGCCGCCGGCACGGACTCCTCCGGGTTGGACATCACACATCGGATGATGGTGTTGGCGATTCAGGTGGGCGTGATTCTGTTCGCGGCACGTTTCGGCAATCTGCTCTTCACTTGGCTGCGTCTGCCGAGCGTGTTGGGCGAGTTGTGCGCGGGCATGGTGATTGGGCCTTATGCGCTGGGGCGGCTCTGGGATGGGTGGGTCTTCCAGTTGTTCCCTGGCTCGTCGGTGGGAGTCTCGCCGGAGCTCTACGGGCTATGCACGGTGGCGTCGATTGTCCTGCTCTTCCTGGTGGGGGCGGAGACAGACCTCAAGATGTTCATGCGCTACTCTGCGGTGGGGTCGCTGGTGGGCGTGGGGGGCGTTGTCTTCTCCTACCTGGCGGGGGCGACGATCGGGGTGTGGCTGCTGGGGCTCTCGTGGTCGGACCCGACGACAATCCTCTTGGGCGTGATGAGCACGGCAACGTCCGTCTCCATCACGGCGCGCATCCTCTCGGATCGGCACAAACTGGATTCGCAGGAGGGCGTAACAATCCTGGCCGGCGCGGTGATCGATGACGTGCTGGGCATCATCATGCTGGCGATCGGCATGGGGCTGATCGCGGCGAAGGAGAGCGGCGAGACCTTCTCCTGGGGCCACATCGTGGGAATCGCGGCCAAGTGCTTCGGCATCTGGCTGGGGGCGACGGCAGTGGGCATCTTGGTCTCGCGCAAGGTGGCGTGGCTCCTGCGCTTCTGTGGCTCCCACGGCGAGGTGGCGATCCTGACCTTGGGGTTGGCGCTACTGGTGGGCGGTCTCTTCGAGCAGGCCAGCCTGGCGATGATCATCGGCGCATACGTGACGGGTCTCGCCTTCTCGCGGACGGATATGGGGGTGATGATCCAGGAGAAGCTGCACGGGGTCTATCAGTTCCTGGTGCCGGTCTTCTTCGTGGTGATGGGCATGATGGTGAACATCGGGGAGTTCGCGCAGGAAGGCGTGCTCGTGGCGGGCCTCATCTACACCGCCGTGGCCGTCGTCGCCAAGATCGTGGGTTGCGGCCTGCCCACCCTTCTCTTCGGTTTCACGCCCGTGGGCGCGTTGCGCGTGGGCTTGGGGATGGTGCCGCGCGGCGAGGTGGCGCTGATCATCGCGGGCATCGCCGCGGCGCACGGCCACACCGAGATCCTGGGCGTGGCCGTGCTCATGACCATGCTCACCACCCTCGTCTCCCCCCCGCTCCTGCTCGCGGCCTTCAACATCAAGCGCCCCGGCCACCGCCACGAATCGGCCCACGACGCCCAGCCGGCGGCCACCTACCACTTCCCCAACCACACCATCACCGACACCGTGATGGGCAAGATCCTCCAGAACCTCACCAAAGAGGGCTTCTTCACCCATCAAATCAACCCCGCCCAAGGCCTCTACCAGGCACGGCGCGACGACACCGTGGTGAACATCACCTGCGGGGACACCTCCATCGCCTTCGCCGCAAGCCCCGATGCCCTACCCTTCGTGCGCATCGTCATGGCCGAATCCCTGGCCGAGTTCGAGACGGTGTTGGAGGCCCTGCGCAAGCCCATCGCCGAGAGCGCGCACCTCGCCATCGAGCCACCGCCCCAGCCCCAGCCGCACGCCAAGCCTGCCGGGCGCCTCGCCGTCCTGGCCCGCCATGTCCGCGAGGAGGCCATCATCCCCAATCTTCGGGCGACCGACCGCGACGGCGCCATCCGCGAGCTGTTGGCGCGCCTCCACGCCATCGGCGCGGTGGAAGACATGGCCGAGGCCGAGGCCGAGGTCTTCCGCCGCGAGGCCGTCATGCCCACCGGCGTCGGCTTCGGCGTCGCCTGCCCCCACGCCCGCACCAACGCCGTCTCCCAACTCGCCTGCGCCATCGGCATCGCCCCCACGCCTATCGACTTCGCCGACGACGAGGAAGGGCGCGCCTGCCGCATCATCATCCTTACCCTCACGCCCGACACCGTCAACAGCCCTTACATGACCTTCATTACCGCGGCGCTCACCGCCCTCCGCGCCCCCGACAAACGCCGTGCGCTCACCGAGGCCAACGACGCCGCCGACATCCGCAGGATCCTGCTCGCCCCATGAAACATCTTCTCGCCATCCTCTGCCTGACGGGCACCCTTGCGGCACAGGGCGCCTGGGTGCCGCCCAACCGCGCTACCTACGAGATCATCATCGCCAAGGAGCCCTTCGGCCCCATGTCCACCGCCGTCGCCGGCGAGGAAACCGCCCAAGCGGCCACCCCCGAGGAGGTGCGCGAGGAATCCAACAAGGTGCAGCTCTGCGCCATGACCGTCACCCCCGACGGCCGCACCGCCGTCGGCCTCATCGACAACGGCGTCAATCCCCCCGCCTACATCACCCTCTTCGACGGCGAATCCAGCAACGGCCTCGAACTCCTCGTCTCCGACCTCGACCAAGAGTTCGCCACCTTCCGCCGAGACGGCATCACCTTCACCCTCGGCCTCGGCCTGGGATTGCTGGAGACCGTCACCCCCGAGCTCCTGGCACAGCGCGAGGCCGAGGCCCAGTCCCAGGCCGCCGACGAGGCCGAGCGCAAGCGGAAATCCGCCAACTCCCTGGCCGAGCAGCTCATCGCCATGCAGATGAGCCTCCCCCCCGACGTCGAAGCCCCACCCCTCCCCATCCCCCTCGGCGACGCCAAAGCCTTCACCCAGGAGTTCGACCCCAACAAGGAAAAGTCCGAACCGCAGACGGAGACCGAGGCCCTCGTGCAGGCAGGCGTGGAGGAGCTCAAGGCAGCCGTCGCAGCAGGGGAAAGTCCGCAGGACTATCTCAAACGCCTCGTCGAGCACCGCCAGAAAGAGGTTCAGCGCCAACAGGCCGAGAAGAAGGCCGCGCAGGCCGCCCTTGAGCAAGAGCTCGCCGTCGACGGTCTCTCCGAAGCCGACGCGGACTACCTCCGCCGCCGCACCAACATCGAGCTCATGAAGAAAGGCGTCGTGCCCCTGACCCCCGTGAACGACCTCTCCGACGCCGAACGCGCCGAGATCGACGCCGCCCTCCAAAACCAGGAATAGTCCATGCTGCCCCCCTCGCAGGCTTGGTCTGCCGATCTCTATGACAACCGCCACGGGTTCGTCGCACGCTACGGCGGCGCTCTGCTCGATTGGCTCGCGCCTCGCCCCAACGAGCGCATCCTCGACCTCGGCTGTGGCACCGGCGCCCTCACCGACCAAATCGCCCAACGGGGCGCCGAGGCGATCGGCGTCGACGCCTCCGAGCCAATGATCGCGCGCGCCCGTGCCAAATACCCCGCCCTGCGCTTCATCCATGCCGACGCCGCGGCCCTCCCAGACCTGGGCGCCCCCTTCGATGGTGTCTTCTCGAACGCAGTTCTCCACTGGCTCCCGGACCTCGCCCCCGTCGCCGCCGGTCTCGCCCGCGTCCTGCGCCACGGCGGCCGGTTCGTCATGGAATGCGGGGGGCTGGCCTGCACCGCCACCATCCTCGACGCCCTTCGCGCCGCTTGCGCCGCGCACAATGTCCCCTTCGCCGACAACATCCACTTCCGCTCCCTCGCCACGCTTGCCGCTCCCTTTGAGGAGGCAGGGTTCCGCATCATCCGCACCGAATGGTTCCCGCGCGACACACTCCTCGAAGGCCCGGACGGCATGTTCAATTGGCTTAGAATGTTCCGCCGAGGCAGCCTCCCCACGCTCTCCGAGCCCGAGCAAGACACCCTCTTCGCCGAGACCGTCGAGCGCCTCCGCCCCACCCTCTTCCACGCCGATGGTTGGCATGCCGATTACACCCGCCAACGCCTCCTCGCCATCCGCCTATGATTGCCCATCTTCGCCGCATTCCCAAGACCATCTGGCTCGTCCTCGGCGTGGCGCTGGCCATCATCATCCCCTTCCTCCTCTTCGGCGACGCCATCGAAGCTTGGTTCGCCGACCTGGCACGCCCCGAGGCCGGTACGGCGCGCGGCGCCTTCGGCGCAATCCTCTTCGGCCTCCTCGCGCTCGATGTCCTCCTCCCCGTGCCCAGCAGCCTGGCCAGCACACTCTGCGGCGTGGTCTTCGGCCTCTGGGGCGGATTCTGGCTCTCCTTCGGCGCCATGACCGTCAGCGCCGCGCTCGGCTATTGGCTGGGGCGCGCCTGCTCCGGCTACGCGCGGCGGCTCATCGGCGAGCGCGAGAACGCCCTCCTGCGCCTCTTCCTCCGCCGCTACGGCACCCCCACCCTCGTGGCCCTGCGCACCGTGCCCGTCCTGGCCGAAGCCTCCGTCATCTTCGCCGGGCTGGGCCGAATGGACGTGACCCGCGCCGCCTGGCCCCTCCTCCTCGGCAACGCCGCCGTCTCCCTCATCTATGCCTGGGTCGGCGACGCCGGCCGCTCCCCCGACGCGATGCTCCCCGCCTTCCTCGGCTCCCTCGCCCTCTCCGCCCTTCTCATGGCCGCCGCCTGGCTCTGGCGACGCCGCCTCTGCTGACCCACCCCCACCGCAAAAACGCCCCGCCTCGGGGCTTTTTTTGTCCCCCACCCCGCCGATGCCCGAAGGATCAGCCGCTGACGCAAGGTGGATCAGCCGCCGAGTCAAGGAGACTTAGCGGCTGAGTCTCGGTGGATCAGCCGCCGACTCAAAGTAAATCAGCCGCTGACACTCGGTCAGGACGCAATGTATCAATTGAAAGTGTACCGAAAGAGGGATTGGCGATTGGTTGATGCATCAGGGCCAAGTGCTCAGACCTGGAACGGTGGTTGGGCGAGTGCTTGCTTGGCGACGGCGTTGAGGTGGATAAAGTGTTGCCGGAGCGCACGAGCATCGAGGACCGCCCGCCGGAGATCAACGGCCGCGAGCGGATGGGCGATTGGGAGATGGACTGCGTCGTCTCGGGG
>CASEMS010000071.1 GCA_949288955.1 uncultured Lentisphaeraceae bacterium
CGCCCCCCTCTCCGGCTTTGCCTCGACCTCTGCCTGTCCACCTTTCCTCATCGTTCTCTTCCTCCTTCCACCTGCGCAATTACATTGTGGACGATTCACAGTCCGCCCACGGAGAGGCGGGGGTTGACATCCGCGCCGGGATATGCGACAGTGTCGTTGAGGTTTCGGGTGCGAGGAAGGGCCGTGCTGGCGGTGTCCTCGGTGATACGGCGAGCCTCCGTTAGTTCCAGCAATTCGAGCGAGTAGATGCGGTGACCGTTCTGCTCGCTCGTTTTTACAGTGAGCCAGGCAGTCGCCTCAACGGGGGCACCTTCGCGTTCGATGGTGATGGGTGCTGCGTAGCGGAGGATATGCACCTTGCTGTCGCCGTTCTTGACGTCCGGGTCGTCGCGCACGAGTGCGGCGTTCTCGTAGAGCGTGGGCGCAAGTGCGACGGCGTGTAGGTGCTCGTAGGTGGAGAAGCCATGCCGCATTGTCTTTGCGATACTCGTTTCTGTCGTCATCTCGCGCACTTGCGTGCCATTGATGAAGGCAACGTTGCCGGTCTGTCGATTGGTGTAGCCTTCCGGGTGCTCGGCGTTCTGGTCGCGGATAGCCTGTCGCGCTTCCCGGATGGAGAACTTGGTGCTGGCGACGGTGGTGCTTGAGGTGCTGCCGCCGATTTGGAAGCGTGCGCGTGCGATGGCGTTTTTGGCGACGTCGCTCGTTTCCTCCAGGGCGTGGGTCGGGGAGGCGTTGTAGGTCTCGTAGGGAATGCCGTGGTTCTCCAGCTCGCGGCGCAACGTGATTTCACTTGCGGGGATGAGGGCGAGCACGATTTCGTCGGTGCCGACGATGCGCCGGGGCTTGGCTTCGTAGTAGTCCCGCTCGGCGTCCTTGTAGAACTGAACGAGGTCGAGGAGTGCCTGGCGTGCCACGAGCGGTGTGCGCGTGGGCAGTGCGCCGTCTACCGAGCCCACGGAGTATCGGACGCTCCCTGCGCGGTACGGGCGTTCGTTGAGGTAGGCGCGGGGCTTGCCGATGGAGGCGAGGAACTGCTTGGAGGCGGCGTCGGCGAGGCGTTTGTGCGCGCGCATGGCGTTCGCGTAGGCCTCTGCGAGGGGGCGGAGCGTGTCGGGCTCGGCCTCGGCGGCGATGGCGCGGACGAAGGCGTCGCGCGCGGGCGCGACGGTGCGCGCGAAGGCCTCCCAGACGGGGCGCTCGCGCTGGGTGAGCGCATCGCGCTCCTCCGCCGTGAGGCTGGCGCGGTTGACCTCGCGCGGGGCCTCCCGCATTCGGGTGTAGTAGAAGAAGAGGGCGGCGGTCTGCTTGTCGTCGATGTCCGCAGGCGTGCGCACGTCGGGGAAGTCGTTGGGGTCGAGGAAGAGCGCCTCGTCGAAGCGCCTGCCGACGTGGTGCCACTCGTGGCTTAGGTCGAGGAGGTCGCTGGCGCGGATGTCGCGCCCGTCCTCGCCGACCACGCCGGTGATGGTGTCCTCGCCGCGTCCGCCGAGCGGGTGGTGGGTCATCCAGGCGCCGTAGGGGATGCCGAGGCCTTCGGCGATCTGCGCCTCGGTCCGGAGGCCACGGTTGAAGGCGTCCTGCGCGCGCACGCTCCAATCGTCGAGGTAGCCCCCGCCGATGGCGAGCCTGCCCTGGGCGTCGCGGTCGGCGAGGGCGGCGAGGTCCTTGCGGAAGCGCTCCGCGCCCCAGCGTGCGGCTTGGGCGGTCTCGGCGTCGACGCGCGCCTTCTCGCGCTCCTTCCACTGGGTGACGGCGTTGACGTCGCCGCGCACGGCGTCCCAGAAGGCGTCGACGGTGGACTCGGCCAGTCGGCCGGCGTCGTGCGCGGCCTGCGCGGCGGCGTCGGGGGAGGTGCCGTTTTCGGCGTAGAGGGCGCGCGCCAGCCACGGCGCGGCGAGGGCGGCCATGTCCTCGGGGTAGAGGTGGGTGGACTCGGCGAGGGCGCGCTCGCGCGTCCAGCCATTGGCGGCCATCTGGCGGCGGACGTAGTGCTCGCGGCTCTCGATGGTCTCGTGGCCGATGATGCGGGTCTGCCCGAGGAGGGCGTCGCCCTGCGAGGGTGCGGCGTCGTCGATGGCTCGGCGCTCCTTGTCGGCCTGCTCGCGCAGGGCGCGCCCGTCGAGGCGGTTCCGCTCGCGCAGGTCGGCCTCGAGGTATTCGCGGCGGGCGTCGGGGTCGAGGCCGATGGCGGCGCGCTCGCGCAGGATGGCGAGCTCGGCGTCCTTGGCGGCGCGCCAGTCGGCGAGGAGCTGCCTGCGGCGGTTGGCCTCCGTACGCTGCGCGTTGGCGCCCTCGGGCAGAGGCTGGCGCCACGCCTCGGCGAAGGCCTCGCGGGCGTCGGCGATGGCCGTCCGCGTGTCGGCGAGCCTGGCGCGGGTCTGCTCGTCGAGCACCTGCGCCTGTTCGCGGAGCGCGGCGTCCTCCTCGGCCAACAGCCTGCGGGTCTCCTCCCGCGCCTGCTCGTGCGCCTCGGCGGTTTGCGTGTCGGCCACGGCGTCCTCCATGACGGCGGACTGGTCGCGCCTTGCGTTAAGCTCTTGGCGGATGGCGCGCACCTGCTGGCGGAGGCGTTCCAGGCGTTCCGCGCGGCGCGCGTCCTCAAGGCCGGCGAATGCCTTGACGGCGTCGTCGGCGTGCCGCGTCAGGCGCGACAGGATCCAGCTTGGGCTGCGCGAGGCGAAGCGCACGACGCCGCTCCGCGCGGCGTCCTCGTCCATTCCCGTCCACGCGCCATCCTCGCTTTGGAGCAGGATGTCGCCGTTGCCGAGGAACCAATTGGCGAGCCGCTCGAAGACGGCGGCGAGTCCCCCCACGCGGCGGCGCGTGAGCATTCCTGCGGCGGTCTCGGCGGCTGCGTGCACATAGGCGTCGGCAAATGCCTCCTCGCCTCGGTTCATTACATTGTGCAACTTGGCCAATTTGCGCGATCCGCAGTTTCTCGGACAGGATTGGGCCAAATGTGCTAGAATAATCGCATTGTTTTGAGGAGCGTTGCGCATGCCCGATTTCTTTTCCAATCCTATCCTGAATTCGCCGTATGCGTACCCGAGCCGTCATTGGGAGACCGATGACGCGAATCAGCCAACGGGTGCAATCAAGAACTCGCGCCGCCCGTCGAGCTTGTGCTCGCCCATCCCCGCTGCACGGGGGGGGGGTAAGTGGTGATAGTAACGATCTCTTTGCCGAGCAACGGGATGGCGTTGCCTACAGCCAGAATGAGCTGATCAATTCTATTCGCGCCAAGGTGGATGCGTGGCGCGGGAAGCCGGAGCGCGAATGGGGCGTGACGCCGGATACGGCGCGGCTACTGAAGCATTGGCGCACGTTTGACTTTGCCGACATCCGGCCTTTCTTCTGCCAGCTGGAGGCGATTGAGACGTTGATCTGGCTGGTGGAGGTGGCGCCCGCCACGCGCGAGAGCAAGGATTTTCTGGAGCGGTTGCGCGCGGCGAACGTAGACGCGAACCCGGAGTTGTTGCGCTATGCGCTGAAGTTGGCGACGGGGGCGGGCAAGACGACGGTGATGGCGATGATTATCGCCTGGCAGACAATCAACGCGCACTACCACCGCACGTCGCCCAAGTTCACGAACGGCTTTTTGGTCTGCACGCCCGGCCTGACCATCCGCGACCGCTTGCGTGTGCTCAAGCCCTCCGACCCGGATGCTTATTACGGGCCGCGCCAGTTGGTGCCACAGGACTATCTGCCCATCCTGAGCGAGGCCAAGGTGGTCATCACCAACTACCATGCCTTCCGCCATCGCACGAAGGCGGAGTTTGATGGTGTGGGCAAGAAGACGAAGACCCTGCTCTTCGCCGGGGCGGGGGGTACGGGGGTGGAGTTGGAGACGGAGGGGGAGATGCTCCGGCGCGTCATGCCCGAGTTGATGGGGCTTGGCCGCGTGCTCATCATCAACGACGAGGCGCACCACTGTTACCGCCACCGCACCGTCAATGAGGAACGCAAGCTGGATGCCTCCGAGAAGGAAGAGGCGAAGGCCAACGAGGAGATGGCGCGCCTCTGGATCTCCGGACTGGAGGCCGTCCGCCGGCACATCGACAAAAATGCCCTCACCATCGACCTCTCGGCGACGCCCTTCTTCCTGCGTGGCTCGGGTTACCAGGAGGGCACGCTCTTCCCGTGGACGGTGAGCGACTTCTCGCTGATGGACGCGTTGGAGTGCGGCATCGTCAAACTCCCGCGCATCCCCATCAGCGATTCATCGAAGGGTGAAAATGAGTGGCCGGTCAATCGCAAACTGTGGGAACACATCCGCAAGGACATGCCGACCAACCGCCGCGCCAAGGGTGCGGCCTATGGCGTGAAAGATTTGCCACCCAAATTACTATCCGCCATCGACACACTTTATGGGCACTATGAAAAGACCTTCGAGGCGTGGACCTCCGGCCCCAATCCCTATCCCGTGCCGCCCTGCTTCATCTTCGTCTGCCAGAACACCGTCATCTCCAAGCTGGTCTACGACCTGGTCTCAGGATACATAGAGAAAACTGACCATGGCGACGATGAGCCCAAAAAAGCGCGGTGTGAACTCTTCTCCAACTACGACCCGGTCACCGGCGAACCTTATGCCGTGCCACGTACCATCCTCATCGACAGCGCGCAATTGGAGTCCGGCGAGGGGCTGACCGCAGAGTTCCGCAAGGCCGCGGCAAAGGAGATTGAGGACTTCAAGCGCGAGTTCATCAGCCGCACGGGCGACCGCGCCGCCGCCGAGAGGCTGACGGACGAGGATTTGCTTCGCGAAGTGATGAACACCGTGGGCAAGGAGGGGCGGCTGGGCGGCGGCATTCGCTGTGTCGTCTCCGTCTCCATGCTCACGGCACACATCCTTGGCGTCCGCGCCTTCGGTACGCAATTGATCTGCGAGCAGGTTGTCGGCCGCGCCCTGCGCCGGCAGAATTATTCGCTCGACCGCGAGACCGGCCTCTTTGCCCCGGAATACGCCGACATCTTCGGCATCCCCTTCGACTTCGCCTCCAAGCCGACGCCACCCCAACCCCCGCTGGCGCCGAACACGGTGCGCGTCAAGGCCGTCCGCCCGGAGCGCGACCACCTGGCCATCGCCTTCCCGCACGTGCGCGGCTACTATCTGGAACAGCCGGTCGATATAACGACGTGGGAGGCGGACTTCGACGACACCTCCACGCTGACGCTCGACCCCACCACGCTCGGCCCCGCGGAGACGACCTCCGGCGGTTTCGTCGGAGCCCAAGCGATAATGTGCGTGGGTGATGGTATCAAGCAAGTTGACAAGCGTCGCTCCACAATCATTGCCAAGTTGGCCGAGGCGGTCATTGAGTATTACCCCCACTTTGCAGATGCCTCCGAGAAGGTGGAGGCCTTCTTCTCCATCAAGAACATCGTGACGCGTTGGATCGCCGAGGGGCACCTCAAGTGCGTGAACGGCGCCATCCCCGCCCAAGTTTTCTATCCGCAGATGTTGGTGCGCGCTGTTGAAATCATCGCGCACGCCCTGCGCCGCGGAACCCTTCAGGCCAACCCGGAGGCGCGGGTACGCGTGCTGATTGATTCCTACAATCCGCAGGGCACCTCGGCCAACGTGAACTTCACTGTTTCGCGCAAGAGCAAAATCCTCCACGAGACCGCCGCGGACAAATGTCACGTCAATTACGCCGTCTGCGACAGCGCGTGGGAGGAGACCTTTTGCCGTGTGGTCGAGGCACATCCCAAGACGTTGGCCTACGTGCGCAACGCGGGGCTCGGCTTTGAGGTGCCTTACTTCGCCGGTGGCGAGCGGCACAACTACCTGCCCGACTTCGTCGTCTTGGTGGACGACGGCCACGGGCGCGACGACCCGCTCCACCTCATCGTGGAGATCAAGGGCTATCGCTACCTCGATACCGAGGCCAAGAAGGCCGCCGTGCGTGACAACTGGGTGCCTGGCGTGAACGCCGAGGGCCGCTTCGGCCGATGGGCCTTCATCGAGCTGACCGACCAAACGCTGATGGAAGCCGACTACGAGGCAGAACTGGAGCGCCTCTACGCCGAGCAACTCGCGACCGTAACCCAAAAGGATTGACCATGACCGAGATTGCCGACTTTGACCACGGCCGCGCCGACGGCGTCCGCCGCGCCACCCTCCCCTCCGGCGAATACAGCGGCCTCGACCCCGCCGACCTCCTCGCCGGCAAGCACATCCCCGAAGTGCGCCTCCCCCTCTCCCGCGGCCCCGACCTGGAGCATGAAATGAACGAACGCGACCCCGACCTCGACCCCCAGCTCGTCTGGCGCGGCAAGGAAAAGACCAACCTCAACGAACTCTGCGCCAAAGCCCCGCCCCTCTTCGTCCAAGAGCGCATCCGCCCCCGTATGCTTATCGAGGACATGCGCCGCCGCTCCGCCA
>CASEMS010000072.1 GCA_949288955.1 uncultured Lentisphaeraceae bacterium
CCCGCCCGGCCCGGCGGCGCCGCGCACCCCATCCGCCTCGCCGCCCTCTCCCTCGCCGACGACCTGGCCGACCTCGCCCCCCTCTTGGAGATCCTCCCCCGCCTCCTCGACCGCCCCAACGTGCGCATCGACCTCGCCGGCGGCACCCCCGCCCAGGCCGAGCGCCTCCGCCGCGACCTTGCCGCCCGCCTTCCCCCAACCGCCGCGTTCGGCGTCCGCCCCGCCCTCGTCGGCCCCGCCGATCTGTCGGCCTTCCTCGGCGGCGCGGATCTCGTCTTCCTCCCCGCCGCCAACGGCCCCCTCCCGCCCCCCGAGCTGCTCGACGCGATGGCCTGCCGCCGCGCCCTCCTCGCCATCCGCTGCCCCGCCTACGAAAGCCTCCTCTCCCCCACCAACGCGATGCTCGCCCCCGCCGACCCGCGCCGCATCGCCGCCGCCGTCCTCCGCCATCTCCGCGCCCCCTTCCTTTGCGCCGACCACGCCAACGCCGCCGCCGAGACCATCGCCCACGACCGTTCCTACCCCGCCGCCGCCGAGACCCTCCGCCGTTGCTACGCCCTCGCCCTCGAAGAAGGGAGCCGCCCATGAGCCTGCGGATCGCAATCTGCGCGGACAGCGCGCCGCAAGGGTTGGAGCGGGCGCTCAGGCGGGAACTGCCGGGGGCGGAGGTGCGGTCGTGGGGCTTCGCGTGGCCGCCGGCGGTGCGCGGGGAGCTGGAGGCCTTCGGGCCGGACTGGGTCGTCGCCTGGGCCTGCGCGGAGGCGGGGCGCCTGCCCGACCCCGAGCCTTTGGCCGGGCTCCCCTTCCGTTTCCTGATCCCCAACCTTGTCCTCTGCGACGACGGCACGATGGGCAGCCTGGCGCTGACCGAGCCCACCAGCCTCCGCGCACGCCTGGCCGACTGGAACGCGCGCCTCTATGCCGCCGTCCGGGCGCACGACAACCTCTGGGCGGTGGATCTGGAGGGCGTGCAGGCGCGGTTGGGGCGGGAAAGAACCTTTGACCCGCGCCTGTGGGAGGCGGCATCGATGGCGCTCACGCCCGTGGGGGCGGAGGCCTTGGCGGCGCGGTTGGCGGCCATCGTCCGCGCGGCGGGGGGGCAATCGCGCAAGGTGTTGGTGACGGATCTGGACGGGACGCTCTGGGATGGCATCGTCAGCGAGGTCGGCCCCGAGGGGATCGACCCCGATGGGCCGGGCCGCCGCGCCTACCGCGGCTGGCTCCGCGCCTTGGCCCGGCGCGGCATCCTGTTGGCCGTGGCCTCGCGCAACGATCCGGAGACGGCGCGCGCGGCCTTCGCCCGCCCCGGCATGGATCTCGCGCCGGGGGACTTCCTGGCCTTCGAGGCGGACTGGGGGCCGAAGCCCGAGATGCTCCGCCGCATCGCCGCGCGCCTCCATGTGGGCACGGATGCGCTCGTCTTCGTGGACGACCGGCCCGAGCAGCGCGCCGAGGTCCGCGCCGCGCTCCCCGAGGTGGCCGTGCCCGAGATGCCCGCCGACCCCGCGCGTTGGGTGGGCTTCCTGGCCGACCAAAACCTTTTCGAGGCCGCCCAGCTCACGGCCGACGACACGCTCCGCGCCCAATCCCTCCGCGACGACGCCGCCCGCGCCGAGGCCGCCGCCGCCCTCTCCCCCGAGGCCTACGTCGCCTCTCTCCGCCAAGAGCTGATCCCCGAGCCCCTCGGCCCCGCCAACCTCGCCCGCGCCGCCCAGCTCACCCAGCGCTGCAACCAATTCAACATGCGCGGCACGCGCCACACCGCCGCCGAGCTCGCCGGCAAGCGCGGTTGGGTCTACCGTCTGCGCGACCGCTTCGGCGACCTGGGGGCCATCGGCGTGGTGGTGTTGGAGGGCGACTTCATCGAGACTTGGGCGCTCAGCTGCCGCGCCCTCAACCGCGGCGTCGAGCGGCTCATCCTCGCCCACCTCAAGGCCCAGGGCCCCATCCGCGGCGAGTACGTCCCCACCCCCCGCAACGGCCGTTGCGCCACCATCTACCAAGAGAACGGAGTGCCCACCCATGAAGCCTGAGGCGATCCGCGCCCTGCTCGCCGATGTCCTGGGGCAGCCCATGCCGCCCCTCTCGCGCGACACCCCCTTCGCCGACCTCCCCGGTTGGGACTCCGTCGTCCATCTCTCCCTTCTCCTTGAGGCCGAGCGCCGCTCCGGCACCGCCCTCACTGCCGCCCAGATGGTCTCCATGCGCACCGTCGGCGACCTGGCGGACGCATTGGGG
Source organism: uncultured Lentisphaeraceae bacterium (assembly GCA_949288955.1). Taxonomy (GTDB): domain Bacteria; phylum Verrucomicrobiota; class Kiritimatiellia; order RFP12; family DVOR01; genus Spyradenecus. The sequence goes on from CASEMS010000072.1 coordinate 2,239, forward strand.
GGCCGGCCATGACGCAGACCTTCCGCGGCCTGCGCCTCAAGGCCCTCGGCGTGGCCCTGCCCAGGGGCCGCCTCACCGTCGAGGACTTCGCCGCGCGCTACGGCGCGGAGAAGGTGGCCCGCCTCCAAAAGGCCATCGGGCTCGGCGCCATCCACGTCGCCGCCCCCGGCGAGACCGCCTCCGCCCTCGCCCAACGCGCCGCCGAGGGGATGGATCTGGGCGCGGTCGACGCCCTCCTCTTCGTCTCCCAGACCCCCGACGCCGTCGCCCCCGCCACCGCCGCGCTCCTCCAGCGTCGCCTCGGCCTGGGCGGGCACGTCCTGGCGCTGGACATCAACCACGGCTGCGCCGGCTTCGTCGCCGCCCTCCAACTCGCCGCGCACCTCCTCCTCCACCCCGCGGTGCGCGAGGTCCTCATCCTCGGCGGCGACACCCTCTCCCGCCACGTCGACCCCGCCGACCACGCCACCGCCACCCTCTTCTCCGACGCCGGCTTCGCCGCGCTCGTCGGCAAGGGCGGCGACGACGAATGGGCCTTCGCCAACGCCACCGAGGGCTCCGAGGCCATCGCCATCCCCCACGGCGCGCCTTTCCGCATGGACGGCACCGCCGTCTTCAACTTCACCATCTCCAAGGTGCCCGAGCAGATACAGAGCCTCCTCACCCCCGCGGTCGACGCCCTCCTCCTCCACCAGGCCAACGCCTTCATCGTCCGCCAGGTGGCCCGACTCTGCGGGTTCGGCCCCGACCGCGCCCCCTGCGACTTCACCGAGCACGGCAACGCCTCCTCCGCCAGCCTCCCCCTCCTTCTCTGCGATCTCGCCACCCGCCACGGCTGGCGCGGCCGCCGCCAGGCCATCCTCGCCGGCTACGGCGTCGGCCTCGCCTGGCATTCCCTCCGGATGCCCGTGGACTTCGACCTTCCCTTCACCCTGCGACAGGAGACCCCATGACCCAAGACGAACTCCTCGACGAGCTGGCCGACATCCTCAACGCCGACCGCGCCGCCCTCTCCCCCCAGACCCCCCTCGACTCCGTCACCTGGGATTCCATGGCCCTGCTGGCCTACCTCGCCCTCATCCGCTTCCGCTTCGGGAAGCTGCTCCCCGGCGTCTCCTGCAAAGACTTCCGCACGGTGGGCGACCTCCTTGCCCCCGCCTCCAATCCCTGACGCATCGAGGGTACAAAAAAAGCCCCCGACCGAAATCGGTCGGGGGCTTTTTGGTGTGCCGCGCGCGGGCTTACTTGGCGGCCTTGGCGGCCTTGGCACGGGCTTTCAGGCGCTTCTGGTAGGCGGCGCGGCGGGCGCGCTTGACGCGCTTGCGAAGTTGCTGACCCATGTTACGGTTCCTTTCGGGTGAGGGGTTCGGTTGCGGGGCTTAGGCCATGCCCAGCTGATAACGGACGAAGCGCTTGACGGTGATCGTGTCGCCGGTGAGCTTCTCGGTCTCCTTGACCACGTCGGTCACGGACTTCTTGGGCTCCTTGACGAAGGGCTGGTCGACGAGGCAGACCTCGGCGAAGTGCTTCTTCAGCTTGCCACGGAGGATGCCCTCGACGATGTTGGCGGGCTTGCCTTCCACCTGGGCGCGGTAGACCTCCTTCTCGCTCTCGATCTCCTCGGCGGGGACCTCGGTCTCGTTGAGGTAGCGCGGGGCGGCGGCGGCGGCCTGGAGGCAAAGGTCGTGCACCAGCTGGCGGAAGGGCTCGGCCTGGGCGGTCTCAGGCTTGCCGCAGCCGACCTCGATGAGGACGCCGACCTTGCCGCCCATGTGGATGTAGGCCTCGACGAGGCCGTTGCCGGTGAGCGGGCAGTAGGCGGCGCGGCGGATCTTGACGTTCTCGCCGGTGGCGGCGACGACCTCGGTGAGGCCGGTGGCATGGGTCTCGGTGAGGTTGGTGTCGCCCTTGGCGGCGGCGGCGGCGAGCACCTTGGCAAAGTCAAGGAACTTGTCGGTCTTGGCGACGAAATCGGTCTCGCAGTTGAGCTCGATCATGCCATAGGCGCCGTTCTCGCCCTGGGCGGCGGCGATGATGCCCTGCTTGCTCTCACGGTCGGCGCGCTTCACCTGGAGGGCGAGGCCCTTCTCGCGGAGGATCTTGATGGCCTCCTCCATGTTGCCCTCGGTCTGCTGGAGGGCGCGCTTGCAATCCATCATGCCGACGTTGGTGGCGGCACGAAGGTCGTTGATCATCTGAATGGTCACGGTAGCCATGTCATGCTTCCTTTCGTTGGCTCACTCGGCGGCGGGGGCCTCAGCCTCAGGCGCGGGGGCGGGGGCGGGCTCCTGCTGGGCGGCGGCCTCGGCCTCAGCCTCGGCCTTGG
>CASEMS010000073.1 GCA_949288955.1 uncultured Lentisphaeraceae bacterium
GACCTCCGCTTCTCAGACCACTCCCAACTCCCCGCCCTCACCCAACTCTGCGACCTCTGGAGCCTCCTCAACAACCACGCCATCCCCTGCACCCGCCAAGTGGCGCACCACCGCCACGTCACCTCGCGCGGCGTCACCCACACCCGCGCCTTCGACCGCCCCCAAACCCCCTGGCAGCGCCTCAACGCCCTCCGCCCCCAACCGCCCTCTCCCCACATCAACGCCATCCAACTCCGCCGAGCCTGCGAACGCACGCTCAAACACCTCTACCTGACGCAGAAACCCTGACCCTCGTCGGGGGCGGGGCGGGATCCCGCCCCGCCCCCAACGACGCCCCCTCCCTTCGGTGCACATCCTAATGACACATCACCCCTCCGCTTACCCTCCCTTCGGTGCACTTTTCATTTGACATATTACGGGCGCACGCAGACCGGGAAGGTGGCGGAGAGCCCCTCGCAGGCCGTGGTGATGGTGGCGACCCCCGGGCGATGGGCCGTGACGACACCCGTGGCGGGATCCACGGAGGCGACGGCGGGGTCGGAGGAGGCGTAGCGGAACGGCACGTCGCGCCGCACGGTCTGGTCGGTGTAGCTTAGCGAGGCGGAGACGGTGATGTGCTTTTCCGGCTTGGCGGCGCTCAGGAAGTGCCCGCTCGGGATCGCGATGAGCGCGTGGGGCCGCCTATCGAGGTCGCCCTCGAGGGTGAACGCTTGGCTGAGGGCCGCCGTGGCGGCGTCGGGGCCAACCTGGACGAGCCAGCGCCCGGGTTCGTAGCGCTGCCGCTTGGCCGCGGCGTCCCAGAACCAAAGCTCGCGCAGCGGGACGCTCAGGCTCACGCGCCGCGACTCCCCCGGCGCCAGCGTGATCTTTTGGAAGGCGCGCAGGCGCTTGAAGGGGCGTTCGCCTTTGCCCGCGTCCGGCGAGACCATGTAGAGCTGCGGCACCTCGGAGGCGGCGACGGCGCCGGTGTTGGTGAGCGTGAAGGTCGCGGTGAGCGTGTCGTTCGGCGTGAGACGGTCCGCCGAGAGGCGCAGGTCTTCGTAGGCGAACGAGGCGTAGGTGAGGCCATGGCCGAAGGGATAGACGACGTCGCCCGTGAAGTAGAGGTAGGTGCGCCCACGCGAAGCCGCCTTCGCGCCCTCGCCGGCGGGCGACGCCGTCAGCGTGTAGTCCGTGATCGGCGCGAGCTGCGCCACGTCGGCATACCACGTGAAGGGCAGGCGCGCGCTCGGCGACACCTCGCCGAAGAGCAGGCGCCCCGCCGCGTTCCCTTGCGCTTGGCCGTTGTAGGTCGACCACAGCAGGGCCTTGACGTCCTTCCGGAAGGGCTCCACGTTCGCCTGCGACACGGTTTGCAGGTAGACCGCCGTCTTGGGGTTGAGCGCGACGACCTGGCGGATCAGGTCGCTCTGCCCCCGCGGCAGGTCGAGATCCTTCCCGTCGAGGTTCTCGCGGAACCCGCCCTCGCCGGGCATGGTGTCGGCAAAGACCACCACGGCGTCGGCCTCGCGGATCACGGCCTCCGACACCGGGCAGAGGGCATCCTTTTTGTGCGCGGCGGACTTGAAGACGAAATAGACGTCGCGCTGCGAGCAATCATAGCCGCCCTCGATGAGCGGGGTGAGGCTTGTTTGGTAGCGCGTGTGCCAATCGCCCGTCGCTTTGTCCTGCGTCACCGTGGCCATCAAGGTCCCGTCCGGCGCCCCTTGGCGGATCTCCATCGTGGTGGGGAAGGCGTTGTCGGGCCCCGCCATCGGCACCTGGAGGGCCTTCACCTCGGAGAGGTCGAGCGCGTCGAACCGCACCCACGGGTTCGCGCCTGGCTCCATGTAGCCCAGATTGCCCGCCTCCTCGACCTTGCAGCCGTGCAACGCGGAAGCCTTCCGCCAGTCCAGCTGGGCGACGACGCCGCCATCCGCGCGCAGCAGCGCCGGCGGCCACACGTTCATCAGGAAGCGCCGGTCGCCGGCCTCGCCGCCCCCGCCGCGGATGTAGGTGAAGACGCCCTGCGGGTAATGGCGCAGGAAGGCGGCGCGCACGCCCTCGAGGATCGTGGAGGTGTGCCTGGGCTCGTGCGTGGAATAGTCGCCCAGCGTCAGCTTGTCCGCCCGCTGGCCGACCAGCACCAGCCGCGGGCTGCGCTTTTCGCCAAGGGTCTTGGTGAGGGGCAGGAAGCCGCCGTCGTTCTTCAGGAGCACCACCGCCGCCTCCGCCGTCTTCTGCGCGAGGGCCTGGGCCTCGGCGCTGTGGGTGCAGCCGTTGATCTTGCCGAAAGGGCCGCCGTCCGGGTCGAACTCCCCGGAGCGCATCCGCGCCGTGAAGAGCCGCACCAACGCACGGTCCAGGTCATCCTCCGTCAGCAGGCCTTGCTTGATCGCCCCAAGGATGCCGCAGCTCACCGACCGCCCGCAGTTCGCGTCCACACCCGCGCGGACGGAGGCCGCCACCGCGCCCTCCAGCGTCCACGGCCCCTGCCAGCCCTCGGGCCGCCACGTGTGCCGATGGAGAATGTGCTGGATCGTGTCGCAGTCCGTCGTGACGTAGCCGTCAAAGCCCCACGTCCTGCGGAGGATCCCGTCCAAAATCGGCGCGTTCACCGACATGGGCACGCCGTTGACGGCGTTGTAGGAGGTCATGACCGACTGCGCCTTCCCCTCCTCGACCGCCATCTTGAAGGCATACGTGTAGTATTCCCGCAGCGCCGCCTCCGTGAGGTTGGACGAGCCGTAGAGGCGGTTGTGCTCGCTGTTGTTCGCCAGGAAATGCTTTGGGGTGGCGAAGGTCTTGAGGTACGCGCCCCCGCCGTTCGGCTCGTGCTCGCCCTGCATCCCGTGGATGAAGCCGCACGCGATGCGCCCCGTGTGATAAGGGTCCTCGCCGTAGGCCTCCTCCGCCCGCCCCCACCGTGGGTCGCGGGAGAGGTTGATGGTGGGCGACCAATAGGCGAGGCCGTGCGGGGACTCGCTGTCGTTGAACTTGTCGCGCGCCTCGTCCGACGTCACCCGGCCCACCTGCTCGACCAGCGCCGGGTCCCACGTCGCCCCCAGCCCCAGGCCCGTCGGGAAGCTCGTGGCCGTGCCGTCCCGGGCCACGCCGTGCAACGCCTCGCTCCACCACTCATACTGCCGCACGCCCAGCCGCTCGATCCCCGGGGCCCTCGGCGCCCGCCCGCACAGCAACTGCTGGGCCTTCTCCGAAAGCGTCATCCGCGAGACCAAGTCCACCGCCCGCTCGCCGAAGGAATACGCCGTGTCGCGATAGATCTCCCCCTCGGCGCGGAGATCCCCGACCCCCGCGAGCGCACCCATCAAGCAAATGGCCATCCAGACGTTTCGTTGCATAACCGTGTCCTTTCCAAGAACACAATAGCAGGTTTCCCCGGCGCGCGGGGCGGTCAGGCCGGGCGTTTTCCGTCTGCGTCCCGCCGAACGCACGGCGCCGCGGGCGGGGCGCCCTCAGAGTTTTTGTGCGGGGACGCCGAAGGCGGTGGCGGCGGCGTGGAGGTTGGAGAGGAGGACGGAGCCGGCGCCGAGGGTGCAGCCGTCGCCCACGCGCTTGCCGGGCATGACCTTCGCGCCGGTGTGGAGGGTGACGCCGTGGCCGAGGGTGGCGTAGCCGCCGACGAAGGCGGTGGTGTCCAGGCGCAGGAAGTCGCCGGCGCGGACGTCGTGGCCGAGGACGGCGCCGGTCTGCATGAAGAGGAACGCCCCCGCCTTGGCGTCCGCCCCGACGTAGGCGAAGGGGGCAAGGATCGCGCCGGGCCCAAGCTCGGCCCGGCAGACCCGGGCCATGGGGTGGATGAGGGTGGCGAAGGTGGCGCCGCGGGCGCGCAGACGCTCGACGCAGACGCGGCGGAGGGGGTTCTGCCCGATGGCGCAGAGGACGGGCGCGTCGAGGGGGGCGCCCTCCACGCCGCCGAGGATGGGCGCGTAGCCGGGACGGTCGCCGAGGGCGGCGGGGTTGTCGTCGATGAAGCCGAGGGGCAGCAGCCCGGCCTCCTTGGCCCACCAGAAGACCTCGCGGCCGAGGCCGCCGGCGCCGAGGATGAGGACGCGGCGGCTCATGGCGTGGCCTCCCGCCCGGCTTCCGGGAGCAGCTCGTGGTAGGCCTGGTAGTGGCGCTTGACAGCGACGCCCTGGAGCGCGTGGCCGGCGTCGATGAGGAGCTGCCCGTAGGCGGGGATGTAGGTGTCCTTGTCCGCGGGGGTCTTCGCCTGGGCGGCGACGCGGCGGGCGAGGGCGAGCCCCTTGGCCTCGCGCCCCGCCTGGCGGGCGATGGCGGTGGCGAGCAGGAAACGGAGGCGCAGGGCCGTCTCCGGCGAGCCGTCGCCGACGGCGCGGAGGGCGCGCGCCGCGAGGCGCTCGGCCTGGGC
>CASEMS010000074.1 GCA_949288955.1 uncultured Lentisphaeraceae bacterium
GTCAGGTTGGCCGGCCGCCCGAAGCGCAAGACGTTGCTGCGGTCGATGACCTTGTCCGAGAGCATCTGCGTCGTCTCGTCCTCGTTCATCGTGCCGATCAGGAAGGTGTTGCGGTCCAAAAGCAACGCTTGGTTGTCCAGTCCCGCGCCGCACTCCAACTCGAGCGACGCCTTGTCCCAATTCGCTTCCTTCCCCAAGTCCAGCCCGCGCCGTTGCTCCAGACGACTCAGGAAGTCCGCGAAGTAATACTCCACGCGCGCCAGGTTCATCTCGTCCAGCAGGACGATGTTCAGCGACTCCTTCGAGAAGGCGTTCGCCGAGTCCTTGTTGTGCGCCCAATCCGCCTGCCAGAGGAAACGCGCCAGCTCCGTCGCCTTGTAGCGTCCCTCCATATAATTATAGAAGCCCAACAGATCCTGCGGCCCATCCCAACGCGGCTGCACCGGCACCGACAGGAAGTTCATCCCCGCCGCCGCCGCGTAAAGCTCCGGCAACAGGCTCTTGCCCGTCCCCGAGATGCCCGCCAACACCACCAGCGGCGTCGCGTCCCCGCACTTCAGCCCAGTGTGGAAGGCCCGCAACGTCCGCTCCGGGAACTTGAAGCTGTGGTCATCCAACAACTTCTCGAAGTCCCTCAGCCACGCCTCTTCCTTGAGTTGCGGACTTTCCTTCTTTCGGTTTGTCGCCTCCTCGCACGCCGGCTTGGCCAAATCCGCCCAGACGACCTTGGGATCCGCGGGTTTCTCCCGAATGCCGTTGAGTTTCCGAACGGCACTCGCATAGTCTCCCTCGGCCTTTGCCGTCCGCACTTTGATGTCCGACAACTCCCGGTCTTTTCGTTCGACCTCCGCCTTCAGTTTCTCGATCTCCGCCTCCAGGCGCGCGCGTTCGCGCTCCAGACGCTCCACTTCCTTCGCGAGGGCCTCATGCTTGGCCACCTTCTCCGCCAACTGCGCCTGCTTGGCCTCCAAGTCCGCGACCGCGGCGAGGAGGGATTTGCGCCGGCCCTCCAGCTCCGCCGTCTGCTGTTTCAAAATGGCGTGGCTGTTTTGGGCGGCGGAGAGGGCCGCCTTGACCTTGTTCAACTCCTCGGTGCGGGCGTTGAGGTCGTCCTGCGTTTTCTGCAACTTCTCCGTCTCCTCATCGAAGCGGCGGCGCGACTCCTCGATGCGCTCCTTCAGGGTGGCGAGTTGCGCCTCCTTCTGCGCGATCTCGCCGGCGTACTCTTGCAGGAACTTGCGCGCCTTGTCCGCGAGCGCGATGTCCTGCTTGGCCTTCGCCCACTCCCCGAGCATGGCCTCCAACTCCTTCGCCTTCGCCTCGATCTGCGCCTTCAGCTCCTCCACCGTGTGCCACAATGGCGCCAATGCCTGCGCTTTGCGGATCAGGCTCCGCCCCCGCGCGAAGGTCACCAAGGCGATCGCCAACAGTGACACCAGCAGGAAGCCCCACACCAACACTCCTTCAATCAACGACTCGCCGCCCATCGCTTAGTCCTCCTTCGTCTGCTTCGCCTGTGCGTCCCGCAACTGTCTCTCCGCGTCCGCGATCTGCTTTCGCAGGTTATCCAACCGTTCCTGTGCCCTTTGGGCATCGGCTTCCGCCTGCTTGGCGCGTTCGTCCGCGGATTGCTGCCGCGCCGCTTCGTTTTGCTGCGCCTGATCGCGTTGAGCCGTCACCTGCGCCAACGCGGTTCGCTCCAGCTCCTGTTGCTTTTGCAACCCCGCCACGGCCAACCGCAACGCCTGCGCCTTCCCTTCCTCGGCCTCCGCCTCTTGGCGCTTGGCCGCCAACGCCTTCTCCGCATCCGCGAGGGCCTTCACCTTCGCGTCGAAGGTGGAGACATCGCCGCTCAGCGTTTGCTTCTGTGCCTCCAGCCGGGCAACCTCATTTTTCAAGGTCTGCCATCTCGCCTCCAAGTCCTGCCTCTCTGCCTCCAAAGCACGCTTCGCCTCCTCGGCGGACTGCCTGTCCCCCTGCGCCTTCGCCAGGTCTTCCCGCGTCTTTGCCAAGTCATCCTCCGCCTTTCGGAGCGCGGCCGTCATTGTCGTGTGCGCGGCGTTGGCCTGTGAAAGGTCGGCATTGAGCTGCTTCAGGGTGGCCTGTGCGGTGTCTCGCTCCTTCTCCGCGCGTTCCTTCTCCCTCCATGCCAGATCCCGCGCCCCCTGCGCCTGCGTGAGGTCGGCTCGCACGCCGCCCAACTCCAGGCGTGCTTGTGCGCATTGGTTCGTCAGCGTGGTGTAGTCGTCCCGCACCGAAGCCAAGTCCGCTTGCTTTGTCTCTAAGCTCGCCACCTCCGCCCGCAAGCGTTCGGCTTCGGCCAGTGCGGCGTTGCGGACACCCTCGGCTTTGGCCTTGGCCTGCTCGGCGTCCGCCAACGCCTCTTGGATTTTTTTGAGTTCCGCCTGGGCATTGTCGCGTGCCGTTTGGGCATTGTCGCGTTCTGTGCGCAATGCCGGAAGTCGGGAGACGAGGTTGCTCACCTCTTGCCAACCCTCCGCCAAGGCTTTGGCACGGTTGCCGATTTGTGCCTCCAGGTCTTTGCTTGTGGCTTCCATCTTGTCCCGTTGCGCGTCAAACCGTGCGTTCTGTTCGTCCGCCTCGGTGCGCAAGGTGGCGAGCGTGCTTTGCATCTGTGCGATCAGGCGCGAATTGTTCCTCAGGTCGCGCTCATAGTCCATGCCCGGCCGGAGGGCGCGGATGCAGTAGACGAAGGCGGCGATGGTCAGGGCGCCCACAAGCAGGACAAGACACGTGAGCGCCCCGTTGCTGGAGGGCGGGTTCGGGGCGGCAGGTGCGGGCGAAGGAGGTGTTTTGGGGGCGGTATCCATGGGAATCCTTTCTGACTCACCATTATACCCCCCCCCGTTATGAAAAGGGGCGAAGCGCAAAGAATAACCCCTTGGCGCGGGGTCGCGCTTCCACCCAACCAAATCTTCCCGCCCCTGGGCACAAAAAAGCCGCCCCGAGGGGCGGCGTGCAAGCGGGAGGCTTACTTCTTGTGGCGGTTGGCCTTGATGCGTTTGCGGTATTTGTGCTTGGACATCTTGGCGCGGCGTTTCTTCTTGATGGAACCCACGTTCGTGCTCCTTGGTGGTTGGGTTGGGGTTAGAAAATGACCTTGTTGAGGGCCAATTCGATGATGCCCTGCGCACCGGCGGCACGGAGGGCGGGGATGAGGTCGCGGACCTCATCCTCCAAAATGACGGTCTCGATGGCGACCCAGCCCTCGGCGCTGATGCGGTTGACGGTGGGCGCGTGGAGGGAGGGGAGGAGGGCGGTGATGGCGGGCACCTGCGTCTCGGGGGCGTTCATCTTGAGGAGGACGCGGCTCTCGGCGGTGAGGGCGCCTTGGAGCAGCATGGCCAGCTGCTCGATTTTGGCGCGCTTGTCGGGATCCGCCCAGGCCTGCTTGTTGGCGATGAGGCGGGTGGTGGAGGTGAGGACGGTGTCGACGATGCGCAGGTTGTTGGCGCGGAGGGAGGAACCGGTCTCGGTGAGCTCGATGATGGCGTCGACCAGCTCGGGGGCCTTGACCTCCGTGGCGCCCCAGGAGAACTCGACGGTGGCGTTGACGCCGTGGCGCTCAAGGTAGCGGCGGGCAAGGCCGACGGCCTCGGTGGCGATGCGCTTGCCCTCCAAATCCTTCGGCTCCTGGATGGGGGAGTCGTTGGGCACGGCGACCACCCAGCGGACGGGGCGGCTGGTGGCCTTGGAGTAGCACATCTCGCAGACCTCGTGGACGTCGGAGCCGTTCTCGTAGATCCAGTCGAAGCCGGTGATGCCGGCGTCGAGGAGGCCGAGCTCGACGTAGCGGGCGATCTCCTGCGGGCGGATGAGGCGGCATTTGAGCTGGGGGTCGTTGACGGAGGGGACATAGGAGCGCGACGAGCAGGTCATTGCGAACCCCGCGCGTTTCATGAGGTTGAAGGTGGACTCTTGGAGGGAGCCTTTCGGCAGACCGAGAACGATGGGCATGTGCAATCCTTTTGGGTTGAAAAACCTGCATAGTATGGCATATTCGCGTGCCGCCCGCAAGTGTTGGTCATGGCACGCGTGATGTGTCATAGTAAATTGCACCGAAGCGAAAGTCGCTATGCTTCCTATGCGTCAAATGCGATTGCACCGAAGGAGGCGATTTGCAAGCCAAATGAGCCAGGGCTTCAGGATAGAGCTGAAATAGCTTCATAGGCGGTGAGTCCTTTCAGGGAGACGGTTCGGGAGATGCTGTTGACGAGGTGTTGGACGTTGGCGATCCGTTGCCGGCTGACGCGGGAGAAGTCGGAGCCTTTGTCCCACCAAAAGCGGAGGAGGCCG
>CASEMS010000075.1 GCA_949288955.1 uncultured Lentisphaeraceae bacterium
CATCGTCCACTACTCCCGCTCCCCCAGAAAGGCCCCCTGACCCATGCGTATTTTCCAAGCAATCCCCCGCGCCCTGCGCAATTCTATTGACATTCTACATTTCCGCGGGTTTGGGGGGGGGCGGGGTCACTCGTCCTTGGGGAGGGGGTGGAGGCGGATGGCGAGGTGGCGGCTGTCGTGGACGAGGAGGCCGTGGTAGGGGAAGAAGGTGGGGTTGTCCCAGAAGCCGGCGGCGGGGGCGGAGGGGGTGAGGGTGAGGGCGTCGTCGCGCACGGCGTAGCGACCGGTGGCGTAGGGTTGGGTCATGGGGGGGACGCGTTCGAGGCGGTAGGTGCCGTTGGTCTGGAGGCAGAGGGTGAAGTCGGCGTCGCGGCGTTCGTCGCCGCCGAGGCGGCGCTGCTCGACGCGGTAGCGCCCGGCGACGGCGGCGGCGGTGAGCTGGGGGCGGGTCTCCTCGCGCTCGAAGCGGAGGGCGTGCAGCGCCTGGCCGGGCATGGCGAGGGTGAAGGCTTTGCCGTCGGGCTCGAAGGTGGCGGTGAGGACGGCCTCGGGGGGGGCGTCGGGGGGGAGGGCGTCGGCGGCGGGGCGGAGGAGGAGCTTGCCGTCGTCCAAGGCGCGGTACCAGTCTTGGGGGCGGGCGCCGGTGGCGTCGCGGATGGCCCAGCCGAGGTCGCCGAAGACGTAGCGGACGTCGGTGCGGCCGGTTACGACGCCCTGGGTGGTGACGTAGGCGCGCCAGGTGCCTTTGAGGTCGGGCGCGGCCTTTTGGGGGGCGGGCGTGGCCTGCCCGGGCGCCTGGGCGGGGAGGAGGGGGGCGAGGGCGAGGAGGGCGGCGAGGAGGTGGGTGCGCATGGCGGGCCTTGGGTGGTGGGGTTGGAAAAGGGCGGGCGGCGCGTGGCCGACCCGCCCGTTTGGGTCTCTCTCGGCGCGGTGGCTCAGAAGATGAACCAGCCCTTGACGCCGGGGACCGGGTCGCGCACGCCGCGGGGCTCGTAGCCGACGTTGACCATGTCGACGAACTTGTCGAGGATCACGATCTTGCCGGTGGAGAAGTCAATGTAGTACGGCACGGGCTTGATGGTCTCGACGCCGATCTGCTTGACGGGGTAGCCCTTGACGGTGATGTCGTATTGGGCGTAGACGAAGTAGTCCTTGGTCTTGATGGTGTAGCGGGAGGCCACGAGCGAGTCGCACTTGTTGGCGACGCAGGCGTCGTAGAAAGCGGACTTCGCGCCGGTGGCCTTCGGGTTGGGCAGGATCTTGGAGAGGAAGGAGTCGGACTCGTTGGTGAAGTCGGCGTAGTCGGCGGTGCCGGCGCCGCCCCAGACAAAGAGGCCGAAGAGGCAGTGGATCTTGGCGTTGCCGGTTACGGTCTGCTTCTCGTTCACCTGGTAGAGGGGACGGTAGCTGTCGACCGGGCCGATGGTCTTGGGGTTGACGGTCATGTTGCCGGCGTCGCTGGTGTTGATGGACTGGCAGCCGGTGAGGGCGACGAGGGCGCACCGAGGAGTCGAAGGGGGGCGGCGCCCACCCCCCACGGAAACGGATCAGCCGCCGAGCCGAGGTGGGTCAGCCGCCGAGCCGGGGTGGATCAGCCGCTGACCCGAGGTGGATCAGCCGCCGAGCCGAGGTGGGTCAGCCGCCGAGCCGGGGAGGGGCGGCTTACGGAAATCTTACCTTTTTCTCGCACGCTAACGAAACGCTAACAGTATTCTGATAGAGTTCGCGCCATCCATCACCCCAATAAGGAGCATCATGGACAACCGCCAACTCTCCCTCGAGAGCCGTCTCCTCCAGTTGCGCGACGAGATCAAGGCACTTGAGGCTTCCGCCCTCCCCCCGGAGCGCCTGAAGGGCACCCTTCAGAAGCTGTGCGCCGAGCGCGCGGCCCTCGAATCCGAGTTGATCAACCTGGTGGTCTCGCCGGAGAACAACACGCGCTCGGAGGCGTGGGTGGGGCTGCGCGAGGGGCTCCTCGCCACCGTGCAGTCGCTGGCCGAGACACTTCGCAACGCCCAGAACCGCAAACCCGCCCCCACGCCCGCGCCCAAGGAAAGCCTCCTGACGCGGGCTTTCGCGTTCCTGACCCAGCGCACGTGGACGGCGTGGGGCGGGGCGTTGCTGCTGGTCTATGTGCTGCTGATCGCGATGGCGGCCTTGGGGACGGGCTTCAACGGCCTCTTCGGCGGGCCGGAGCACGCCAAGGTCTTCTTCGAGACCTACGCGGGCAACCCGTTCGTGGGGCTGCTGGCGGGCTTGCTGGTAACGGCCATCATCCAGAGCAGCTCGGTCACCACCTCCGTCATCGTGGGGCTTTGCGTGGGCGGGCTGCCCATCCACGTGGCCATCCCGATGGTGATGGGCGCCAACATCGGCACCTCCGTCACGAACACGCTGGTGAGCCTGGGGCACATCGGGCACCGACGCGAGTTCCGGCGGGCCTTCGCCGCGGCCACGATCCACGACTTCTTCAATATCACCGCCGTCTGCCTCTTCCTGCCCACGGAGATGGCCTTCCACTGGTTGGAGCGCCTCTCGGGGCTGATCAGCGGCGCGCTGTACGGCAGCCACGGCTTCAACATGGACGCCATCAACGTGGTGGCCATGGCCACCGCCCCCGTCGAGGCCGCCTGCCACAAACTCTTCCTCCTCATCCCCAACGCCACCGCCGCCAACGTAACCTACGTGGTCTTCGGCCTGGCGCTCGTCTTCGCCGCCATCCTGCTGCTGGGCAAGCTGCTGCGGCAGCTCTTCACGGGCCGCGCCGAGCGGGTCTTCCGCACCGCCGTGGGCAAGAACCCCGTGGCCGCCATCGGCAGCGGCTTCGCCATCACCGCGCTCGTGCAGAGCAGCAGCACCACCACCTCGCTCATCGTGCCGCTGGCCGGCGCGGGGCTGATGAAGCTCAAGCAGGCCTTCCCCTTCACCCTCGGCGCGAACATCGGCACCTGCGTCACCGCCCTCCTCGCCGCGCTGGCCTTCACGGGCGAAGGCGCCGCCCTCGGCCTCCAGATCGCGCTCGTGCACCTGCTCTTCAACACCTGCGGCGTCATCCTCATCTACGGCCTCCCGCCCCTGCGGCGCGTGCCGCTGGTCTGCGCCTCCTCCCTCGCCAAGCTGGCGTGCGACTGCCGGCCGATGGCCTTCGTCTACATCATCGGCGTCTTCTTCCTCCTCCCCATCGTCTGCCTGGCCCTCTACCGCGCCTTCGCCGCGTGAGGGCACACAACAAAAAAGGGGCCGACCCAACCGGGTCGGCCCCTTTCCCATGCCTTGGCGTCAGCGTGCGCCCGCCCACGCCATCAGGCGCACGGCGGCCTCCGCGCGCGCCGGGTCCGCGCGGCGCGGCGCCTCGGCCAGATAAGGCGTGCCGCAACGCGCGCAGAAGGCGCCCGCGTTCACCGGCGCGCCGCACTCCGGGCAGGCGCGCTCCAGCACCTCGCCGCACCACGCGCAGTGGATCTCCCCCTCGCCCACCGCATGGGCGCGCGGGACGAGCGCCACGCGCCCGCCCACCTCGGCAGGCAGGTTCGAGGGGCACGCCGCGTTCGGACAGAAGACGCGCGTGGCCTCCCCCACCCCCTCGCCCGCCGCGCGCGCGGCCGCCAGCTCCGCCTCCGTCGGCGGCAACAGCCCCAAAGCCTCGCACAGCCGCCCCACCGTCTGCGCACTCAGCGCCGTCTCCCGCCCCCCCTCGTACATCGAGAGGGCGGACTGCCGGCACCCCACCTGGCGCGCCAACGCGCTCTGGCTGAGGTGCCGCCGCTGGCGGGCTTCCTTGATCTGGCTTCCGAGGGACTTCATGGCGGGATAAGATACCCGATTTCCCGCCCCGGCGCAACCCATGTGCGCCCGAGGAAAAAGGAAAGCGCGGGCGTGGCCCGCGCAGGACGGCGAGGGGGGAACCGCAGATTGCGCGGATTGAGGCGGATTGGGGGTCGGCTACCGCCGACAGGACTGCCAGGGGAGGGAGATCACGAAGCGCACGAAGGGGGACACGAAGGGACACGAAGGAGGATTGGGGGACTCACTTGGGCAGCGCGGGAGGCGAGGGCGGTAGGGAGCGGTCAGCGGGCGAAGCCCGCAGAGCGACCGGCGGAGCCCGCAAGCCTCCCGCGC
>CASEMS010000076.1 GCA_949288955.1 uncultured Lentisphaeraceae bacterium
CGGCCGCTTTCATCTGCGCGGAGGCGGGGACGGCGGCGCGCCTGCAAGGGCGGCTCGGCGGCGTGCGCGTCGAGGCCTCGCTCCGCACGCGGGCGCCGGCGGAGGCGGTGGCGGCGGTCTTCGCGGAGGAGGGGGGCATCCTGGCGGCGGACGTCGTGCCGGTGGCCAGGCCGTGCGGCAACGTGGCGCGCGGGGAACGCTTCTTCGGCGCGGACGCCTTGCAGCTGGGCGCCACGTGGATGACGGGGCAGGGGGAGGCGGTGGGCGTCTTCGACACGGGCATCTCCTCCGGCGTGGCGGGCTATCTGGGGCGCGAGGACGTCGCTCCCTTCCATCCGGCCCTGCGGCGCGGCGTGCTGGCCATCGCCGAGCAACCGTGGCCCCTCATCGACCCCTCCATGCGGGAAGACCCGGACAACGACCGCCCGTGGGACAACATCGCCGCCGACGAGGACGCGCACGGCACGCACGTGGCCGGCTGCGTGGCCAGCGACGGCACGGGCAGCGCGGGCAACCGCTTCCGCGGCATCGCGCCGGGGGCGCGGCTCTTCTTCCAGAACAACGGCACGCCCACCGGCTCGCTCGCCACCCCCGCGGATCTCGGCGTGGTCTTCGGCCAGGCCTACGCCGCCGGCGTGCGCCTGCACAGCAACAGCTGGGGCGCCTATCAGGCGGATGGCTGCCGCAACAACCCGGAGGTCTACTCGCTGCACGCCTGGTCGATCGACCGCTTCACCTGGGAGCACCAGGACTTCCTCCCCCTCTTCGCCGCCGGCAACTCCGGCACCGACCTGGACGAGGACGGCGTGGGCGACTTTGACACCATCGGCTCCGACCCGTGCTACGCGAAGAACGTCCTCGTCGTCGGCGCGGCCGAGAGCTTCCGCGTGCCGGACGCGGGCGACGCGGCCTATGACCGCGACGGCGTCTGCCTCCTGCGCGGCTACGACATCACCTCGGGCGTGGGCGAGCAGATGGCCGAGGACTCCATCAGCGCCGCCCCGGGGGAGGACCCGGACGTCCGGGGCGTGGCCGCCTTCTCCTGCCGCGGGCCGCTCCCCGATGGCCGCATCCGCCCCGACGTGGTCGCGCCGGGCACGCGCATCGTCTCCACGCGCCTGGACGGGGCCGAGGAGGAGTCCGAGACGGAGTTGCTGGGCGGCGACGCGACGGCCGAGGAGCGGGAGCGCTACCTCGCGATGGACGGCACCTCCATGGCCACGCCCCTCACCGCGGGCGCCTGCGCCGTCCTCCGCCAGTGGTGCCGCGAGGCGCTGGGCGTCGCCGAGCCCGACCAAGCCCTCGTCCGCGCGCTCCTCTTCTTCGGCGCGGAGAGCCTCTATCCCGGGCAGTACGGCGACGGCCCCGCCCGCGAGATCCCCTCGCCCGCGCCCAACGGCATCGAGGGCTTCGGCCTCGTCTCCCTCCAACGCGCGCTCACGCCCGCCGAGGACCCCGCCCAGGTCGAGACCTTCGCCTCCCCCGAGACCGGCGCGTGGCTGGACTTCCCCGTGGAGGTCACGGCCGAGGGCCGCCTCCGCGCCGTCCTCGTCTGGCTGGATTACCCCGCCCAGCCCTACGCCACGGGCGCGCTGGTCAATGACCTGGACCTGGCGTTGTGCGACGCCTCCGGCGCGGTCGTCGCCTATCCCAACGGCCTGGGCGCGCCCGACCGCCTGAACCCCGCCGAGCGCATCGACGCGCAGGTCGCGCCCGGGGCCTACACCCTGCGCGTCCGCGGCCACCGCGTCCCCTTCCCCGGCGGCCGCGCCGCCCTCGTCCACAACGTCCCCGGCGCGGCGCCCGCGCCCCTCATCGCCCACACGCCCCTCGCGCGACTCGCCCCCGGCGAGGCCGCCACGTTGCAGGCCCGGCTCCTCTGGCCCGCCGCCGAGGGCGACGCCCTCACCTTGGAGACCTCCGCCGATGGGCGGCGCTGGGAGGCGGCCGAGGGGCTCACCCTCGTCGCGCCGCTCTCCGGCCCCTTCCACTATCGCCTCCGCGCCGGGGAGACGGTCGCCGGCCCCTATGCCGTGGCGGTGGGCGGGCAGGTGCCGCTGACCGTCGCCTCCGAGGGGCCCTTCTTCCCCGCCAACCCGGCCATCGGCCAGACCATGGGATACGCCGCGGGCGAGGCGCTCCGCCTCACCGCCCTGCCCGCCCGCACGTGGGAGGTTTCGGGGGACTTCCCCGACTGCGTCGCCACCTCCCGGGACACCGCCGTCGCGGGCTGGCGGCTCACCGACCGGGAGACGGGCGCGGTGCTCGCCCTTGGCCTCGGCGGCACGGCCGACTTCGCCATGCCGACGGCCCCCGCCACCCTCACCTGGCTGGCCGAGGCGCCCGACCCCGAGCGGTGGGTCTGCGTGGCGTTGGGGGAGGCGGTCGTCTACATCCCCCTCGGCGGCTCCTACACCCTGCCGGCGATCAACCCCTCCGCCGCCTCGCCCGACCGGGATGAGTACCCCACCGGCTTCTGGCTGGGCGAGGACGGCTCGCGCCACGCCGCCGGCGACACCGTCGGCCCCCTCTGGGAGGACACCCTCTTCGAGCCCGAACGCCTCACGTGGCGTGAGCGTTACTTCGGCGACGCGGCGGAGGCCTACGACCCCGCGGGCGACCCCGACGGCGATGGCTACGCCAACGCCGAGGAGGAGGCCGACCGCACCGACCCCTTCGACCCCGACTCCTTCCCGACTCCGCCCGCGATGACCCCCTTCGAGGAGCCCCCCGCCCGCTCTCCCTGCGCCTCGTGGGGCGGCCAGCTCGCCCTCGTCAACGGCACCGACGCCACCAGCCCCGTCACCCTCCTGGCGCAGACCCGCCTCCCCGGCGACGCCACGTGGCGCGTGACCGCCGTCTCCTCCCAGACCGACCTCCTCATCCGCCCCCTCGCGGCGCGCACGGAATACCGCGTGGGCGTCGCCGACGGCCTGGGCATGGCCGCGCGCAACGGCGCCGAGGGCGTACGCCCCGACCGCGTCGCCGCCCATGTCGTCTGGGGCGCCGTCCACACGCTCGTCTGCACGGACGCCTCCGCCCACCTTCAGGCCGCCCTCGCCGCCGACGGTACCCTCCGCCTGGCCAACCTTGGCCGGGAAAGCGCGCTCACCGCCGTCGTCTCCGCCGAGGGCCTCCTCCCCGGCGATTATGGCTGGGGCGCGGAGGTTTTCGGCCCCGAGGGCACCCGCTTCGACCCCGAGGAGGGCGAGGAGGTGACCCTCTACCTCCCCAACCCCGGCTGCGGCGCGCGCCAGATCGCCATCCTCCTCTCCCCCGAGGAGGATGACGGCGCGCCGCTCAGCGTCCTCGCCGAGGCCTACACCTATTACAACCGCCAAGTCTCCCTCCAAGGCCGCTCCGCCGACCTCCCCGAGCCCGGCGCCGCCGGCCAACGGACCTGGGTGCGCATCGACCTCGGCGACGCCATCGCACGGGCCGACCTCCTCTCCCTCACCCTCCACGCCGACAGCGCCCCCTTCCGCGTCCACGAGGCCCGGATCTACACCACCCTTCTGGACGCCGCCTCCGGCGAGACCCTCCTCTGGGGCGCCGCCGACCCCGACGACCCGGAGCGATGGGTCTCCGTCGAGCCCGGGGAGACCCTCGAACTCCCGCTGGGCGACTGGTTCGACGCCACCCTCCCCGCCGCCCGCCGCCGCGTGTGCGTCCGGAGCTCCACCCCGGCGGAGCCGCCCATCATCCTCCCCTGGCCCCGCCAAGGCTACCGCCTCCGCCTCCGCTGACCGGCGGCTGAGGCTTTGAGACTTGGCGGCTGAGTCTCGGAGGATCGGCGGCTGATCCTCGATGGCTCGGCCGCCGATGGGGGATGGGGATGGCGGGCGCTCACTTGCCCACGCAGAAGCGGGAGAAGAGGCGGTCGAGCAGGTCGTCGGCCCAGACGCGCCCGAGCAGGCGGCCGATGGCCTCGGCGGCGGCGCGGAGGGCCTGCGCGGCGAGGACGAGGCCGGGGTCGCCGAGGGCCAGGGCACGGTGGGCGTCGGTCAAGGCTTGGGCGGCCTCGGCGAGCCCGGCGCGTTGGCGCTCGGTGGCGAGGACGGCGGCGTCAGGCTCGCCCGCGCCGAGGCGGAGGGCGTGGCGCAGGAGGTCG
>CASEMS010000077.1 GCA_949288955.1 uncultured Lentisphaeraceae bacterium
GATCGGCACGATGAACGAGGACGAGACGACGCAGATGCTCTCGGACAAGGTCATCGACCGCAGCAACGTCTTGCGCTTCGGGCGGCCGGCCAACCTGACAGCCAAGCCAAAGAAGGACAACTTCCTTGCCGCATGCGAGGGGCGTAGGCGCGTCACGCGGTCGCTCTGGGAGGCGTGGAGGGAACCGCAAGCGGGGGATACGCGCTATCAGGAGACGATGCGGGAGTTGAACGAGGCGTTGGAGCAGGTGGGGCGGCCCTTCGCCTATCGCGTGCAACAGGCGGTGGATGCCTACATGGCCTTCTATCCCGTGCAGACGGTGGAGGGGCGCAGGCAGGCCTTCGCGGACCAGATCGAGATGAAGGTGCTGCCGAAGCTGAATGGGCTGGAGCTGGCGATGCCGCAGTTCGCGACGACGAAGACGACCATCAGCGAAATCATCAAGGCGTACGGGGACGATGAGCTGGACGAAGCCTTCGCGAGGGCGTGCGATCCCGACAACACCTTCTTCAAGTGGCGCGGCGTGATGCGCACGAAATGAGCGTGCCCACCACCAGCAAAGACGCCGTGGCGGCGGGCAACGCCGCGCCGGCCGCCCAAACGGCGCCGACGCAGACGGATCTGCGTTACTACCTGCTGTTGCCCGAGGCGCGACGGAAGGGGGACAAACATCGGGCGGCTTTCGAGCCCTTCCTGCGGGAGGCGGAGTTCCTCTTCGCCCTGCGCGAGGCGGCAATCGTGCGCTTCAGGAAGAACCGTTGGCTGGCGCGGCGCGAGAATGCCGCGTTACCGCTGACGTGGGAGGCGGTGGGAACGGTGCTGTCGCCGGAGCGGAAGGAGCCGCGGGCGGGATTGGAGACGACGTTGGCGCGGACGTTGCCGCCGATGCTTCAGGCGGTCTTCGAGCGTCTGCGCAAGGTGTTGCGGCGCGAGCGGGAGTTGCAGGGATTGGGACGTGTGGAGCAGATCGACCCGACGTGCCTGCGGTGGCTGACGCGTCAGCCGGGTTACACGGTGGCGCAGAAGGCGGGGGCGCGTCAGCGGGTGCTGGCGGTGGTGCGGCGGGAGCACTACGATTTGTTGGAGAACCGCGTGCTGCGCGACCTGCTTCTGCGCACGGAGCGTCTGGCGGAGCGGTGGTTGGAGACGGAGGAAAAGGCGTTCCACGACCATGAATCCGTGAAGGGTGTGAAGCGGTTGCTGGCGTTGTGCCGGGGTGGGCTGGCCTTGGAGCCGTTGCAGGGGGTGTCGCCGCTTCATGAAGTGCCCTCGCCCAACTATGTGCTGGCGCAGGACGCACTCTACCGCCGCGTGTGGGATGCCTATCTGCTGGTGGTGCAGTATTACCGGCTGGTGGAGGATCTCTGGGAACGGCGCGGGGAACTGGCCGGGGCGCTGGCGCGATGGCGGGCGGATGCTGCGCGATATCGGGGGCGTTTCTACCGTTCGGAACTGTGGGTCTGCCCCATCAAGGAAGGGCAACCGTGGGAGGAGGATTATCCGCGCTTCGCCGATGAGACACCCGCGCGGGCGCCGTTGCTCACGCGGCGCGCCGGCGACGTCACCATCGACCTGCTGGGGATGCGCCTCGCGGACGTGCTCCTCGTCCCCGACGGCCGCCACCCCAACGCCAAACCGCGCCTCATCGACCTCGACGCGCCCTACGTGGACTTCGACCCCGAGGCGGAGGAGGAGAATCGTTCGCGCGGCCGCTATCTGGTGGACGTCCTGCGCGGGGCCGACAAGGACACCCCCTCCGAGGAGGCGCGCCGGTATCTGTACGCCTATTTCGAGCAACTGCCATCCGCCAAGCCGCCGTCCTCGCCCTCGGCGCCCAAGACCGCGTCTTTCTCCTCTGGCGCACCATCGCCTACGCCCTCGGCCTAGGCGAACCCCGCGCCCACGTGGAGGTCCCAAGGCTCTGTAGCCCACAAATCGACGGTGCTAAGCTGGAATACAAAGACGGTCGCCCCTGCCACCGCGCCTATCGTTACCATCCAGAGTGCTTCGACAAGCATGAGGAATTACCCGCACACCCAAAGAAGCGAACGTTGTTTGATTGGCTATGGGCACCTTCGAAAATCGACAAAGCGGTCGAAGATATTTTATGGAAGGGTGCAGACACATTCTGGAAAAGGCGTAATAACGTCGCCTACTGGGATGAGCTCATGGGGCTCTACGTCGTCTATCAAACGGCAGATGAGCATGTCCGATTCCGGACGCTGGTGCAATACTGTCGTTACTTCAAGGGAGGCGATGATTATGAGGGAGACGAAAACCACGACTTCAATCTCAAAGACTCCTCTGGCCTTCGCCTGTTTCTGTTGGAAGCAGAGCAAGCGGATGCTCGTGCCCCACTGATGGAGTACTCGTGTTCGCTTCGGGGCGTCGCAGGGTCAGACCCTCTGCGAATGTGGGCCAAAGCCTCCCCCGGTCAGGGAGTCGTCCATCTGGAGATTGATCACCCCTCCTTGCAACATCCTGAAGAACTCGCATTGGAAGGTCTGAAGCCGACAAAACACACCTTGTTCCAACTCGAAAATGAGTTCGAACGCTCCTTCCCGCCCATTTCTCCCAAGGTCATGGCAGACGCTTCCCTACTTAAGTATTATTGGGAGCGACAAGACATCCTTGCATTTGCAAGGGGCGAAGCCCCATGTTTGGATGGCGGATTGTTTTATAAACCGCGCTATCGCTATCCACTCAGCCAGTCTTTACCTCCTGGCGTGAGCCCACTTGAACGGTTGCGTCGCCTCAATGTTTTTGGTGCGGAGGAGGGTTATCGTTATCCACATATCGCCATACGCTCCACGTTCGGCGAGCAGGATTTCCAAACCTTGTTCCGACGCCTCAACGAACAAGCCCTTCGCGAGGTACGACAGGACACATATAATGGGGCGTTACGCCTAATAGCCTGGACCTATCAGCACGACAATCCGTTATTCATGGGGCTACGCAAAATATGTGTAGAGTTGGTTTGTTCTGAGAGAAGGTCCGATCCTGAGTTGATTACGTTCTGTGCCAACCTCTGTGATAGGCCAAGTGAATGGGGCGCACTGTTTGATTCATGCATAAAGTTCTTCAAGAACGACTGGGTCGGATGTGCGGAACGACAACGCTTGCTCGCTCATCTTCTGATGTTCAACGCGGATTTCATCCCCGCGCTCAACCTGAATCGGAAACCTAAGACCATCTCCTTCTTGGTAAGAAAGTTGGTTCCGACAAGTATCTCCGCCGCAGGTGCCCCACAAAGGAACAACTGCTTGCGTGCTCTGCTCTACTTGCTACGGATTCGACAGTTTGACGGCAAGCGGTTCGCGATGAAAGGCATCGACGATTCCAACTACGACAACATCGCCAACGCCTGTCCGCTTGGAATGTACTGGCGCAAAGACAATCAACATACGCAAGCATTCCGAAAAGCATTACACCATTATCTAAACGGAAATGGGCGACTTGAATACATTCCTCAGGACTAGAAGCAAAACCGCGGCCCTGCCGAAAGTTCCCACCCCGTGGGCGGATTTTCGGGCGTTGTGCCGGTATTACGCGGCGTGCGTGACGGCGGCGGAGCATCCCACGGAGTATCTGCCGCTGAAGGAGGAACGCGACCGGTTCGTCGTGTTGCACCCGCCGGTGGGATGGCTGGAGGACAAGTCCTTCCGCGTCACCTTGGACAAGCGGCGAGACTTGCTCTTCCTTTCGCGCATGGCCTCGCGCGCACAGTTCGATGAGACGCTCTACGTGGGCTATCCGTGCGAGGTCATCCTGGGCAAAAGCACAGGAGAGCCGCTCGCGGTGCCCCTCTTCACCATCCCCGTGGAGGCGCGGGAAACGGACGGCGGCTGGGCCATCGAGCCGGACTACGAGGCGGCGCAGATCAACCAGCAGTGGCTGCAATACCACGTCCCCAAGGAGGAACACAAGCGTATCCTCACGCTCTTCCACAAGGCCGACGGCACGCCGGACTTCGCCATCGCCTGCGCGTATCTGGAAAAACGGACAGGGCGGCCGTTCGGCCCGGCCTTGCCGGAGGCGGCGTTGCCGCGGACGGTCGGCATGGCCAACGCGGCGGTGCTGGCCGTCGGGATGCGGTTGAAGTACAGCAAGACCCTGCGACGGGAGCTCCTGCAGATCGCCGAGGCGGCGGACGAGGTGCTCGACCGCACGGCGCTGGCCTACGCCTTCCGCAATCCGCCCAGGCTCAACGAGCCAGCCACACCCGAGCGTCTCCCCTACCCCGCGGACTTCCTGCGCGCCAACACCGAACAGCGCCGCGCCCTCATCGAGGCGCTCGCCCATCCCTGCACGAAGATCCAAGGCCCCCCGGGCACCGGCAAATCGCAGGCCGCCGTCAACCTCCTGCTGAACCTGGCCTACCGCGGCCAATCCGCCCTCTTCGCCAGCCGCAACCACGCCGCCATCCACGCCATCGAGGAGAAGGTAAAGGCCGCCTTCGCCGCCGACCCCATGCTCGCCGACGTCGCCCGCGACTGGGTGCAGCAGTGCGCCTCGGACGACGGCGGCACCGCCCGCACCTGGATGACCGCCGACCCCGAGGCCATCCAAGCCGCCGCCCTCCGCATCCTCGACGTCTACTCCTCCGCCACGCTGGACTTGGCCGTCGACACCTTCGAGGCCGACCTGGAGGATTTGGCCCTCCACTGGCAGACCCTCGAGCGGCGCACCCGCATCAAACACGCGTTGGAGGCCGCCGAGGAGAAGGCCCAAAGCCTCCGCGAACGGCTCCGCGTGCCCGAGGGAACCGACGCCGACCGCCTCGCCGCCCACGCCCGAAACCTCGCCTACGCCCCGCGCACCCCTTTCGCCCGCCTCCTCTGGTGGCTCGTGCGCGGCGCCCGCCGGCAGGAACGCCTGGAGCGCACCCTGCGCAAGGCCTACCCCAACCTCATCGCCCCCAGCCGCGACCTCCTCCGCGAACGCCTCGCCAAGCAGGCCAACCTCCTGCGCGCCCTCCACGACACGAGTGCCGCCCTCCGCCCCCTCCAAGCCGAAGCCTCCGCGCTCCCGCCCTACGATCCCACCTTCGCCGCCTGGGAAGCCGCGGGCGAACGCGCCGCCAAGACCCAATCCCGCGCTCTGCTGGCCCAACTCTGCCGCCGCACCGCCGACTTCCCCCCAGACGCCATCCAGCGCATCGCCCAGCTCTGCCGCCACCATCGTCAGCTCGCCCTCCCCTTCCTCGCCACCACCGCCCAGCCCCTCCTCCACCAAGCAATCGCCGAGGCCTTCGCCGACCTCACGCGCCTCTACCCCATCTGGGTCTGCACCCTCCTCTCCCTCACCAAAGCCTCCCCCTGCAACGCCGCCCTCTTCGACCGTGTCATCATCGACGAGGCCGCCCAATGCGACGTCCCACCCCTCATCCCCGCCCTCTTCCGCGCCAGCGCCTACTCCGCCGTCCCCACGCCACCCCGCCTCCTCGTCGAGCACTTCCGTTGCGCCCCCGACATCGCCGCCTACTGCAGCGAAGCCTTCTACGACGGCCGCCTCGCCATCCAAACCGAAGCCCACGAAGACCCCTCCCCCTACGCCTGCAGTCTCGGCCACAAGGCCGACCTCGATTGGCTCGACGTCCGTGGCACCTGGGACGATGAGGCCGCCGCCCTCGAACGCCAGCTCGGCCTCCTCGCCGACAACCTCGCCACCCTCCCCGCGACGCCCTCCATCGGCGTCATCACCCCCTTCCGAAACTTCGCCGA
>CASEMS010000078.1 GCA_949288955.1 uncultured Lentisphaeraceae bacterium
TCGACAGCATGGTCGCGCACTACACGGCGGGCAAGCGCCCGCGCCGCGAGGACTTCTACTCGCCCGGGAAAAAGCCCGGGCTCAGGCCCGACCGCGCCGTCACCGTCTACGCCAACCGCGCGCGCGAGGCCTTCCCGGGGCTGCCGCCCCGTTCGCGGCGGATCCTCCAGGAGTGGGCGCATCTCGATGACCCGCGCCACCGGGGCCGACCGATCACCGCGCCCGCGTTGGGCGCGCGCCACCGCCTTTCCGACCGGCAGATCCGCCGCGTCCTTGCCGCGGCGCGCGCCGAGAACCCGGCGCTCTTCGCCACGCTCCGCGAGCTGCGCGTGCGCCGCGCCCACAGGACGGGCGGCTGGGTGGTGCGGGAGACCTGACGCGCATCCCCACTTGGCGCGGCGTCACAGAAAAAGCCCCCGGCCTCGTGCGAGGTCGGGGGCTTTTTGGTGTTTGCGCCGTTCCGGGCGCGTCGGCTTACCGCTTGGCGGCGCGTTTGGCCTTGATGGCGGCCTGGGCGGCGGCGAGGCGGGCGATCGGCACGCGGTAGGGGGAGCAGGAGACGTAGGTGAGGCCGATGGCGTTGGCGAACTCCACGGAGTGCGGCTCACCGCCGTGCTCGCCGCAGATGCCCATGCGGATGGCGGGGTTGACCGCCTTGGCCTGGTCGACGGCGAACTTCATGAGCTTGCCCACGCCCTGCTGGTCGAGGACGATGAAGGGGTCGTAGTCGTAGAAGCCCTTGCTGACGTAGTCGCGCAGGAACTTGCCGGCGTCGTCGCGGGAGAAGGCGCAGGTGGTCTGGGTGAGGTCGTTGGTGCCGAAGGAGAAGAAGTCGACCTCCTTGGCGATCTCGTCGCTGGTGAGGGCGGCGCGGGGGACCTCGATCATCGTGCCGATGAGGATGTCGAGCTTGACGCCGCGCTCCTTCTCGACCTCGGCGATGACCTTCTGGATGATGGCCTTCTGGCTGAGGAGCTCCTTGACGTTGCCGACGAGGGGGACCATGATCTCGGGCTTGGAGCCGGGGACGTTGGCGGCGGCCTCGCAGATGGCGCGGACCTGCATCTCGGTGACCTCGGGGTAGGAGATGCCGAGGCGGCAGCCGCGGTGGCCGAGCATGGGGTTGAACTCGTGGAGCTCGTCGACCAACTTCTTGACCTCCTCGACGGGGATGCCCATGACCTTGGCCATCTCGGCCTGGCCGGCCTCGTCGTGGGGGACGAACTCGTGCAGGGGCGGGTCGAGGAGGCGGACGGTGCACTCGCGGCCGTCGAGGGCCTGGAACATCCCCTCGAAGTCGCCGCGCTGGAGCGGGAGGAGGGTGGCGAGGGCGGCGTTGTACTGCGCCAGGGGCGCGTCGAGCTGGGCCTGGATGGCGGCCTTCTCGTCGGCGGTGGCGGCCTGGGCGAGGGCTTCCTTGAGCTTCTTGACCTTCTCGGCCACGAGGATCATGCGGCGGAAGGCGACGATGCGGTCGTCGGAGAAGAACATGTGCTCGGTGCGGCAGAGGCCGACGCCCTCGGCGCCGAAGCGGACGGCCACCTGGGTGTCGCGCGGGGTGTCGGCGTTGGTGCGCACGCCCATCGTGCGGTACTTGTCGGCCAGGGCCATGATCTCGGCGAAGGGGCCGGAGAGCTCGGGGTCGCGGGTCTCGATGCGGCCCTCGTAGACCTTGCCGGTGGAGCCGTTGAGGCTGATCCAGTCGCCCTCGCGGAGGGTGACGTCGCCGAACTTGACGGTCTTGGCCTTGGCGTCGATGAGCGCGTCGCCGCAGCCGGCCACGCAGCACTTGCCCATGCCGCGGGCGACGACGGCCGCGTGGCTGGTCATGCCGCCGCGGGCGGTGAGGATGCCCTGGGCGCTGACCATGCCGGCGATGTCCTCGGGGCTGGTCTCGGCGCGGCAGAGGATGACCTTCTTGCCCAGCTTGCCCTGGGTCTCGGCCTCCTCGGCGGTGAAGACGACGGTGCCGGTGGCGACGCCGGGGGAGGCGGGCAGGCCGGTGGCGATGACCTTGGCCTTCTTCTCGGCCAGGGCGTTGAAGACGGGGTGGAGGAGCTGGTCGAGCTGCTGGGGCTCCACGCGCAGCACGGCGGTCTCCTCGTCGATGAGGCCTTCCTTGACCAGGTCGGTGGCGATGCGGACGGCGGCGGCGGCGGTGCGCTTGCCGTTGCGGGTCTGCAGCATGTAGAGCTTGCCGTCCTCGATGGTGAACTCCATGTCCTGCATGTCGCGGTTGTGCTGTTCGAGCTTCTCGCGGATGGCGTCGAACTGCTTGAAGACCTCGGGCATGGATTCCTCGAGGGAGGGATACTTGGCGAGGCGCTCCTCCTCGGAGATGCCGGCGCGCTTGGCCCACTCGCGGCTGCCCTGGATGGTGATCTCCTGCGGGGTGCGGATGCCGGCGACGACGTCCTCGCCCTGCGCGTTGATGAGGTACTCGCCGTAGAAGTAGCTGTTGTCGCCCGTCGAGGGGTCGCGGGAGAAGGCGACGCCGGTGGCGGAGTTGTTGCCGCTGTTGCCGAAGACCATCGTCTGCACGTTGACGGCGGTGCCGGCCAGGCCGCGGATGTCGTTCAGCTCACGGTACTTGATGGCGCGGGGGTTGTTCCAGCTGCCGAAGACCGCGCGGATGCCCATGCGCAGCTGCTCGTGCGCGTCGGTGGGGAACTCCTTGCCGAAGCGGGCGACGACGATCTTCTTGTAGCGGGCGATGACCTCCTCCAGGTCCTCGGCGGTGAGGTCGGTGTCCAGCTTCGCGCCCTTGGTGGCCTTGACGGCCTCCAGCTCGTGCTCGAAGTCGTGGTGCTCCATGCCCATGACCACGTTGCCGAACATCTGGATGAAGCGGCGGTAGCTGTCCATCACGAAGCGCTTGTTGCCGGTCTTGGCGATCATCGCCGCCACGGTCTCGGGGTTGAGGCCCAGGTTCAGCACCGTGTCCATCATGCCGGGCATGGAGACGGCGGCGCCGGAGCGGACGGAGACGAGCAGCGGGTTCGGCCCCTTGCCGAAGGTCTTGCCGGTGACCTCCTGCAGGCGGGCCAGCGCGGCCTCCACCTCGGGCATGATCTTGGCGAAGAGCTTCTCCTCACCCAGCTCGTAATACTTCCCGCAGGCCTCGGTGGTGATGGTGAAGCCGGGGGGCACAGGCAGGCCCATCGAGGCCATCTCCGCCAGGTTCGCGCCCTTGCCGCCCAGCAGACCCTTCATCGAACCGTTCCCCTCGGAGGCGTCGCCACCGAAGAAATAGACATACTTTTCGTTGCTCATCGCGTTCTCCGTAGCTCCCCGCCCCGGGCCACCCGGGGCTCAGGAAGAACAAAAAAATAGCACAATCCCCCCACCACGCGCAACACACCCCCGCCCCAACCCGCCCCCATCCGAAGGGACTTGGCCGCCGAGTCTCGGTGGATCGGCGGCTGACACTCGGTGGATCGGCGGCTGACACTCGGTGGATCAGCCGCCGACGCTCGGAGGATCGGCCGCTGATGGGGGGAGCGATGGCGGCTGATGTGCGGGGGGAGGGGTAGGCTCGGTTTTCGGGAGGGGGGGGGGCGGGGGGGGCCCCCCCCACTTACCCCCCCCCGGTGAGACCCCCCCACCACCCCCCGGCGCCGCCCGGGCCACCCCCACCCCAACAACCCCCCGGGGGGGCCGGGGGGGGGGGGGGGGGTTTTGTGGGGAGGGCCGTGGGCGGGGTGGGCGGATTTAGCCTCGTCAAAGGGGAAGGGGCTGTGCTATTGTATGCGCATTCAGACCCCGGGCGCGTCGCTTGGGGCCGACCAACGAAGGAGCGTCATCATGGCCTACAAAATCACCGATAAGTGCGTTGCGTGCGGCACCTGCGCGGGCGAGTGCCCCGTGGAGGCGATCTCCGCCGGCGACCCCATCTACGTCATCGACCCCGACAAGTGCGTCGGCTGCGGCACCTGCGCCGGCGCCTGCCCGATGGAGGCGATCGTCTCCGAGTGAGCGGGCCCCGCGCCACGCGCACACCGAGAGGCCTGTGCCCCTTGTGGGGCGCAGGCTTTTTTGTTTTCATATGGGGTAGCCATGGACACGCAGACCGTCTTTTACCTCACCGACTCCCCGGAGGCGACGCCCGCCTTCCTCCAGGAGCTGGAGTATGGCCTCTCCGACCTTTTCCAGGCCTTCTGCCGCGAGCACTTCACCTTCGAGGATCCGCTGGATTACCCCGAGCTGCGCCTGGTCGCCGTGCCCACGCCCCAGGCCCTCGAGGCCGCCCTCTTCCAGCCCTCCGCGCTGGGCGCCCCCCGCGCCCTCACCCCCGAGGGCTGCGGCGCCTGCCTCTTCCTCTTCGACGACTGGCTGGGCGGGCGCCCCCTCTTCGAGCACGCCATCGGCGGGCTGCCCATCCCCACGTGGTTCCTCACCTACCTCCCCGCCATCCCCAAGGTGCTCGTAACCCGCCCCGGCCACCCCAAGCAGCACCTCCCCAGCCGCCGCTGGGCGCAGAAGCCCTTCGCCGTGCTGGCCGACCCCATGCGCCACCGCGAGCGCCTGGGGCACCTCTTCGCCGCCTTCTGGCTGCCGCGCTTCTGGGACGCCCTGCGGCTGTACGTCCGCCGCCGCGCCGGCACCGCCTGGCACACCCCCGGCCACAACAACGGCAACGCCTTCGAGCGCTCCCCCTTCCTCCACGGCTTCCACGACGCCTTCTCCTCCATGATCTTCCGCAGCGACCTCTCCGTCTCCGTCGAGTCGCTGGGCGATCTCTCCGACCCCGAGGGCCTCTCCCCCCTCAGCCAGGCCCAGCGCGTGGCCTCCGAGATCTTCGGCTCCGCCCAGAGCTGCTTCGTCACCAACGGCACCAGCACCTCCAACAAGGCCATGCTGATGACCCTCCTGCGCCCCGGCGAGAGCGTCCTGCTCGACCGCAACTGCCACAAATCCGTCCACCACGCCGTCGTCATGGCCGGCGCCGTCCCTCGCTACCTCCCCGCCCACTACAACCCCCGCCTCGGCGTCTGGGGCCCCATCCCGCTGGCCGAGCTCCGCGCCGAGCTCGCCCGCGCCGCCGCGCTCCCCGAGGCCGAGCGCCCCAAGCTCCTGGTCATCACCACCTGCACCTACGAGGGCATCCTCTACCCCGTCTGGGAGATCGGGCGCCTCTGCGAGCAGGCCGGCATCCTCTTCTACGCCGACGAGGCCTGGGCCCCCTACCTCGCCTTCCACCCCGCCTACGCCCGCGCCCTCCCCGACGGCGCCGTCCGCCGCTACAACGCCGTCTCCGAGATCGGCGGCGCCCACCTCTCCGTCCAATCCACCCACAAAGCCCTCGCCGCCTTCTCCCAGGCCTCCATGATCCACGTCTCCAACCGCTTCAAGGCGCTCCTGGAGACCGACGCCTCCAAGCCCTACCGCTGGCTCCGCCGCCGCTTCCACCTCCACGGCCACGGCTCCTACGAGAAGTTCTCCCACGACCTCCACGAGGTCCTCCGCTACTGGCACTCCACCTCCCCCCACTACCCCACCCTCGCCACGCTCGACATCGCCGGCATCCAGATGCGCCTCGAAGGCCTGCGCATCCTCGAGGAGCGCCTCCGCTGGGTCCGCGCCTTCCAGCGCCGCGTCGCCGACCTCGTCGGGCGCCCCATCCACGAATGTTTCGCCGGCCTGCGCGCCATCGCCGGCGACGACCCCTCCTGGCAGGCCGACGGCTACTTCCACGACCCCCTCAAGATGATCCTCATGCTCCGCACCCCCCAGGCCTGCGCGGACTTCCGGCGCCTCCTCCACGCCGCCCACATCCAATGGGAGAAAGCCTCCCCCACCACCGTCCTCTTCCTCGTCACCGCCGGCACCGTCCACGAGCACTTCGAGTACCTCTTCCGCTGCATCCGCCAGGTCCGCGACCTCATCGGCCCCCCCGACGAGGCCCCCTGCGACGCCGAGATCCTCGCCCACGCCATCGCCGGCCAGCCCGCCGTCCTCCCCCGCGCCGCCGCCCTCTGCGACGGCGAGCTCGTCCCCCTCGAAGAGGCCGAGGGCCGCATCGCCAGCCAGCTCCTCGTCCCCTATCCCCCCGGCATCCCCGTCTTCATCCCCGGCCTCCGCGTCACCCGCCCCATGATCCGCCTCATCCAGGACGTCATCGCCCAATCCGGCCCCGACGCCGTCCACGGCCTCTTCACCCGCGGCAAACGCCCCTTCGTCGAAGTCCTCAACCACGACGAGGCCGACCGCCTCACCCGCGAGCAATGACCCCGCAGGACCGGATGGACGACGGGGGGGGGGAGACCACAAAGCGCACGAAGGGGGACACGGAGGCACACGAAGCACGACGAGAGACAATCACAAAGGCCACAACGGGCACAAAGGGGGGCGCGGGCGTGGCCCGCGCAGGACTGCCAGGGGGGACTCACTTGGGCAGCGCGGGAGGCGAGGGCGGTAGGGAGCGGTCAGCGGGCGAAGCCCGCAGAGCGACCGGCGGAGCCCGCAAGCCTCCCGCGCGCAAGCCTCCCGCGCAACCTTGCGTCTTCGCGGTCAAAACCACTCGTCCACGTCGGCGGGGGCGGGCGCGGGATGTGCTAGAATAAGGGCGAAAGGAGCGATGATGAAGGTCTTTGCGGCGGCGAAGGTGAATCTGGGGCTGAGGGTGTTGGGGCGGCGGGCGGATGGCTTCCATGAGCTGGATTCCGTGGTGGCCCTGCTGGGGCTGGGGGACGAGGTGTCGCTGGAGCGGGCCGGGGCGACGAGCCTGGAGGTCGAGGGCGAGGGCGTGGCGCTGGACGCGCTGCCGGGGGACGCGGAGGCGAACCTGGCGGTGCGGGCGGCGCGGGCGTTGGAGCGGGTGGTGGGCCGGCCGCTGCCCACGCGCATCCGGATCCGCAAACGGATCCCCTTGGGCGGCGGTCTGGGCGGGGGCAGCAGCGACGCGGCGGCGGTGCTGCGGGGGATGGACGCGCTCTGGGGGCTGGGGCTGGGGGCCGGGCGGCTGTGCGCGGTGGGCGCGGAACTGGGGTCGGACGTGCCGCTTTTCCTGCTGGATGGCACGGTGCGGATGGCCGGGCGGGGCGAGCGCGTGCGGGGCGAGCGCGTGGAGCGCCTGCCGATGGCGGGCGCGGAGCCCCTCTGGGTGGTGCTGGCGAACGACGGCTCCCATTGCCCGACCCCGGCGGTCTACCGCGAATGGGACCGCCGGGCGGGCGAGGGTGGGGGAGGCGCCGTCGCCAACTTGACAAGCGGCGGCGGGCTGTGGGATAATTTGTGTTTCTTTCTCCGAGCGGGAGGCTTCGCGTCGGTGGCCGAGGCGGTCGTGAACGACCTGCAGGCGCCGTGCGTGGGCTTGTTCCCCGGGGTCGCGCGGACGCTGGAGGCGTTGCGCGCGGCCGGTTGCAGGGGGGTGACCCTCTGCGGCAGCGGCGCGACGGTCTTCGGGCTGGTCGGGTCCCGCGAGGAGGGGGAAAGGGCGCTCGCCCACCCGGCGTTGGCGGGGTGTTGGCGGGCGTGCGCACAGACGCTGCCCGATGGTGTAATGGCAGCACACGGGCCTTTGACGCCCATAGTCATGGTTCGAATCCATGTCGGGCAACCATGCAGCGTCTGATCGAATCCATGTCGGGCAACCATGCAGCGTCTGACAGAGAGCAAAGGAAGCTGAGATGGAAAACCTGCAAGTCTTCTCCGGAAGCGCGAACCGGCCCCTGGCCGAGAAGATCGCGGCGTGCATGGGCACGACGCTTGGGGCGATTGACATCCGCCATTTCCCGGACGGGGAGACCTTCTGCAAGTACAGCGACAACGTGCGCGGGGCAGACCTCTTCCTGGTGCAGCCGATTTGCAAGCAGCCCAACGAGATGCTGATGGAGCTGCTGATCCTGATCGACGCCGCGCGCCGGGGCTCGGCCGACCGCATCACGGCGGTGCTCCCTTACTTCGGCTACGCGCGCCAGGACCGCAAGGACCAGCCGCGCGTGCCCATCACGGCGAAGCTGGTGGCGAACCTCCTGGTGGCCGCCGGCGCGAACCGCGTGCTCACGATGGATCTGCACGCGCAGCAGATCCAAGGCTTTTTCGATATTCCCGTGGATCACCTTCACGCCGCGCCGGTAATGGTGAAATACCTGCGCGAGATGAAGCTGGATAAGCCGCTTCGTCGTCGGCGACGTCGACGGCTGCGACGTGATCATGGTGGACGACATGACGACGACCTGCGGGACGTTGTGCGCGGCGGCGAAGCTGCTGAAGGCGCACGGGGCCCGCAGCGTCCGCGCCGTGGTCAGCCACATCCCGCTGACGCAGGTGGGCATCGACCGCCTGCGGGCGAACAACGGGCTCATCGAGGAGCTCATCTGCACCGACTCCATCCCCCTGGACGAATCCATCGTGGGGCTGCCCTCGGTCAAGGTGCTCTCGGTGGCCCCGCTGCTGGCGGAGGCGATCACGCGCATCCACAACAACCGGTCCGTCTCCTCCCTCTTCCGCTTGTCGTGAGGGGGCGGGCCTTTTCGCAGGAACCAAGGACACACAATCCATGAATCAGATCACACTCAACGCCGCCGTGCGCACCGAGCAAGGGTCGAAGGCCGCGGGCCGTCTGCGCCGCGCGGGCAAGATCCCCGGCGTCATCAAGCGCATGGACGGCGCCTCGACGCTCATCGAGCTGGACGCGCACGACTACGAGATGGCCATGCGCGGGCACCACGGCGACCAGCTGCTGGTGGTGCTGAGCCTGGGCCAGAGCAAAGTCTCCGCCCTGCTGCGCGAGCTGCAGCACGACGTCATCACCGGCAAGGTCATCCACGCCGACTTCGGCGAGGTGGACATGGGCCACACCGTGCGCGTGGAAATCGCCATCAACCTCGTCGGCACCCCCGACGGCGTCAAGAACGCCAACGGCGTGCTGGAGCAGGACCTCCGCGCCATCCACGTCGACTGCCTCCCGGCGGACATCGTGGAATCCTTCGACATCGACGTCTCGGGCATGAAGATCGGCGACAAGCTGCTCGCCGGCCAGCTGAGCCTGGGCGACAAGTACCACGTCACCACCCACAAGGACACCGTGGTGGCCAGCTGCGTGGCGGCCGACGAAGAGATCGAGCTCCCGCCCGTGGCCGACGGCGCCGCGCCCGCGGCCGAGCCCGAGGTCATCGGCGCCAAGAAGGACGAGGCGGCCCCCGCGGCCGAGCCCAAGAAGTAAGCAACCGGGGCCGGCGCGCGCGCCGGCGGAACCATGAAGCTCATCGTAGGTCTCGGAAACCCCGGCGCGGAATACGCCGACACCCCGCACAACCTCGGCTTCCGGGCCGTGGACGCCCTGGCGGGGATGGTCGGCGCGGGCCCGTGGCGGGAGGAGCGCCGCTTCAAGACGCTGGCCGCCAAGGCCACGCGCCGCGGCGAGGCGCTCTGGCTGCTCAAGCCGCAGACCTACATGAACGCCTCCGGCGAAAGCGTGGGGCCCTTCCTGCGCTACTACGGCGGCACGGCGGGCGACCTCCTGGTGCTGAGCGACGACTGCGACCTGCCCCCCGGCCGGCTCCGCGTGCGCCCCGGCGGCTCCGCCGGCGGCCACAACGGGCTGAAAAGCCTCATCGCCCACGTGGGCACCGAGGCCTTCGCCCGGGTGCGCATGGGCGCCGGCCGCGCCGAGGGGGAGCGCCGCGGGCTGGTGGCCCACGTGCTCCATCGCTACACCCCCGCCGAGGCCGCCCAGGCCGACGCCGAGGCGCGTGAGGCCGCCGAGGCCGCCCTCTGTTGGCTGGACCGCGGCCTCGCCGAGGCGCAGAACCGCTTCAACGCCGCCCGCCCCGACCCCGAACCCTTAGGAACCATCGCAAAATGAAGCAGTACGACGCAAACTTCATCTTCGTCCACACCGGCCGCGAGGAGGCTTGGGCGAAAACCATCGAACGCATGCAGGGCGAGATCGCCCGCATCGGCGGCAAGGTGCTCGGCACCGAGGACCGCGGCAAAAAGACCTTCGCCCGCCCCCAGCAGAAGAAGGAGAGCGGCACCTACCTGACCATCCGCTTCGAGCTGGAGCCGGCCAAGGTCAACGAGCTGCGCGCCCGCTACGCCCTCATCGAGGGTATCTTCCGCCTTCAGATCCTGGCGGTCGACCCGATCGTCGAGATGAAGCTCTCCAAGCAGGCCGCCGAGAAGAAGGCGCGCGCCGAGGCCGCCGCGGCGGAAGCCGCCGCCCAGGCCGCCGCCGCCGAGCCCGAGGCCTAAAGCACCCCACCGGGAGGTTACTCCGATGGCCGCGACCCTCAACAAAGTCTTCCTGATGGGGAACCTGACGCGGGACCCCGACATGCGCCAGACGCCCTCCGGCGAGACCGTCGCCGAGCTGGGGCTGGCCGTGAGCGAGCAGTTCCGCAGCCGCTCCACCGGGGAGGTCAAGGAGGTGGTTACCTTCGTGGACGTCACCGTCTGGGGCAAGGTCGCCGAGAACTGCGGCCAATACCTCAGCAAAGGCCGGCCCGTCTTCGTCGAGGGCCGCCTGGTGCTCGACACGTGGGACGACAAGACCACCGGCCAGAAGCGCAGCCGCCTCCGCGTCCGCGCCGACCGCGTGCAATTCCTCTACGCCCCCGAGCGTCGGCGCGAGCCGAACGGCGCGGCGATGGGGAGCGATTGGGCCCCGGCCAACAACCCGCCCACGCCC
>CASEMS010000079.1 GCA_949288955.1 uncultured Lentisphaeraceae bacterium
ACGTCGAGATGATGGGCCTCATCGGCATGGGCAACAACCCCATGGTCGGCGCCACCGTCGCCGTCGCCGTCGCCGTCGAGGAAGCCTCCAAGTAAGGCACCCCGCCGACCGGCACAAAAAAGGCCGCCGACCCTCACAGGTCGGCGGCCTTTTTTCGTGCGCACGCACCCCCCAAAAACAAAAAACCCCGCAAGTAGCGATACTTGCGGGGTTTTCTTCTGGAGCCGGAGGTGGGGATCGAACCCACGACCACCTGATTACAAATCAGGCGCTCTACCACTGAGCCACTCCGGCGGGATAAGACGGGGGGAGTGTAGCATAATCGCCCCGGTGCGTCAAAACCCCAGATCCGTCTGAAGATAAGGGTTGGCGCGGCACTCGTGGGCCATCGTGCTGGAAGGGCCGTGGCCGGGGAGGATCGTGGTCTCGGGCGCGAGCGTCTCGGCAAGACGCTTGAGGGAGGCATCGAGCGCGGCGAAGGATCCACCGGGCAGGTCGGTGCGGCCGACGGACTCGCGGAAAAGCGTGTCGCCGGTGAAGCAGAGGGGGGAGGGCACCTCCTTCTCCAACAGGATGCACTGGCCGCCGGGGGTGTGGCCGGGGGTCGGCAGGAAGCGCGCCTCGATGCCGCCGCACGCCCACGTGTCGCCGGGGGAGACGAGGGTCGCGGGCCGTTGCTGATGCACGTAGAAGGGCGGGTATTGGTTGGCCGGGTGGGTGAAGGCCCAGGTCTGCTCTTCCTCGCGCAGGACAACGGGCAACCCGGGCCAACGGCGCAGCACGTCGTCCAACGCGCCCAGGTGGTCGAAGTGCCCATGCGTCAGCGCCACACAGACGGGCGTCACGCCCTGCGCCGCGACCGCCCGCTCGATGAGCGAGAAGTCCGCGCCGGGGTCAATGATCCACGCCTGCTTGGCGTCGCCCCACAACAGATAGCAGTTCTCGGCCAACGGCCCCGTCTCGACGACGTCATACGCAATCATTCCAGACTCCTCTCGTGTTCGCGCCCAATCCCTCCGACGGCTCACCGAATCAGCAACCGCCATCCCGGCGCGGCGGGCGCCAACGCGCCGAGCGTCCCTTCAAGCGGCCGGCCGTCAAGCCCCGTCCCCGGGCAGACATGGCCCTCGGCGGGGCAGGGGAGCGCCCCCTCCGGCCGCCCCAGCGCGGCGGCGCCCAGCCCCATGCGGTTGCCCCCCGCGTCCGCGCCGTCGCCCAGCGTCCCGGCGAAGGCGCAGTGCAGCGCCGTGCCCCCGGGCGCGGCGATGGCGCCGGCGTTCATGAAAACGCAGCAGACGAAGTCGACGTCTTGGGCGAGGTTGTTGTTCCGACCCCCGGAAAGGACGCAGGCGCGGAGGGTGGCGGAGGCCCCCTTCGCGTCCTCCTCGGGCTGGAGCATGACTCCCGCCCCGCCGTCCGGATCCTCCAGGCGCAGGCCATCCAGCGTCGCGCCGTCGCCAAAGACGACCATCGCGTTCTGATACGTCGCCCGGAGCGTCAAGGTCGAAGGCGCGTCCAACGGCGCCCGGCGCCCGGTCTCCGGGTCGAAGCCGCCCAGCAGCGCCGCGCCCGCGGGCACCCGCAGCGGGGCGTCGAGCGGATAATCGCCCTGGGCGAGCCAGACGGCGCGCGCCGCGCCCGCGGAATCCAGCAGCGCCTGCGAGAACGGCGCCGCGTCCGCCCACGACGACCCATCCTGCGCGCCCGAGCCCGAGGGCGCGGCGCGCAGCGCCACCCCCTCCAAGGCGAAATCCGCCACCGCCCCGCCATACGCCTCCCGAAACAGCGCCTGCGTCGCGCCCCCCTCCGACGGCTTCCCCTTGTCCTCCCAGGCCTCATGCTTCTCCTGCCGCGCCGTTTCGTCCACGAAAGCCTCGACCGCGACCGTCCGGCTCGCCCCCACGAAGCCCGGGGCCGAGACGGTGACCGTGTAGGCCGCCGTCGGCACCGCCTGCCCCGGATCCACGTAGGCCGAGGCGTCCACGCGCGGCAGGTTCCGGAAGACGTAGCACCCCGCCTCATCCGTCGTCGCCTCGCGGATCGCCGCGCCCGCCGCGTCGGCCAACACCACCGAGGCCCCGGCGAGCGGCGCGAAGGCCGCGTCCGTCACGCGGCCGACGACCAGGCTGCCGAGGTCCTTCGGGAAGACGTTGGCGTAAAGATGGCGGATCTCGCCCCAGGCCTCATCCAAATCCCACCAAGCGTTCGCCGGGTTGGCGCTCCCCCACCCCTTGTCCACGTGGAACCAAGCCTTCCCCTCCGCGTCCACCCCCCAGCCGTCGATGACGGCCATGTGGCCGGCGCCCCCCGCCACGTAGATGCCGACGCCCAGGGGCGCCTCCGCCTGCAGCGAGCAGCGCAGGATGCGCCACAGCGCCTCCCGCCAATACGGCAGCACCTCGCCGTTCGCCTGGGGCTTCAGGTAGAAAAGGCCGTCCCCGAAGCCGAAATAATCCCTGAAGCTCTCCACCCCCACCGTCGCCGCCGTCCCAGCGTCCGCGCCATACTCGCCGTGGCCGACGACGCCAAGGTTCCACATCAGCCGCGCCACCGGGATGTCCTGCGAGCCATCGGCGAGCGTCAGCCGCGTCTTGTCGCGCACGGCCTCCCAGTCGAAGGCCCCCGGCAGGGTCTGGCGGGCGACCGTCTCGCCGTTGTACAGCACATAGCCCGCCTCCTCCCCCGGATCCCACGCCGCCGACGGCGTGCCGTGGTTCAGCGCGTGGTACGTCGCGATCTGCCCCCACGCCAACGGGTCGCACCCGCACACGGCCCCGTCGATCCCCTCATAACGCCTCCCCCGCCAAACGAACTTCTCCCCCACATAGACGTTCAGGTTGCCGGACTGATCCCAGTCCGTCGCGGCGCACATCGGCTCCGCCACCGTATACGTCGGCCGCCACGCGTTCGCCTGCTCCGCCGCGAAGGCCGTCGCACACGCCAACGCCGCCAAGACCGTCAGCCCATCTCGTGTCCCATTCATACGACCACTATACCAAACGCCACGCCCCATGCCAAACAGCACATCAGCGATCAGCGCGTCGCGGGCGGTCATCAGAGGGGTTGCCATTCGGCAAACGATGCCTTGGTGATTTGCGACGTTTCGACCGTCTTGAGGTCGAAGAGCGTGTTGAGGTAGGCCTTCGCCTCGCCTTCGGTACGGAAGGGTATGATGAACTGGCCGGGGAGTGGGGCTTCTGGGATTGTGAGAAGGCCCTTGCACTCATGCTTGTAGCGGATGGCTGCGGCGACGACGCGGAGGTCTGACGTGTAGAGCAATGCGTCCCTCCCCACGTCTGGGTCGTGAAAGGTGCCGAGGAAGAGTTCGAGGTCGGAGCGTTCGTTCTCGTAGAGGCCGAAACCCTCGCTGACGAGCGTCTTGCCGGAGTAAAGCGCAACCCGTCCGGCCGTGTAATCCATGAAGACGCGGTCACCCTCCCCCAACGTGCAGAGGAGTGCGTAGTTTGGTGAGGTGATAACGTGCGTCTGTTTCATTTCAGAGGAGATTATACCACATTGCGTTACTTTCGCCACTGGGCGGGTTTTCGATGAATACAGCCAAGTTGCACAATGTAATGAACCGAGGCGAGGCACGCCCTCTGGAACGCCCCCCGGGGGGCGTTCCAGAGGGGCGAAAAAAGTCAGCGGCCTTGCTA
>CASEMS010000080.1 GCA_949288955.1 uncultured Lentisphaeraceae bacterium
GGGCGGCGCCGAGAACGTCACGAGCGTCGCGCACTGCATCACGCGCGTGCGCTTCAAGCTCAAGGACGAGTCGCGCGCCAACACGCCCAAGATCGAGGCCCTGAAGGGCGTCATCCAGGTCATCCAGGCCAACGGCCAGTACCAGGTGGTCGTGGGCAACATCGTGGAGGACGTCTACGACGCGGTCCTGGAGGCCGGCGGGCTTGCGGGCGGCGGAGGCCTCCTTGCGGGCGGCACGGTCGGCGGCGGCCTTGGCGGCGCGGTCGGCCTCGGCCTTGGCGGCCTGCTCGGCGGCGACCTTGGCGGCCTCGACGTCGGCATCCTTCAGCACCTCGGCGATCTTGCCGACGATGAGCTGGATGCCGCGCACGGAGTCATCGTTGCCGGGAATCACGTAGTCGATGGGGTCGGGGTCGGCGTTGGTGTCGACGATGGCCACCACGGGGATGCCCAGGCGGTGGGCCTCCTTGACGGCGTTGGCCTCGCGGCAGACGTCCACCACGAAGAGCGCGCCGGGCATCTTGTCCATCTCGGCGATGCCGGTGAGGTTGGTCTCCAGCTTGGCCAGCTCGCGGGCGAGGGCGGAGGCCTCCTGCTTGTGCTCGGAGAGGACGCCGTTGTTGTCGCGGGCGATCTTCTGGATCTGCTGCATCCGCTTGACGCTGCGGCGGATGGTCTGGTTGTTGGTGAGCGTGCCGCCGAGCCAGCGCTCGGT
The DNA here is from genome assembly GCA_949288955.1 of uncultured Lentisphaeraceae bacterium. Taxonomy (GTDB): domain Bacteria; phylum Verrucomicrobiota; class Kiritimatiellia; order RFP12; family DVOR01; genus Spyradenecus. Next base: position 716 of record CASEMS010000080.1, read on the forward strand.
CATGTAGAATTGGTTGCAGGCCACGGCGGCGTCCTTCACCACCTCCTGCGCCTGCTTCTTGGTGGCCACGAAGAGGATCTTCTGGCCCTGAGCCACGACGCCACGGAGGAACTCCACCGCCTCGTCGAGCAGGTCGACGGTCTGCGTCAGGTCAATGATGTGGATGCCGTTGCGCTTGTCGAAGATGTAGCTTTTCATCTTCGGGTTCCAACGCTTGGTCTGGTGGCCGAAGTGGAGGCCGGCCTCGATGAGGTCCTTGAGCTCGATCAGGTGAGCCATGGGGTTGCCCTTCTAGAAACGTGTTCCGTTCAATCCGCTCCGGCGGCCGCACACGCGGACGGTCGCCATCGCTTCCCACGCCATTCGGACACCCGTCCCAATGCGTGTTGCGGCGTAAAATACCAAACCCGCACCCGCCCGTCAAGCCTCGGGCGCTCAAAGCGTCCGAGGCTGGGAGACTTGGCGGCCGAGCCTCGGTGGATTGGCGGCTGACGCGAGGAGACTCAGCCGCTAAGTCTCGGTGGATCGGCGGCTGACCCTCGGAGACTTAGCGGCTGAGGCTCGGGGGATTGGCGGCTGGGGCAAAAAGACTTGGCGGCCGGGTCCGGGGGGATCGGCCGCCAAGTCTCGGGGTGGGAGCCGCGGGGGCTCAACGTGTCTTGGGCTGGGCGGGGAGGACGTGGGCCTTGAGGCGGCCATCGGCGGGAACCTTGTCCTCGGGGAGGGCAAGGTAGCGGAGGCCGGGCTCGCGCTTCGCGTCCTCGGGGAGGGGCGTGCCGGCGAGGTCGGCGACCTCGAAGGCACCGTCCAGCGGCTGGCCTTGCGCGTCGGTGAGGCCGAGCTCGGCGGAGGCGCGGAAGTCGGCCACGGCGTTCACGGCCTCGGCCGAGAGGTCGATCTGCCCCGCGAAGGCTTCCTTGAGGGCGTTCCGCACGCGGAGGCGGAGGACGACGTGGTCCTGCCCGTCAATCCGAGCGAAGGCCATGGCGTCGATGCCGAACTCGTAGGCGACGTAGAGGTTGCTCGCGTCGATCCACTCGCGACCCTCCTCGGTCTGGGCGGAGGCGGGGAGGAGGGCGTAGACGCCGGAGAAGGCGTAGAGCACGTCGCTGACCTCGGCGGCGGTGAGGCGCTTGGTCGCGTCCTGGGTGCGGCCCTGGGTGGCGCCGACGTAGGCGACGCCGTTGCCTTGGTAGTGGTCGACGAGGCTGCCGTGGAGGGTGGTGTCGTAGGCATTGCGCGGGTCCTCCGGCGTGTAACCCTCGTAGTCGGTGGGGGCGGGGATGCCGGCGGGGCGGGCGGCGTAGAAGGTCTGGCCGCCTTCGATGTAGGCCACGGTGTCCCAGCGGTCCTCGCCTTGGAGGGAGCGGAGGCGGCGGCGGACGGTGCGCTCGTCGCGGCCGGAGACGAGGAAGGGCGTGTCCTTCGCGTAACCCTCGGGGAGGTGCGCGAGGATGTTGGCGCCCTCGACGTTGTCGGTCTCGATGCCGCCCTCGGCGGTGAGGGTGCCGGCGGCGTCCACGTTGTAGATAGCGCCCTGCTCCAGGCGGAGGCAGCCGCCGCGGAGGGTGCCGGTGCCGGAGAGGATCTGAGCGTTGGGAATGCGCGCGAGGGTGGAGACGTTGCCCTGCATGAGGCCGTTGTCGGCGAGGACGGCGCCCTTGGCGACGTGGAGGCCGTATTGGCCGATGGGGGTGTCGTTGGCCATCGCCACGCGCAGCTCGCCCGCGTCCACGGAGACGAAGCCGGTGACGGTGGGCGGGGTCTGGAGGTAGAAGTCGACGGTGCCGGGGCCGGTCTTGGCCAGGCCGAGGGGCGCGCCCGTCAGCGTGCCGGTGTGGCTGTGCCAGGTGACGCCCTCGGGCGCGTGGACGGTGAGCGTGAGCGCGCCCGCGTCCGCCTCGATGGGCTCGGCGACGATGGCGGAGGCGGTGAAGTGCGGCAGGCGGCCGTCGGAGGCGGCTTGATCGGCACGGAGCGTGGCCGAGCCGCGCAGGGTGAGGTCGCCCTCGAGGACGACGCCCTCGCTGGCGAGGTTCGCGCCCGTGGAGGCGGCCTCGGCGTGGAAGGCGAAGACGGCGCCCGCGTCGAGCACAACGTCCCGCCCCAGGAAGGGCGCGGCGCTGGTGTGGTGGATCCACGCGCCCTCGTGGGCGACGAGGGTGGTGCCGTAGCCGCGGAAGTCCTGCCCCGTCAGGAAGGTGAGCTCGCACCTGGGGGCGACCTCCAGGGCGGCGACGGAGCTCTCCGCGCCGAAGTCCCAGTCCACCACCATGTGGCCGACGATGTAGGCGCCACGCCCCGCGGTGTCGGGGCCGCGGTGCACGGGGGTGTGAAGGCCCGCGCCAGGGCGGAGGTTGAGGGCGTTGCCCTCGTGGCTCGTCTCGCCGGGGACCTTGTCGGCGCTCTGGCCGTTGGAGACGTCGAGGCGGGCGGCGGCGATGACCGTGCGGTGGATGGGGAGCGGGTCGACGCCCTCGGCGGTCGTCAGGCTGAGGGTGAGGGGGTGCTCGGGCGGGTTGGGCTCCTCCTCCACGTAGAAGGTCTGCACCTGGGCGGTGGGGTGCTTGTCGATGGTCAGCGCCACGTCGCCGGTCTTCTGCGAGAGGCGGATCTGGAAGGCGACGGCCTGGTCGAAGTCCGTGCCCTCGGCC
>CASEMS010000081.1 GCA_949288955.1 uncultured Lentisphaeraceae bacterium
GGCGTCATGCTCCTGCGCTACTTCAACCCCGTCGGCGCCCACCCCAGCGGCCGCATCGGCGAGAACCCCAACGGCATCCCCAACAACCTCATGCCCTACATCGCCCAGGTCGCCGTCGGCCGCCTCCCCAAGGTCCGCGTCTTCGGCAACGACTATCCCACCAAGGACGGCACCGGCGTGCGCGACTACATCCACGTGGTCGACCTCGCGCGCGGCCACCTCGCCGCCCTCCGCAAGCTGGAGCAGGAGCCCGGCGCCCTCTACACCGTCAACCTCGGCACCGGCACCGGCTACTCCGTGCTCGACATGATTCACGCCTTCTCCCGCGCCTGCGGCAAGGAGATCCCCTACGAGATCGTCGCCCGCCGCCCCGGCGACGCCCCCGAGTGCTACGCCGACCCCTCCTACGCCAAGACGCTCCTCGGCTGGCAGGCCACCCACACGCTCGACGACATGTGCGCCTCCTCCTGGAAGTGGCAGTCCATGAACCCCAACGGCTACGGCGCGTGAGCGCCGCCGCCCCGCGCGGGCACACAAAAAAAAGCCGCCGACCCCATCCGGGTCGGCGGCTTTTTTTGTGCCCTCAGGCCTCCTCGCCCGTCCGCCGCCCACCCAGGGAGACGACGAAGGCGGCGGCGAAGAAGGTGAAGACGCCGGCAATGGCGTAGGCCACGCGGATGGGCAGGTTCAGGCCGTAGGGGCAGCCCGCGTGCGACGGATCCGACCACAGGATGAAGCTGCACACCACGAAGGTCATGAACATCCCCGGGATCAGCGTGAACCACGGCGCGACGCCCCGGCGCATCAGCCACACCGTGCACACCATCAGCGTCGAGGCCGCCAGGATCTGGTTGCCCCACGCAAAATACTTCCACAGCCACTCGAAGCTCTCCGCGCTCAGGTTGCTCCACCACAGCAGCGCGCCCACCAGCGCGATCAGCGGCAGGCACAGCCCCAGCCGCGCCACGAAGCGCCGCTGCGGCAGGCGCAGCATCTCCGCCAAGGTCAGGCGCAGGCTCCGCAGCGCCGTGTCCCCACTCGTGATCGCCAGCACGATCACGCTCAGCACCGTTACCGTCCCCATCCAACTGCCCAGGAAGGTCTTTGTGCTCGCCATCAAGGCGTTCGTGGCCGGCTGCGCCATCAGCTCCGGGAAGCGGTTGTAGATCGCCATCCCCGCCCCCGCCCACACCATCGCGATGACCCCCTCGGCGATCATCATGCCGTAATACGTGGCCCGCGCCTGCCGCTCGCTCATCATCGTCCGCGCCACGATGGGCGACTGCGTGGCGTGGAAACCCGAGATGATGCCGCAGGCGATCGTTACGAAGAGGCACGGGATGATTGGCTGATCCTTGAACATCCCCGCCTTGAAACCCTCCGTCTCCGTCAGCAACGTCGGGTCCGCCAGCCCATTCCACACCAACGCCCCCAACATCGCCAGCGACCCCACCAGCAGCACCGCCCCGAAGAACGGGTAGATCCGCCCGATGATCTTGTCCACCGGGAAGAGCGTCGCCACGACATAGTAGAGGAAGATCACCCCCACGAAGACCCAGAACCACGGCACCCCCGGCGCCGCCCCCGCCGTCAGCCCCGCCGCCAAGTTCGCCGGCACGTTGATGAAGACCGCCACCACCAGCAGCAGCAACACCATCAGGAAGACCGCGTAAGCCTGCGCGTACCACTTCCCCAGCGAACCCTCCGTCAGCGCCGGCAGGTTCGCCCCCCGCGTCCGCACACTCATGAAGCCCGACACGCAGTCATGCACCGCCCCCCCGAAGACACACCCGATCGGGATGATCCAGAAACACTCCCACCCGAACTTGATCCCGATGATCACCCCGATCACCGGCCCCACCCCCGCGATGTTCAGCAGTTGGATCAGCATATTCTTCCACATCGGCAGCGGCACGTAATCCACCCCATCGCCCATCGCGTAACACGGCGTCGGACGATCATCCGGCCGCAACAACCGCTCGATGAACCGCCCATACGTCAGATAACCCACCACCAAGGCCACGATACCGCCCAGGAACCAAACCATTCGCGCGCTCCTTTCAACGAAACAAACGGCTCCATAGTCTACCACAAACCGCCGCCCACACACCAACGCCGCCCCCCCTCTCCCCGGCTCAGCCGCCGATCCACCTCGGCTCAGCCGCCGATCCACCCCGGCTCAGCCGCTGATCCTCCTCGGCTCAGCCGCTGATCCTCCTCGGGTCGGCGGCTGAGCCTCCTTGGTTCGACCGCAAAGACGCAAGGTTGCGCGGGAGGCTTGCGGGCTCCGCCGGTCGCTCTGCGGGCTTCGCCCGCTGACCGCTCCCTACCGCCCTCGCCTCCCGCCCTCCGTGTCCCCCTTCGTGCGCTTCGTGATCTCCTCTCTGGCAGTTCTGTCGGCGGTAGCCGACCCCAAATCTGCCTCAATCTGCGCAATCTGCGGTTTCTTCTCGTCGTCCATCCTGTCCTGCGCGGGCCACGCCCGCGCCCCCCTTTGTGTCCGTTGTGGTCTTTGTGATTGCCTTTTTCCCGGGGACACGGCCGCCCGGCTTGCGGAGGAGGCAGGGTTCTGCTATTGTATGCGGTGATGGGTCGGAGGAGCCGCCCCAACCGGATCTGAGGAGTTGTTCGATGAAGCGACAGATGTTTGTTGGTCTTTGCGTGGTAACGTCCGCGGCCCTGATGACGGGCTGCGCCACGAAGCAGGATTCGTCCTCGGCGCTCGCGCGCCAGGAGGCGGCCGAGATCGCCGCCGCCGAGGAGCGCGCCATGCAGGACGCCGTGAGCGCCGAGCCCGTGCCCGTCATCGAGCCTGCCCCCGACGTGGCGCCGGCCCCCGCCATCGAGCCCGCGCCCGCACCCGACGCCCAGGAGCCCGCGCCCGCACCCAAGCCGGTCAGCCACCCCAAACCCGCCGTCTACACCGTCACCGCCGGCGACTCGGTGAGCGCCCTTGCCGTGCGCTTCGGCGTGCGCCAGCCCGACATCCTGGCCCTCAACCCCGCCCTCCGCGCCAACCCTGACCGCCTGACGATCGGCCAGCAGGTGCTCCTGCCCGCGGGCACCGACGTCACCAAGGCGCCGAAACCGCGCAAGGCCCCCGCCACCCCCAAGGCCGGCGAGACCGTCTACACCGTCCGCCCCGGCGACGTGCTCGGCGGCATCGCGCTGACCCACGGCGTCCCGGTGGAGACCATCAAGCAGGCCAACGGCCTGAAGGGCGACACCATCTTCGTCGGCCAGAAGCTCGCCATCCCCGGCGCCAAGGCCCGCGGCCGCGTCGTCGCCGCCAAGGACCCCGCCGCCAAGCCCAAGCAGGAGGCCCCCAAGCCCCCGAAGAAGGCCGAGCCCGCCCCCGCCCCCGTGGCCGACGAGCCCGAGGAGGAGCCCCTCCCCGAGCAGTTGGGCGAGGAGGCCCTGCCCCCGCCGCCCGTGGCCGACCCCGCCAAGGATGACGACGCCGCCGCCCTGCCCCCGCCCCCCGCCGCCCAGCCCGAGACCCAGCACCAGACCTACGTGGCCCAAGAGGGCGAGGATCTCGTGGCCGTGGCCCTCAAATGGGGCGTCACCGTCCAAGCCCTCCGCGAGATCAACGGCTTGGCCGACGACGTGACCGAGGTGGCCCCCGGCACCACCCTGAAGATCCCCGTGGCGGCAGCCCAATAAGCGCACGCCGCCTCGGCGAAGGGGCGCGGCCCAGCCGCGCCCTTTTTCATGGCGGCAGGAGGAAACGGCGATGCTGCGGGTGTGCGTGCGGATGGTGGCGGCCCTGACGTTGGCCCTGGCGGCCTTCGGCGTGTTGGTGATCTCCTACGCCGGCAAGGCCCAGGCCTCCACCCAGGATCCCTTCCACTTCCTGGAGATGCAGCTCATCTTCCTCGGCGGCAGCGTCGTCGCCGGCGCGGCGCTCTACTTCCTGGACTACCGCCTCTTCCGGGAGAAGTGGGTGCTCTGGGCGCTGGCCGCCGCGATGGTGGTGGGGCTGCTCCTGGTCTTCGTGCCCGGGCTGGGCAAGACCGTCAAAGGCTCCCACCGTTGGATCGGGCTGGGCCCCGTCAACGTCCAGCCTGTCGAGTTCGTCAAGCTCATGATGGTCGTCTTCCTCTCCGCCTACCTCGGGCGGGTCGGGGCGTTGGTGCGGCGTTGGAAGGAGGGCTTCCTCGTGCCGCTGGCCCTCCTCGGCGCCGTGGGCGTGCCCCTCCTGCTCCAGCCCGACTTCGGCGGGCTGATGGTGGTGGCCGGCCTCTCCGGCGCGCTCCTCCTGGCCGGCGGGGCCGACTGGCGGCGATGGGGCGCGCTGGCCCTCCTCGGCGCCCTCCTCCTCGGCGCCGTCATGGCCACCAACGAGAACCGCATGGCCCGCCTCCGCAACGAGGCCACCGGCCAGAACTACCAGACCTTCCAGGCCCAGGTGGCCTTCAGCAACGGCGGCCTCACCGGCGTCGGCCTCGGCAGGGGGATGCAGAAGGAGCACTACCTCCCCGAATGCCACACCGACTTCATCTTCGCCGTCATCGGCGAGGATCTCGGCCTGGCCGCCACCGGCGCCATCTGCGGCGCCTACCTCCTTCTCCTCCTCGGCGGCACCGTCATCGCCCTGCGCGCCCCCGACCGCCAAGGCTCCCTCCTGGCCTTCGGCGCCACGCTCCTCATCTGCGCCCAGGCCGCCGCCAACATGGCCGTGGTCACCCACCTCTTCCCCACCAAGGGCCTCGCCCTCCCCTTCCTCTCCTACGGCGGCTCCAGCCTCCTCACCTCCTTCTGCGCCATCGGCCTCATCCTCGGCGTCGGCAGGCGCGCGCTCGACGCCGCGGACGCCCCGGAGACCCCCGGCAAGCGCCTCGTCTCCCTCCAATAAGGCCTCCCCTCCCCATGACCCCGCCAACCATCGTCTGGGACTTCAACGGCACGCTGCTCGACGACGTCCGCGCCTGCCTCGACTCCCTCAACTCCTTCCTCCGCGCCCACCGCCTCCCCACCCTCTCGCGCGACGACTACCGCCGCCGCTTCGCCTTCCCCGTCGCCGACTTCTACCAAAGTCTCGGGATGCGCTTCGCCACCCCCTTCGACTGGGAGGCCCTCGGCGAGAGCTTCCACCTCCGCTACCTCTTCTCCCCCCACCTCGCCCTCCAGCCCGGCGCCCGCGAGGCCGTCTCCGCCATCCGCGCCAGAGGCCTCCGCCAAGGCGTCCTCTCCGCTCTCGAACAAGGCCTCCTCGAAGTCCAGCTCCGCCAGTTCGGACTCCTCGGCGCCATGGGCTTCGTCTGCGGCAGCCGCAACTACGAGGGCGCCTCCAAAGAGGCCGCCGCGCGCGCCCTCAACCTCCAAGGCCCCGTCCTCCTCATCGGCGACACCCTCCACGACGCCGAGGTCGCCCGCGCCCAAGGCTGGCGCTGCCTCCTCTGCTCCGCGGGCCACCAGTCCCCCGAGCGCCTCCGCGCCGCGGGCTATCCCGTCATCGACGCCCTCACCCGGCTCGACCTCGACGCCCTCCTCGCCTGACCCCGACCTGCGCACACTCACGCGCGGCGGCGCAGCGCCACCCCCGCCACCCCAAGCGCCAGCAACGCCAACGCCGTCGGCTCCGGGAGCACGGCCACGTCGCTGACCAACCACCGATCCGACGTCCCCACATGGATGCCGAAGGTGGTGTCCTCCAGCCCCATCACACCCTCCGACAGCACAGGCAGCTCGCTGCTCTGCCAATCCATGACGCCCGCGACGCCAGCGTTGGGGACGGCCTCGCCATTGACGAGCAGGGTGACCGTCCAGCCGTCGGAGCCATTCCAATCGCACTGGAAGGCGATCTTGTAGACATTGTTCCCCGCCGCGTCATACTCCGGCCCGTCGGTGTCCGTCCAACGGGCGCCAATATGCGCGCCCAACTGGCTGATCTCATCCCCCGTCCCATACGCGGAAGAATACCAGACCAAGCCATTTTTATCCTCATCGCCACCCTTCCCGAAGGTCAGCACGGAGGCGTTGCCGGCCACCGCGTCCGTCCCCCCAAGCAAGGTTACGGTGGCGGAGAGCGTGAAGGACTGCGTCGCCGAATCCAACCGCACCGTCCCATCACCCACGTTGGGCGTGCCGCCATCCCAGGAAAGGGTGATGGCCTGCGCCGCGCCGGCAAGGCACAGCGCGGAAAGCAACAGAGCGAAACTTCTCATCGCATGAAATCTCCAAGCCCCCGCACGGCCCATCCGCCGGGAACTGCCCCAAGTGTAGCACAACCCTACCCCCCCCCGTCAAGCACAAAGTGTTATGCGGAGTCGCCGCCGCGCTTCGCGTCCGCGCCACCCGTCGTGATTGTCCCAAGCGCCCCGGCGCGGCAAGGGACGAAAAAGCCCCCGACCTTTGCGGTCGGGGGCTTTTTTTGTGCCCGGAGGGTTACTTGTCCTCGCCGGGGGACCACTCGTCGGCGATGGGGCCGCGGCGCCCGGGGGCGTAGATGGGGCGGGCGGTGATGGGCGCGGCGTGGTGGCTCTCGGAGCCGTCGCGCGGGCCGTCGGCCTGGGTGCGCGCCCAACGCTGGGCCATGGGCTTGGGGCGGCGCGGGGGTTTGCCTGCGCCGGCGTCGGGGGCGG
>CASEMS010000082.1 GCA_949288955.1 uncultured Lentisphaeraceae bacterium
CGCGGGGCGGGCGGCCTGCGCGGGCGGCGGCACCTGCGGCATCGCTTGGGCGGGCGTGGGCGCGGCGAAGGCGGCCCAGACGGCGGGGTCGACGGGCAGGGTCTTGACGCCCTCCTCGCGCATCAGGGTGTAGGCGGCGATGACGTCGTCCAACGTCCGCACGAAGGGGTGCTCACGGGGGTCAGAGTCCGGCATAGCTGTGCATCCCCGGGAAGAGCTTGGAGAGGTTGATCCACGTAACCGTCAGCAGGATCGCCACCAACCCCACCCCCAACAGGGCGAGGCGCCACCGGCGGCTGGCGCGCACATGGAAGAGCGCGGCGTAGACCAGCCACGTGGCCAGCGACCATTGCTCCTTGGGGTCCCACTGCCAATAGGCGCCCCACGCCTCGTTGCCCCACACCGAGCCGAGCGCGAGGGCCAGCGTGATCAGGAAGAAGCCCCACGCCAGACTCCGCCGCGCCGGGCGTTCCCACCCCGCGCACTCCAACGCGAAGGCCCGCGCCATCAACGCGTAGGCCAGCATATAGCCCAAGACGTGCGGCACGAAGAGCGGGCTTTGCAGGGCCGGCATCAGCCGCCCCTCCTCCGCCGAGAAGACGAAGGCCAGCGGGAAGGCCACGAGAAAGCCCAACGCGGCGTCCAGCCGCACCGTCCCCACCCCCTCGCGCCACCGCGTCAGCAGCGTCGCCCCCGCCAAGATCGGCGGGATCCAGAGGAAGGCCTCGAAGAGATTGCGCATCGGCGGATGGCCCACCGCCCCCCACCGCACCGCCAAGATCGCCGCACCCAAAGGCAGCACCGCCCCCCAAAGCCACCGCCCCACCGCCTTCGGCAACGCCACGCCCAACGCGGCGAGCGCCACCTGGGCCGTCAGCATCAGCCCCAACGCGTCCGTCTTCACCGTCATGGCCGCGCCTCCTCCCGCAGCGCCAGCCCCAACGCCGCCGCCACCAACAGCCCATAGCCCACGAAGGTTACCGGCGCGCCCGGGTCGCGGCGGAGCGTCAGGTGCGTCACCCACCACTGCCGCCCATAGGGGTCGGTCGCCCGCGAGTAAGACATCTGGTAGTAGGTTACACCCTTTCGGCGCAGCGGCTTGTTCACCCACAGCTCCCGCACGCCCTCGGGGAAGCGCAGGCGCGTGCGATACTGCTTGGGCATCCCGTCCGGATAGGTCTCGATCGTGAAGGACTCCAACTCCGCCACGTCCCCATCCACCACCGTCCGGCGATACTCCGGCGGCGTGAACTCCCTCGGCGCGTCCACCAACGCCACCTGCCAACTCTCCGCATGGCCCGCCGTGATGCCCCCGCCCACGACCACCGCCGCCGCCCCCGCATGGAAGAGCGCGCTCAGCCACCGCCGCCGCCAGAGCGCCGCCGCCGCGCACACCGCCAGCGCCGCCAGCAACGCCAACAGCACCCCGTTCGCCCACGGCGTCCCCAACACCACCCGCAGCCGCGGGAAGGCCAACGCCGCGGCCACCGCCGCCAACGCCAGCAGCACACCCGCCACCGCAGGCCCCAACCCTTTCCTGAACGCGATCCGATCCATGCCCGATAGTATACCACGCCCGCCGCCGCTCACGCGCGCGGCGGCAGATGGCGCGCCAGCAGATCCTCCCACTGCTGCCAGATGCGCGCCGGGGCGTAGGCATGGCGCACCGCCCGCGCGGCGTTGGCCCCCAGGCGCAGACGCAGCCCCGGGTCGTCGACCAACCGCTGCAACTGCCCCGCGAAAGCCTCCGCCCCCGGCGCCGCGAGCAACCCATTGGCCTCATGCGAGAGCAGCCCATTCACCCCCGGCGCGTCCGCGAAGCCCACGCACGGCAGACCGCACCACATCGCCTCCGCCAACGCCAGCCCAAACCCCTCCACGCGCGAGGGATAGGCGCAGATCCCCGCCTTCAGCAAAATCGGCCTCGGCGTCCGCGCCACCCCGAAGAAGCGCACCCGCCCCTCCACCCCCAACGCCCGCGCCTTGGCGCGCAGACGGCGCTCCCACTCCGGCCGCCCCGAGCCATACAGGCAGAGCGTCCACCCCTCGGCGCCCCGGAGCCGCGCGAAAGCCTCGATGAGCTGAAGGTGGTTCTTGTCCTTGGTGAAATAGGCCACGTAGACGATGGTCTTCTCGCGCGAGGCAGGGTCCGGCAACGGCTCATCCGCAGGCCAATCGATCGCGTTGCCGATCGCCACCACCGGCGCCCGCGTGTAAGGCCGCAGCAGGTCGCGGAACGCCGGCAGCAGCACCTGACACTCCGCCGCCAACGGCAACGCCGACCGCAGACGATCCGCCCGACGGTACTTGTTCGAGGCAAAGCACGTGGGCGGATAGACATGGAAAAGCTGGACGAAAGGCACCGGGAGCGGCCCCGCGTAGGTCAGCTCCACGCACTCGTTGCTCCCCGAGGAAAGGATCAGATCCGGCCGCACCGCCCGGATCACCGCCTGCACCCGCCGCGACGTCCGCCGCATCAGATCCAGCGCCGGGCACAGCCGCAGCAGACCCGCCCCCAGGCGCGACCGCAACAGCAGCTTGTTCACGAACGCCGCCACCGAACGCAGGCTCACAGGCCGCACCCGATGGCACGTCACCCCCGGCGCGAACGTCACCGACAGCGGCTCCCCCGCCCCCTGCTGCGTCACCACCCGCACATCATAGCCCCGCGCCGCCAGCGCGTTCGCCAACGCCGCCGTCGCCCGATCCGCCCCACGCCCGGAACGGAGGAAATCCTTGTAGATCGCGATGACCGCCCGCGCCATGGCCCCCCTCACCTCGCCTCCGTCTCCGCCAACCCCTCACGCAGCATCAGCGTCGCCCCACGCTCCGCCGCCCGCAGCTGCGCGTCCACCCGCGTCGAATCATTGCCAAAGGCCGTCAGCACCCGCGTATGCCGCAGACTCTCGGTGATGTTCGAGATGGAATCGTCCGCCCGCAACGTCTCCGTGTACGCATCCAACTCCGCCCGAACCGCCGCGATCTCCGCCATCGTCGCCTGATAACGCGCCGTCACCGCCGCCTGCGCCGAAGCCCGCCACCCCTCGCCATCGGCCGCCCCGCCCACCGGCACCGTCTCCGCCCGCGCCGCCGTCTCATAAACCCCCCGGTAAAGCGCCGCCGCCCGCGCCGAGATCGCCTCGAACCGCGCCACCGCCTCCGGCGCCTCCGCCGGGCGCACCGTGCACACCACCGGGCTCGGCGCCTCCGCCGCCGCCAACCACGCCTCCAAGGCCGAGC
>CASEMS010000083.1 GCA_949288955.1 uncultured Lentisphaeraceae bacterium
CGCCCCCCTCTCCGGCTTTGCCTCGACCTCTGCCTGTCCACCTTTCCTCATCGTTCTCTTCCTCCTTCCACCTGCGCAATTACATTGTGGACGATTCAGCCACATTACGCACGGAAGAAGCAATTTGACGAAAAAGCCGATAATGTGATAAACTAATGCGCATTAGGTTGATTATGAATAACCATGAAACGAGTTTGATATCGGCGCCGCAGGTACGGGGGGGGGCTAATTGTGGCTGGATTGATGGTGCGCCGCCGCGCACGGTTGCCTCGTGGCTGAGCCGCGCCGCGGCTGAGGCGGGGGCGTCTGCCGAGGTTCTCTTTCTTGCGCCGCGCCTGACGTTGGGCGGGCTGGCGGTTGTGCGGGAGCGTTTCCCGCGGCCGTCGCGCCTGCGCATCCTCTTGCCGCGCCGGGCGTTGCCGGCGAAGGGGGCGGAGGCGCGTGCGCATTACCAGCTGTTAGCCACCACGCCGGCGGAGTTGGTGCTGGACAGTCAGCTGACGCAGGGCGCGGATGCGCGGCGTCTTCATCGGTGGCTAGCCCAGGAGGGGGTGGAGGTGCGCACGGTCGCCGCGGAGGCTTTGTTGCCGGGGATGGCGGGGGTGGGCGAGGCGTTGTTGGTGGGTAACCCGGAGCTGACGCGCGAGTGCCTGGGCCCCACCCGCATGATGGTGGAGGCCGGGCTCTTCGCGCCCGACGCTGCCTCCCGCGCGGCGTTGTTGGCCGTCTATGAGCGGCTTTGGGCGCAGGGCACGGAGGCCAAGGAGGCGTTGCGGCAACGGTTGCTGGACTACGCCCGCCCGGCCTCGCCGCGCTTCCTCTATCACCTTTCGCTATGGCATCTCTTCCGGGATCGGCTGGAGGCGTGGCGCAGCGCCTTCGTCGGCGACGTCCGCCTGGCGGAGACGCCGATTTGGAAGGCGCTCTATCCCTTCCAACGCCACGGCGCGATGGCCGCGCTCCGCAGGTTGCGCAAGGATGGCGGGTGCGTCCTGGCCGACAGCGTGGGGTTGGGCAAGACCTACACGGCGCTGGCGGTCATCAAGGCGTACGAGCGCATGGGCCAGGGGCGCGTGCTGGTGCTCTGCCCGAAGAAGCTGCGCGCCAACTGGGAGCGCTTCCTGCGGCCGGACGCTTACAACTCCTTCGCCGACGTGAATGGGCGGCCGGACTTCTACTACCACGTGCTGAACCACACAGATCTGGGGCGGGCGGCCTTCGAGACGGGGCATGGCAAGGTGGAGGCCGAGCGTTTCTGGCCGCGCGGCTTCAGCCTCATCGTCATCGACGAGAGCCACAACTTCCGCAACCGCGGCGGCCAGCGTTACCAGTTCCTGCTCCAACACCTGCGCGAGCACCGGGAGACGCACCTACTCTTCCTCACGGCCACGCCGGTGAGCAACCGCCTCACGGACTTGACGAACCAGCTGGGGCTGATCTGGCGGCAGGACGCGGCGGAACCCGACCTGGCCTTCCGCCGGCAGGAGGTGGGCGTGCTCCAGGCGGCGCAGCGGCGGGTCGCCGGCTATGCCAAGGCGCACGCGGAGGACCCCACGGCCTTCTCGGCCGCGACCATGGCGGGGTTGCTAGGGGAGGCATACTTCCGTCTGCTGTCGCGGACGACCATCGCCCGGAGCCGCGCGGGCATCCGCTTGGCGTATGGGGGCCTCTCGGCGCGGTGGCGCGTGCCGGAGTGCGAGATCCGCGAGGCGCACCCGGGGCTGGACCTGGCCGACCGCGCCTTCGACGTCGCCGCCCTCAGCGAGCGGCTCAACGCCCTCACGCTCGCGGCGTACAACCCCACCGAGTTCCTGCGCGCCGGCGTGGCGTGGCAGGAGCAGGCCAACCTGAGCGACCGCAACCGCCAGCGTTCGCTCACCGCGCTCATGCGCATGAACCTGCTCAAGCGGCTCGAAAGCTCCATCGCCTCCTTCCGCAAGACGGCGGAGGAGGTGCTGCTGCGCCGCACGGAGGAGCAGCAGGCGAACCTGGCGCGGGGCGTGGTGCGCGTGCCTTGGGTGACGGCCAAGGCGTTGCTTGGCGAGGCGGAGGCCCGGCGCCTCGCCCAGGCCTCGCGCGGCGCCGCGCCCTCCGCGTTACCGGACGGGGACATCTTGGGCGAGGAGGAGGGCGAGGTCTCCGAGCTGTTGGCGCGGGAGGTCGACCTCCCGGCGGAGCGTTACTTCGACGTACCGGCCTTGCGCAAGTGGCTGGCGGCGGACCATGCCGCCGTCTCCGCCATCGTGGGGAAGGCGCGTGCCATCACCCCCGAGCGCGACGCCAAGCTGCAGGCGTTGTGCGCGGTCCTGGAGGAGAAGTGTCGCCGTCCGACCAACCCCGGCAACGCCAAGGCGCTCATCTTCACCGCCTTCGCCGACACCGCCGCCTACGTGGCCGAGGCGCTGGCGCGACGCGCTCCCAACCGCGCCATCGCCTTGGTCACCGGCTCTGACACGCGCGTCTGGGAGGGTGGGCAGGGCAAGCCGGAGACGATGGCGCGGACGCTCCGCCGCTTCGCCCCCGATGGGCAGGAGGTGCCCAAGGCCGAGCGTGCGGGTCTGCCGCCCGTCGATTGGGTCGTCGCCACGGACTGCCTCTCCGAGGGGCAGAACCTGCAGGACTGCGACCTGGTCGTCAACTACGACGTGCACTGGAATCCCCTTCGCCTGGTGCAGCGCATCGGCCGCATCGACCGTATCGGCTCGCCCAACGCGTACGTCCGCGCCGTCCTCTTCTGGCCCTGCGCGGAGCTGAACGCCTATATCAATCTGGAGCGGCGCGTGCGCATGAAGAACGCCGTCAGCGCCACCGTCGCCCCCGATGGCGGCGTGCTGGGCGACGACACCCGGCAGGACCTGGCCTACCGCACACGCCAGCTGCTGGCCATCCAGCGCGGGCGGCTCGACCTCGACGCCTTCGTCTCCGGCAACCGTGACCGCGGGTTCGACGACTTCCTCGCCGAGTTGGATGTTTGGTTGCGCGAGGGCGACAACGCGAAACGGTGCGCCGCCGCCCCCTTCGGCCTCTGCGCCGTCACCACCGCCACGCTCACCGAGGCCTTCGCGCGGGAGCCGCTCCCCGACCTCTCGCCCAAGCTGATGCCCAACGACCTCCTCCGCCGCCGCGCCGACATCCGCATGGCCGAGGAGGACGTCCACGCCCAGACCGCCGCCATCGGCGTCGCCGAGGCCGAGCTCTACCCGCGCTTCACC
>CASEMS010000084.1 GCA_949288955.1 uncultured Lentisphaeraceae bacterium
CGGGGCGCGCCGCCCGCCCGCGCCGGTCACGCCCTGCGCGCGGCCATGGCCAGCTCGCGCCAGGGGGCGATGGCCTTGAGGTAGTCGCCGAACTGGGCGGAGGGGATCTGCTGGGCGGCGTCGGAGAAGGCGTGCTTCGGGTCCGGGTGGGTCTCGACGAGGAGGCCGTCGCAGCCGGCGCCGAGGGCCGCGCGCGAGAGCGGCTCCACCAGCTCCAGCTTGCCGCCGCCGTGCGAGGGGTCGGCCACGATGGGCAGGTGCGTCAGGCGCTTGGTGGCGGCCAGGGAGCCCAGGTCCAGGCAGTTGCGCGTGATGGTCTCGTAGGTGCGGATGCCGCGCTCGCAGAGGATGACCTCCTTGCAGCCGTTGGCCATGAGGTACTCGGCGCTCTGGAGCCACTCCTCGACGGTGCCGGCGATGCCGCGCTTGAGGATGACGGGCTTGCCGGCCTTGCCGAGGCGTTCGAGGAGGTCGTAGTTCTGGGAGTTGCGCGCGCCCACCTGGAAGACGTCGGTCACGTCCATCAGGCCCTCGATCTGGGTGGGGCCGGGCACCTCGGTGATGTAGGCGATGTCGGGGAAGTCGCGCTTCACCTCGCGCAGCACGCGGATGCCCTCCTCCTTCAGCCCCTGGAAGTCGTAGGTGACCTTGGTGCCCTTGATGTCGATGACGGTGTCCTCCGGCTTGAAGTCGCGGGAGACGAGTTTGTATTTCTTGCTCACGTGGATGATTTCCTGGACGGTTGGGAGCGCCTCGAGCTGCGCCACGGTCTGCGGGTTGATCTCGCTGCCGATGCAGGCGATGATGGTCTGGTCGGAGCCGGTGGTCACGCGCGGTTGGTATCGCAGGGAGGTGATCCAGTCGCAGATGGTCTGCACGTCGGCCTGCGTGGCCGTGGGTTTCATGATGATGATCATCGTGGTCGTTCCTTCTGTTGAATGAAAAGCCGCACACCCTTGGCGGGGCGCGCGGCGTTCGGAAATCCCTTTCGCTTGTGGCAATCACCGGGAGGGCCGAGCGCCGCGCGGTCCGAAGTAAAAGCCAAAGCTAAAGTAACGTCTCATGACTGCCCCCCAAGATACACCAACCCACGCCCCCGTGTCAAGCGCCCGCCCCCGACCCCGGGTCGATCGGCCGCCGACCCGAAGTGGATCAGCCGCCGACCCGAAGTGGATCAGCCGCCGACCCGAGGTGGATCAGCCGCCGAGCCGAGGTGGATCAGCCGCCGAGCCGAGGTGGATCGGCCGCCGAGCCGGGGTGGGTCAGGGGCCGATCCGGGGAGGGGCGTCGGGGTGGCGGCGGGGGCGGGTTGGCGTTTTCGCTTGACTTTTTGGGGGAAATAATCGATACTTTGATACCGATTTGCCAAACCCAACCCTCAAAAGGAGAACCCTATGGCAACGAAGAAAGCCGCGGCGAAGACCGTCGCGAAGGAGCCCGCCCCCGTGCAGCCGGCCGTCGCGCCGTCCGATGAGGAGGGCCTCAAGGAGCTGGACGAGCTGATGGAGCGCGTGAAGCGCGCGCAGGCGATTTACGCGACGTTCACGCAGGAGCAGGTGGACAAGGTCTTCCGCGAGTGCGCGCTCTCGGCGTGCGCCCACCGCATCGAGCTGGCCAAGATGGCCGTCGAGGAGACGGGCATGGGCGTGGTGGAGGACAAGGTGACGAAGAACCACTTCGCCTCCGAGTACATCTACAACAGCTACAAGAACGTCAAGACCTGCGGCGAGCTGGAGCATGACGAGACCTACGGCATCAGCCGCATCGCCGAGCCGCTGGGCATCATCGCCGGCATCGTCCCGACGACGAACCCCACCTCCACCGCCATCTTCAAGGCGCTCCTGGCGCTGAAGACCCGCAACGGCATCGTCTTCAGCCCGCACCCGCGCGCCAAGCACTCCACCTACGCCGCGGCGATGATCATCGAGCGCGCGGCCGTGCGCGCCGGCGCCCCCGAGGGCATCGTCGGCTGCATCAAGCACCCGACCATGGCCGTCTCCGCCGCGCTCATGCACCACAAGTACACCAACCTCATCCTCGCCACCGGCGGCCCGGGCATGGTGAAGGCCGCCTACTCCTCCGGCCGGCCGGCCATCGGCGTGGGCGCGGGCAACACCCCGGCGCTCATCGACGAGACCGCGCACATCAAGATGGCCGTCTCCTCCATCCTCATGTCCAAGACCTTCGACAACGGCATGATCTGCGCCTCCGAGCAGTCGGTCATCGTCGTCGAGAGCATCTACAATGAGGTGAAGAAGGAGTTCCTGGAGCGCGGCGCCTACATCCTCAACGCCGCCGAGCGCGCCAAGGTCGCCGCCACCATCTTCGTGGACGGCAAGCTGAACGCCAAGATCGTCGGCCAGCCCGCGTGGAAGATCGCCGAGATGGCCGGCATCAAGGTGCCCAAGGAGGCCAAGGTGCTCATCGGCGAGACCAAGGAGATCACGATGGGCCCCGAGGAGCCCTTCGCCCACGAGAAGCTCTCCCCCGTCCTCGCGCTCTACAAGTGCAAGAACTTCGAGGAAGGCGCGATGATGGCCAAGAAGCTCATCGAGGCCGGCGGCTTGGGCCACACCTCGGTGCTCTACACCAACCCGCACAACGACGAGCGCATCAAGACCTACGGCTCGCTCGTCGAGACCGGCCGCGTGCTGGTCAACATCCCCGCCTCCCAGGGCGCCATCGGCGACCTCTACAACTTCAAGCTCGCGCCCTCCCTGACGCTCGGCTGCGGCAGCTGGGGCGGCAACGCCGTCTCGGAGAACATCGGAGTCAAGCACCTCATGAACATCAAGACCATCGCCGCCCGCCGCGAGAACATGCTCTGGTTCAAGGTCCCCCCGAAGGTCTACTTCAAGTTCGGCTGCCTGCCCTTCGCCCTCAAGGAGCTCAACGACCGCAAGCGCGCCTTCCTGGTCACCGACAAGCCGCTCTTCGACCTGGGCTACACCGACAAGGTCACCAAGGTCTTCGAGGAGATGGGCATCGAGACCGAGATCTTCCACGAGGTCAAGCCCGACCCGGACACCGACACCATCGAGCTGGGCCTCGCGCGCATGAACTCCTTCAAGCCCGACCTCATCGTTGCCCTCGGCGGCGGCTCGCCCATGGACGCGGCCAAGATGATGTGGCTGCGCTATGAGAACCCCGACGCGAAGTTCGAGGACATGGCCATGCGCTTCATGGACATCGAGAAGCGCATCTACACCTTCCCCAAGCTCGGCGCCAAGGCCATGATGGTGGCCATCCCCACCACCTCCGGCACCGGCTCGGAAGTCACGCCCTTCGCCGTCGTCACCGACAGCCGCACCCACAAGAAGTACCCCATCGCCGACTACGCGCTGACGCCCGACATGGCGATCGCCGACCCCGAGCTGGTCCTCTCCATGCCCCGCGGCCTCACCGCCGCCTCCGGCATCGACGCGCTCGTCCACGCCCTCGAGGCCATGGTCTCCGTCCTCTCCACCGAGTGGAGCAACGCCCTCAGCCTCGAGGCCGCCCGCCTCGTCTTCAAGTACCTCAAG
>CASEMS010000085.1 GCA_949288955.1 uncultured Lentisphaeraceae bacterium
TGGCAGTCCTGTCGGCGGTAGCCGACCCCAAAATCCGTCTCAATCCGCGCAATCCGCGGTTCCCCCTCGCCGTCCTGCGCGGGCCACGCCCGCGCCCCCTTTGTGTTCTTTGTGCCCTTTGTGATTTTTTCTCGTCGTGCTTCGTGTCCCTCCGTGTCCCCCTTCGTGCCCTTCGTGATCTTCTCCCCCCGATTGCCCAACCCCACCGCGCAGTGCTATACTACCCTCGAAAGGAATCCGACGATGACGACGAAGAACCCCTTTTTGGACGCCCCTTGGATGCCGCGCTACGACGCGATGACCCCGGAGCTGTGCGTGGCCGCCCTGGAGGCCACGGTGCCCGCGGCCGAACGCGCCTTCAAGGCCGCCGCGCGCAAGCCCGAAATCTCCTGGGAAGGCCTGATGGTGCGCCCCATGCTGGCGCTGCGCCCGGCCTTCGAGGTGTGGGGGATGCTCTGCCACCTGACCAGCGTGGTGAACAGCGAGGCCTGGCGCGCCGTCGAGGCCGCCTGGCTGCCGCGCCTCGTGGCCTTGGGCCAGCTGGCCGCGCAGAGCCGCGCCATCTACGAAGGGCTGGGGGCGCTCCTGGCGGGCGACGCTCTGGAGCCGTGGCAGCGCCACGTGGCCGAGCGCACGGCGCAGGAGATGCGCCTCTCCGGCGTGGGCCTCGCCGGCGCGGGGCGCCGCGCCTTCAACGCGGCCCAGCGGACGCTCTCGCGCCTCTCCCTGGCCTTCTCCAACCACGTCCTGGACGCCGAGCGCGAGACCCGCGTGGAGGTGGCCCCCGGCGAGGAGGCCGGCATCCCCGCCGACCTGCTCCCCGGCAAGGGCCCCTGGCGCCTGGGCATCGACTTCGCCACCTACGACGCCGTGATGCGCCACGCCCAGTGCCCCGCCGTGCGCGAGCGCCTCTGGCGCGCCCGCGCGGGCCGCGCCGCCTCGGGCAAGGGCGACAACGCGCCCCTCATCGCCCGCATCCTGGCCCTGCGCCAGCGCATCGCCGAGATCCTCGGCCTGCCCGACTACGCCCACCTCTCCACCGCCCAGAAGATGGCCGGCACCCCCCGCGCCGTCGAGGCCCTCCTCGCGCCCATGGCGGAGGTGGGCCGCCCCGCCGCCAAGGCGGAGGACGCCGAGCTCCTCGCCTTCGCCCGGGCCAACGGCCACAAAGGCCGCCTGGAGCCCTGGGACCGCCCCTTCTGGGCCGAGCGCCAGTCCCAGGAGCGCTTCGGCTACGACGAGGAGACCCTCCGCGCCTACTTCCCCCTGGAGCGCGTCATCGAGGGGCTCTTCGCCCTCATCGAGGAGCTCTTCGGCGTCCGCGCCGAGCGCGTCCGCGGCCCCCTCCACGCCTGGCACCGCGACGTCCGCTTCTACCGCCTGCTAGGCGCGGGGGGCGAGCCCCTCGCGGGGCTCTACCTCGACCCCTACGCCCGCCCCGGCTCCAAGAACGGCGGCGCGTGGATGAACGAGCTGCGCGGGCGGGACTTCGAGACCCGCCGCCAGCTGCCCATCGCCGTGGTCTGCTGCAACCAGAAGCCCCCCCGCGGCAAGGCGCCCGCCACCATGAGCTTCTACGAGGTCGTCACCCTCTTCCACGAGATGGGCCACGCCCTCCAGGCCACCCTCACCGAGGTCGACTCCCCCCTCTGCTCGGGCATCACCAACGTCGAGTGGGACGCCGTGGAGATCGCCTCCCAGTTCCTGGAGCAGTTCCCCTACGAGCCCGCCCTCCTCCGCCGCCTCTCCTGCCACGTCGAGACCGGCAAGCCCCTCCCCAAGGCCCTCGCCGAGAGGGTCGTCGCCAAGCGCACCTACCGCGCCGGCAACGCGCTCGTCCGCCAGCTGCTCTTCGCCGAGACCGACCTGGCCCTCCACGCCCGCGCCCACGCCCGCCGCGGCGAGCCGGCCGAGGCCCTCCTCCGCCGCGTCGCCAAGCGCCTCCTCCCCGCCCCCCTCCACCCCGACGACCACTTCCTCGACGCCTTCACCCACATCTTCGCGGGCGGCTATGCCGCGGGCTACTACTCCTACAAATGGAGCGAGACCCTCTCCGCCGACATCTACGGCCTCTTCGCCCACGCCACCGCCGCCAAACGCCGCGCCCTGGGCCGACGCTACCGCGCCACCCTCCTGGCCCTCGGCGGCTCCAAGCCCGCCGCCGAGGTCTTCCGCGCGCTCGTCGGCCGCGACCCCGACCCCGCCGCCCTCCTCCGCCTCGAAGGCCTCCTCCCCGACGAGGCCTGAGGCCATGCTGCGCGAGGAACCCTCGCCCGTGCCCACCTGCGCGGGCTACCGCGTGCGCGCCTTCCGCCAACGCGCCGCCAACCTCGCCGAGCGCACCCTCCGCGCCCGCGTCATCCGCTTCGTCCCCTGGCTGGGCGTGGCGGGCGTCTTCCTCCCCCGCGCCGGCGCCCACCCCGACGCGGCGGCCCTCCGCGCCGCCTGGGAGGCCCAGGGCGCCCCGCCCCCCTGCCCCCCCGGCCCCGGACAGACCGTCCTCCTCGGCCAAACCCTCGCCGTGCGCACCCTCCCCTACGCCGGGGCTGA
>CASEMS010000086.1 GCA_949288955.1 uncultured Lentisphaeraceae bacterium
GCTGACCTTCGAGCCGGCCTTCCCGGAAAGCGTGGCCTACAATTACTGCACGCTCTCCTACACCATGGCCTATTGGGACGAGGCGGCGTGGCGGGAGGAGCTCGACCGCCTGGCGCTCTTCGGCGTGCGCCGCTTCCTGGTCCAGGCGGGCCTGCAGAAGGTCTGGCAGCTGACGCTCCGCGAGCTGGGCTGCCCCGAGGCGCGCATCGCCGCCTTCCTGCCCGACGAGGCCGCCGCCGCGTGGTGGAACATGGGCAACCTCGAGGGACTCGGCGGCCCCCTGCCGCAGGAGGCGATCGAGCGCAACGCGGCGGTCGGCCGCTTCGTCGTCCAGGAGGCGCTGGCGCTGGGGATGGAGCCGATCCTGCACGGCTTCGTGGGGCTGATGCCGCACGACGCGCCGGAGTGGCTGGACAAGGCGCGTTTCCCGGACGCGCGCTTCGTGCCGCAGGGGACGTGGGTGGATGGCTTCGTGCGGCCGGTACCGCAATCTCTTCAAGGTCTACGGCGTGGCGCGCGCGGAGGCTTTCGCGGGCGACCTCTTCCACGAGGGCGGGCGCACGGGCGGGCTGGACGTCACGGCCTGCGCGCGAGCCGTCCAGGCTGCCCAGCAGGCCGCGGCGCCGGGCGCGAAATGGGCGGTTCAGGCCTGGGGCGCCAACCCGCGGGCGGAGCTGCTCCGCGGGCTCGACCCCAAACACACGCTCATCGAGGCGCTCGTGAAAAACCAGTCTTCCGGGAACGTCGGGTGCCGCGCGTTCGGCGATATCCCGTGGGTGTGGTGCGAGCTGGTGAACTTCGGCGGCAAACACGGTCTCTGCGGCGGCGCGCCGATGGTGGGCGCGCTTGGCCGGGCGCTCGATTCCCCCGGCGGCGGCACGCTCGCCGGGCTGGGATTTCTCTCCGAGGGGTTGGAGACCAACCCGCTTATCTACGAACTTCTCGCCGAACGGCTCTTCCAGCCCCGCGGCAAGGTGGTGGACCGCGCCGATCTCGGCGCCTGGCTGGCCCTCTACGCCGCCCGCCGCTACGGCCTCTGCACGCCCGCCGTCCACGAGGGGCTCTCCATCCTTCTTGATTCCGCCTACACCCACACGCGCGACCAGGAGGGCTGCTTCGAGAGCGTCTTCTGCGCCCGCCCCTCGTGGACGGCCCGCAAGACCTCCACGTGGTCCACCGCCGAGCCTTACTACGACCCCGTCCTCACCCTCCGCGCCGCGCAGGCCCTGCTTCGCGCCGCCCGCGAGACCTCCGCGCTTCTCGCGCGGGAAACCTTCCGCTACGACCTGGCCGACGCCGCGCGCCAGGCCCTCGCCGACCTGGCCCGTCCCCTGCTCTCCCGCGCCAAGGAAGATCCCGCCGCCCGGGCGGCCTTCGTCGAGGCCATCGCCCGCACGGAGGAGGTCCTGGCGCATGAGCCCCGCTGGCGGCTCGATTGGCATGAGGCGCGCGTCCGCCGTCAAGGCGGCGAGGCCGCCGCCCGCGCCTGGCGGCGCATGGTCTCCACGTGGACGGGCCGCCGCGGCGCCCTCAACGACTACGCTCACCGTCAGCTCGCCGGCATGATGGGCGGCTACTACCGAAAACGCTGGGAGACCTTCTTCGCGGGCGGGGAGGGACTGGAGGCGCGCCTCGCGGCCCTGGACCGGGACTTCGAGGCAAACGGCGCCCCCTGCGCCGCGCCCAAGGGCAGCCTCGCGGACGCCGTGGACGAGGCGCTCGCCTTTGCGCAGGCGTGCCACGCGCGCTGGCCGGCCGCCTTCCGCTTCGCCCCCGGGACGCCGTGGGACCTCGCCGCCGGGAAGATGACGGTGGACGTGACCGACCAGATCGGCCCCGCCGGCCTCTACGAGGTCGAGATCCTCTGGAAGAGCGGCCCCAACGCCCTGAAGATCGCCAAGGTGGAGCTGTTGGAGAACGGCCGCCCCGTGGCGGAGGACGCGCACGCGGGTTATGCCGGCGTGCGCCGCGACAAAAACATCTACGCCCTCCGCCTCCCCGCCCGCGCGCCGGGCTCGCCCACCTATGCCCTGCGCATCACGGGCGAGGGCGACGGCGGCGACCGTTCCGCCGGCGTCGCCGTCATCGCCCCCCGCTCCGGGATGTGAGCGCGCGGCGGCACGAAAAGCCCCGCCCTTTTCAGGGGCGGGGCTTTTGACGATCAGGGGGACAGGAGGGAAAAGGGCGGGAAGGGAAGGTTGCGCAGCAGGAAGAAGGCGAGGAGGACGGAGACCCGCGCGGCGTGGACGATGTTCACGACGCTCAAGGGCAGGCGGCAGAAGAGCGTCACCAGGATGCGCCGGCGAGGTGGGTGGAGATTTCCGCGGCAGACGGGCCAAGTGTGCCGCAACCCCGGCAAACCGGCGTTCCGCAGGAACGCGGACATGGCGAGATAGAGGTTCGCCGAATACATTTCCTTGCCGAACTGTTCGTTCAGCGCATAGATGACGTTTTGACTGAGCATGGCGGGAACGGTTCTCCGACGCTTTGCGCGGAAAATCAAGTTTTCCGTGCGGAAAAACTCCGCGGCGAAAACTTTTTTCCGGAAAACGGTTGCGCCGTCGTTCCCGCCGCCGTAAAACATTGCTCTATGCCGATTTCCGCCACCGTTTCCGAACTGAAGACGCTCCCGCCGAGCAACTG
>CASEMS010000087.1 GCA_949288955.1 uncultured Lentisphaeraceae bacterium
CATTTGAGCGAATTCCGTTTTCAGAGATCGTTGCGCGTGCCGTTCGGCAGAGGCGCGAAAACGGGATATATAATCGCACAATCCCGTCCTCATTGCAAGTCTTTTTTCCGTCACTTCTCACTTTTCACGCAACCCCTTGCCCGCCAACGCCTTGCGCACACCCCTCCCGCCCCTTCTCCACCCCTCTCCCAAAAATCCCACCAAAAACGCGCACCCAAATCCCAACGTTTTCCCTCCCCAAGGCAGCCACACCGTGGGCGCCAGGCCGACGCGCCGGCAGAGCCGCCACCACGCCCGCCGTTTCCCGAACGACCAGCCCCAGACCGAAAGCCCGTTGCGCCGCATGATTGCCAGGACGCGCAGCAGGAGCGCCCGCTGGACAGCGAGGGGCGCGTCGCTCCGCCGAAGCAGCTTGCAGAAGTTTGCCAGCAGCCGGAGCAGCCCTTTGGCGGCCACGCGCCGCGGCAGCGGCGGCAGCACCGCGGGCAGCAACGCGACGAACCGCAGGTTGGCCAGCAGGTAACTGGGCGGGTTGCGGACGGAGACCGCGGCGGGGTGGCGGCGGTAGAAGTAGAGCGCCGCGTCCAGGACGGCGACGCGCCCGAAGCGCGCGAAGGCCGAATAGGTGAAGAGCGCGTCGTCGGAGCCGCGGAGCGACGGCTCGAAGCGCAGGCCGCCCAAGGCCTCGCGCCGCCACAGCTTGGTCCAGACAGCGACGGTCGCCGTGCCCCGCGCCAGCAACCACGCGCAGGGCCTTTCGACGAGGCGCGGCTCGGCGGCCGGCGCGGGCTCGCCCGCCGCGAACGGCTCCGAGCGCCACGCGCACGTCACGCACGCGGCGCCGGTCTGCCTCAGCGCCCCCAGCAAAAGCTCCAGGTAGCGCGGGTGGTAGGCGTCGTCCTGATCCAGGAAGGCGATGTAGGCCCCGCGCGCCAAGTCCAGGCCGCGGTTGCGCGTGGCGGCGACGCCCACGTTCGGGAAGGCGTGGACGGCGAAGCGCGCGTCGCCCGCCGTCAGCTCCCGCGCCAGCTCGGCCATGCCGTTGCCGCTGCCGTCGTCCAAGCACAGGCACTCCCAGTCCGCGAAAGTCTGCGCCCGCACGGAGGCGATGGCCTCCGCCAGGTAATCCTTGACCCGGTAGAGCGGCAGGATGACGGAGACGGTGGGCGTCGCGTTCATGGCAGGGACTCCTTGGTTTGGGCTGGGCGGCGGGCCGCACGCTTGAAGACGCGCAGGCCGAAGAGGAAGGCGCGCGTGTGGCCGTTCTTCGTCTGCACGCTCCAGACCAGGCCCCAGAGGTGCCCCAGCACGAAGCGCGCCGCCTCGCCACGCCACGGCGTGCGCAGCAGAAAGCGCAGATAGGGCGGCCACGTGCGGTTCCACGCCACGTTGCACCACGGCTTCTCGTAGTGGCCCATATAGTGGCGGATGACGATTGGCTCGCGCGGGCGCAGCCGCAGCATCGCGCCCGTCATGCCGTAACGCGCGGGCAGGGGCAGGATGCGCCCTTGGAAGACGCGGTTGAGGACCACCTGGTCGGTGGCGCTGAAGAAGTCGGGCGTCAATTCCCGCGCGCAACGGGCGGTGTCCTCAATGAGGCGGCGCGCGGCGTCCTCCGCCCGCAGGCGTTCGCAATCCATCAGCAACAGGCCGGCGCAGAAATACGGGTTGCCGTCGCGGATGCCGATCGTCCGGCGGTAACGCGCCCACACGGGCGAAGGCGTCGCGGCGAGGTCGCCCACCTCGCGCACGGCCCCGAGCGGGAGCCCCCGCAAATCCGTCTCCCACAGCGCCGCAGGGGCCCCCGCACCAAGACGTCCACGTCGGAATAGATCACCCGCGGCGCCGCGATCAGCTCGGGCACGAAGTAGCGGAAGTAGGTCTCGCGCGAGACGTGCTCCAGGAAGACGGGGAAGCCGCTCACCCGCCCCGCGTCCACGTCGTGGAAGACCACCTCCGCGCGCGGCCCCGCCATCGCCCCCAGCCGCGCCCGGCTGGCCGCCGAGAGATCCCCGCACAGCACGTGGAAGACGAAGCGCTCCCCCGGGTTGCTTGCGAGGGCGGCGGCGACCTGCGCGAAAGCTTCTTCTGGATCGTGCACGCCACCGACGCCGCCACCCAATGGTGCGCCTGCGCCCCCGCCTGGAACCGTGGCGCCGAGGCCACCAGC
>CASEMS010000088.1 GCA_949288955.1 uncultured Lentisphaeraceae bacterium
GCCACGGCCCCCGCGCCCGCCGCCGTACGCAACGCCAGCGACACCACCCGGCCCGCGCGCGCCCCCAAACCCGCCGCCGCGTTCGCCGCCGTCAGCGGGTGCGCCGCCTGGGCCACGCCGTTGAAGAGCGCCGTCATCGTCAGCAGGTAGTTGGCCACCACGCCATAGACCACCAGCCCCGGTTCCCCCAGGAAGGCCAGCGTCAGCCGGTTGAAGAGCATCACCGAGACGCACCCGGCCAGCTCCTGCAGGCAGTCGCCGCCCCCGAAACCGACCACCTCCGGCAAACGCCGCCACGACGGGCGCGCCCACCACAGCCCCCGCCCCGGCCAACGGAAATGCGTCAGCATGACGCACGCCGAGAGCGTCGCCCCCAACGCCGTCGCCAACCCCGCCCCGGCCAACCCCCACCCCAACGGATAGAGGAAGACCCAGTCCAGGACGATGTTCGTCAGCCCGCCGGCCAACACGCCCGCCATCGCCCGCCGCGGCGCGCGGTCATGCCGAAGCATCGGCGCCAACAGCGTGACAGCCACGAAGGCCGGGCACCCCGCCGCGATGAAGACGCCGTACTCCACCGCCGCCCCCAGCAGCGCCCCCTCCCCCGCGCCCAGCACATGCGCCGCCAACGGCCGCAGGAAGAGCAACGACAGCGCGGTGGCCACGACCGCGAAGGCCGCACCCGCCGCCACCGCCGTGGCGAAGCACCGCCGCGCCCCCGCCACATCCCCCACGCTCATGCGCCGCGTGAAGCAGATCCCGCCGCCGTTGCCCAGCAGCGAGCCCACCGCGAAGAACCCAAACTCCAGCGGGATGATCAGGTTCAGCGCCGCCACCCCCTCCGCGCCCAGGCGATAACCCACCATCACCGTGTCCGCGAAGAGATAGATCGCCGTCACCAACGTCGCGCAGACCGTCGGGAACAAATAACGCGCGAACAGACGCCCCACGGGCGCCTCCAGCAAAATCCTATTCATGAGAGACCTCCAGGTTACAAGACCGAACGACGATTCGCCGACCCGCGGCGCTCACGCCTAGCGCGGGGAGCCCGGTCGGTGCCCAACGGGCCACGGCCCGTCATTCAGAACCTGTCGGAGGGGGCGGGATGGCAATCACCCATCCCGATAGCCGTCGTCAGCCCCTTAAGGAAGGGGCAGGAGCGTCGGCAGAAACGAAACTTCGCGTTCATGTCTAACTCCTTTCCTTAAACGTGCCCCTATCCTACCACAATCCCCGCCCCCGCGCAACCGCCACCCCACCCCGCCGCCGACGCCCCGTGGATCAGCGGCTGAGTCTCATCGGATCGGCCGCCAAGGCGGGGAGGATCAGCGGCTGAGTCTCGGTGCGTCAGCCGCCGAGGCGGGGAGGGGTGGCGGCCGAGCGTTCTTTTCCGCGGGGACGCGAGGGTGCGCGAAGGATGGCGGGCTAACGCCGGGCGAAAGCGGCGGGGGCGAGAACGCCCCTTGTTTCACCCTCCCGTCCGCCGCCTTCGCGTCAAAGGGTCTGGCAAACTCCCCACAGAAGCCGGGGCACTCGGCGCGGGAGGGCACGAATGTGCCCGGCGTTAGCGCCGATGTGTCCCGGCGCAACCGCGTCTTCGCGGAGACTTGGCCGCTGAGTCGAGGTGGGTTAGCCGCCGATGCCTTTTTGGGGAGCGCCCACCCCTTTTGGGCAGCGCGGGAGGCGCGGGCGGTAGGGAGCGGTCAGCGGGCGAAGCCCGCAGAGCGACCGGCGTTAGCCCGCGAGCCTCCCGTGCCCTCTTGCGTTTGCGGTCAACTCCCCCCGCAACGCGAGCCTCCCTGCCGCCGCTACCGGGATCTTCGTTTCCGCGGGGACGCGAGGGTGCGCGAAGGACGGCGGGCTAACGCCGGGCGAAAGCGGCGGGGGCGAGAACGCCCCCTTGTTTCGCCCTCCCGCCCGCCGTCTTCGCGCCACAGGGGTAAGGCACACTCTCCCACAAAGCCGGGGCACTCGGCGCGATGGCGGCCCTTTCTTCTCGGGTGTCCTTCAGGTCCTTTTCGTCCTTCAGATCTTTCAGGTCCTTTTCCGCCCGAAGGGCGTGAGGGATCTGAAGGACCCGAAGGACGTGAAGGACGGGGCCCCGCCCAGAGGTGGCGGCTGACGCAAGGCGGATTGGCCGCTGACCCAAGGATACCTAGCGGCTGAGTCTCGGAGCATCAGCGGCGGGGATGGTTTTCGGCGGGCGTTCAGCAGTAGAGGGCGGCGGCGGTCATGGCGAGGTAGGCCTCGGCGGCCAGGTTCGGGTAGGCGGCCTTGACGGCGGCCTCGAAGGCCGGGGCGTCGGGCGCCGTATCGGCGATGGCCTTGACGCGGAGGAGGTAGGCGCGTTTGAGGGGGATGGCTTCGGGGCCTTCGGGGAGGTGGTGGGTGGAGAGGATGAGGCGGACGCCCGCGGCCTCGAAGGCGTCGCATTGGGCCAAGGCGACGTCGATCGCCGCGCGGGAGGTCAGCAGGCTATGGCAGTCGGCACCGAAGAGGTGGGTGGCGGTGAGCCGAGCGGCGGGGAGGTCGACGGCAAAGCCGTAGCCTTCGTCGCGAATCACGAAGGTGAAACCACCGAGGCGGAGGGTGCCTTCGGGGATGACCTTGGCGATGGGCTTGGGCTGGAGGAAGGCGCCGTGAAAGGCCGTCTCGAAGCCCGCCACGATGCCATGGATGGCGCCACCGGGGGCGAGGGCGGCGACGGTGCGGGCGGTAGCGAGCGTCTCGCCCAATTGGTCGGCCCCGCCCACGTGGTAGGGGGTGAGCACGCCGAGGATGGGTTTGCCGAGGGTGGCGAGGTGGGCCTTCCAAGCGTCGACATCGGGCTGGAAGGCGGGCGCCTCAAGGCAGACCAGGCCTTCGGGGCCCTCGAAGGCGAAGCAGGTGTCGGAGAGGGCGTCGCCGGTGTCGCAGACGTGGAGGGTGCAGCCGGGCAGGGTGATCGCGGAGGTTCTCATGTTCGTTCCTTTCTGTTAGAATGGGTGGAAAACGCGGCCTAGGATAGCGCACCGTGCGCAAGACCGCCAGTAGGCACCTTTTTGTAACCACTTGGGAGGCAATGCCATGGTGAAGAAGTCAGAACTCCCGCCCTGTCCCATCGCCGTTACGATTGGGCTCATCGGCAGCAAGTGGAAGCTCCTCATCCTGCGGGAACTGATCCTCGCCGGGCCCATCCGTTTCGGCGCCTTGCATCGCGCCCTCCCCGGGGTCAGCAAGAAGGTGCTCACCGAGAGTCTCCGCGCGTTGAAGACCGACGGGCTCCTCGTCCGTACCGTTTTGCCCGGCAAGCCCGCGCCCGTGGAATACGCCCTCTCCCCCCTCGGCCAAGGTCTCCTCCCCCTCTTCGACGCGATGGCCGCCTGGGGCGAAGCCTACCGCCGCGCCTTGGACTGACCCTGCGGCCTTTCTTGCACACACCGTTTGAGGCGCAACAGATAAAGCAAAAGGCCGAGGCTTGACGCCTCGGCCTAATGATGGGGAACATCCTTGGAAGGATGAGCGTAAGGTAAAAAATCGAACGACTGCCAAAACAAGTTATATCATTCATTTCTCAACGAAAGAAGACTTTTCTAAAAATGCCCAAAACCGCCCTGAG